>WHTO01000145.1:0-3181 GCA_009377665.1 Dehalococcoidia bacterium
CGCCCGGAACTCTCCCGACTCCAGCCGCACGATGTAGTAGTTTTCCGAGGTCCGCCAGGTCACCGAGCCCGCCGCGAACTGCGACCCGCGCCCGACGACCTCGCTCGTGGAAGGCGTAAGGAAGCCGAACGTGACGACGATCGCTACCAGGGAGAAGAGCAGGGTAACCACGGCCATGAATATGGCGCGGCGGCTTAAGCGTGGGCGCGCTCTTTCGTCGTCCTCATGGCCGTTGCGTCCGAAGGCCCCGTCGTCCATCAGCGGCCGTCCCCGGCGCCCTGCGCCTGCAGCGCGCCCGCCAGCGCCCGCTCCACAGCCAGCCCAGATTCCAGGCTCGTCTCAAGCGAGGCCGCCAGCGCGCGCTTCGCCGCGCCGATGGCGGAGCGTGGTTGCGCGCAGAGCTTCGCGGCCAGCAGCGAGGCCTCATCGTCCAGCCGCGCCGTGGTTGTCACGGCGTGGACGAGCCCCGCGGCGAGGGCGCGCCGCGAGCCGATCGGCTCCCCGGTCAAAATCATCTCGCGCGCCAGCGAGCTCCGCACGGCGCGCGGCAGCAGCTGCGTCCCGCCGGCCGACGGGATGTAGCCCAGTTTCACCTCGGGAAGGCCCAGCACGGCATCATCGGCGGCGATCCTGAAGTCGCAGCAAAGGCTCAGCTCCAGCCCGGCGCCAAGGGCAAAGCCATGCAACTGGGCGATCAACGGCTTGTCGATGGTCAGCATCAGTCCCCAGACGTCCCGCTCGCGTCGGGCGCGGCGCGAGTCGTAGAGCGAGGGCCCCGAGCCAAACTCGGCGATGTCGGCGCCCGCCGAGAATCCACGGTCCCCCGCCCCGCGAAAGATGGCGACTCGAATATCCGGATCATCCCGGATAGCGCCCAGGTGCTCCCACAACAGGTCGCGCATCTCGATGGTGAACGCATTGATAGCTCCCGTGCGGTTCAGGGTAACGCGGGCGACGGCGCCGTCCTTCTCGTAGAGCAGGGGATTCTCAGTCATGCAGCGATCTCAGGCTCGACGGCGGCCAGCGCGAAAAACGCTCATTGCCCGGCGCCGCCTAAGAAAAGGATGCGCTATCGCGGTCGAACGAAAAACCCGTGGGCTAGGAGCCTTCGAAGCGCGGCGCCCGTTTCTCCAGGAAGGCCCTGACGCCTTCGGCCCTGTCCTCCGTCGACTGCAGGATGACCGTAAGGTCGGTCTCGAAGCGCAGCGCCTGCTCCAGCGGCATCTCGGCGCCCCTGCCGATGGCTTCCTTGGCCAGCCTTTCACTCAGCGGCCCGCGGGCTGCGATGGCCGCCGCGGCCGCCAGCGCATGCGTCGTGGGATCATTGGCGATCGCGCCGATGATTCCGTCGTCGAGCGCCCGCTCGGCGTCGACCTCCTCGCCAAGAAGAATGAGCCGAGCCGTAACCGCCATCCCTGCCAGGCGCGGCAGCCGTTGCGTGCCACCGGCCGACGGGATCCTTCCCTGTGCAACCTGGCCCATGCGGAACACGGAGGCGGGCGACGCGAATCGAATGTCGCAGGCCAGCGCCAGCTCGATCCCCTCTTCACGCGCCGGCCCATCGATAGCAGCTATGACGGGCTGTGGGACGGCGGCGCATGACTCGACCAGCCCGCCGGCGCCCGCGAGTCCGCCTTCCCACTCCCAGCGCCTACCCGCGATGACGAGCACGCGCAAATCGTCTTCACTGAAGCCCCGGATCTCGCGCTCGTAGCGCGAGCACGAGCCCTCGTCGAGGCCGCCGTCGGGCAGCCTGAGCAGGGCTACCGCCCCGTCGTCGCTGATTTCAAGGTTCAAACGGTGATCCCGGGGAGAGGCTCAGTCCTCGGTGTTCGGGACAATCATCACCGGTATCTCGACGCGGCGGACGAGGCCATCGGCAACGCTACCGAAGACGAAGCGCTTGACGCCACTCTGCCCCCGCGTCGACATGACCACGAGGCCGGCAGGGAGCTGCTCGACCAGCGCCGCCAGCACATCGACGGTGGGCCCACGCTGCACCGAGTACTCGACGTTGGCGCCGCCCTCTTGCAGCCGGCGAGCCTGAGCCGCAAGGTACTCATCCGCCTCTTTCGCCTCTGTTTCGGCGAGCTCCTCGATGATCTCGCCCGCCACCGGGCCGGTATCCATCGCCGGCGCCGCCATCACGCCGGGCGTGAGCGTCGTCGCGATGTCGTAGACACGGACCAGGTGAAGCTTGCTTTTCAGGGCCGCAGCGAGTCCGACGGCGTGCTGGAGCGCGTGCTCGGCCAGTGGTGATCCGTCCAGCGGGACGACGATGGTGTTATACATTCGCCCATTCTATCTCCGCTTCGGTTCGGTTTGCCCGTTGCCGGGGCAGCGTCGAGTCTAGTCTCATGACAATACCTGCACCCCACGGCGGAACGCTCGTTAACCGCCTGCTCAGCGCGAACGACGCAAAGGCGGCCGAATCACAGGCACAATCCCTGAAGTCTCTGACGATCGGCGAGAGGGTCAGCTCGGACCTGGAGCTGATCGCCAACGGAGGACTCAGTCCCCTCGAGGGCTTCATGGGCTCAACGGACTACCGCAGCGTCATCGACGGCATGCGGCTGGCGAACGGTCTCCCCTGGTCGATCCCGGTGGTCCTTGACGCCTCCCGCGAGTTCGCAAGCGCCCTCAAGGACGGCGAAGAAATCGCCCTCCGCGACGAAGCGGGCACTGCAGTGGCCCTGCTCACGGTGCAGGAAGTCTACGACGCCGAACCCCGCCGCGAGGCGGTCGAGGTGTATCGCACCGAGGAAGACGCCCATCCCGGCGTCGCGGCGGTCTACGAAAGAGGCGAAGTACTTCTGGCCGGGCCGGTGCGAGTCTTGCGCCAGCCCCAGCACGATTTTCCCGAGCTGCGGCTGACGCCGGCCGAAGCGCGCGCCGCCTTCGCCGAACGCGGGTGGCAATCGGTGGTCGGGTTCCAGACGCGTAATCCCATCCACCGCGCCCACGAGTACCTGCAGAAGGTCGCCCTCGAGAGCGTCGATGGCCTGCTGGTGCATCCGCTTGTCGGCGCTACCAAGGCCGACGACATCCCCGCCGACGTGCGCATCCGCTGCTACAGGGCGCTGCTCGAGAACTACTACCCGCAGGACCGCTATCTGCTTTCGCTGCTGCCGGCGGCCATGCGCTACGCGGGGCCGCGTGAAGCGATCTTCCATGCCATCAT
>WHTO01000145.1:3191-6493 GCA_009377665.1 Dehalococcoidia bacterium
CAAGAACTACGGCTGCTCACACTTCATCGTCGGCCGCGACCACGCCGGCGTGGGCAGCTACTACGGCACCTACGACGCGCAGCAGATCTTCAGCGATTACGAGCCCGGCGAGCTCGGGATAACGCCCCTGATGTTCGAGAACAGCTTCTTCTGCCGCGAGTGCGGCTCGATGGCGAGCAACAAGACCTGCCCCCACTCCGGAGACGCCCGCGTTATCCTCTCGGGCACGCAGGTCAGGAACATGCTGGCCCAGGGCGAAGAGCCACCCGAAGAGTTCACCCGGCCCGAAGTCGCCCGAGTGCTGATCGAGAGCATGCGACGGTAAGACCCCGCGGTCGGGGCGTCGCGGCCCAGCCCGGCTACAACCCCAGCCCGGTCCTCTTCCGCGACAGCGACCTCTGGACGCGCGCCAACGCCGGCGAGATCCTTCCCGGCGTAGTCACCCCGCTCACCTGGTCCTGGCTCGAGTCCGACATTAACGAGACCTTCCGTTCGAGCTTCCGCCGCAGCGGCGTCGGATGGGTCGACTCGGCCAGCTTCGTCCAGCTCTTCCACGGCCGCCTCTACTTCAACTTCGGGGCCTTCGCCGAGGCGCTCGACAGCCTCGGCTTCCCGACCGGCCAGTTCATGGCCAACATCGGCGGCCCGGGGGCGGGGCTCGAATCCCTCTTCCCCGACCGGGGCCTGCGCCCGCTCGCGGTGATTCGCCACCTGCCCGGCCTGCTGGCTCAGCTCCGCTTCGGCAGGGGAATCCACGCCCGGTACGAGCGCCAGGTAGAGGAGACCGAGAACGTCCTGCCCCGCTTCGCGCGCAGCGACCTTTCGACCCTCTCCGACGGCGACCTGATCGCGCTGGTCGACGAGGTCATGTCGCTCATGCGTCCGCGCATGGCCCTCCTCATGGACGCGCAGGCCTTCGCCTTCACCTACTACGCCCAGCTCCGCTTCCTGCTCGATCGCTGGCTGGGCGACGACAGCCTGGCCAGCGATCTGGTCACCGGCCTGTCCGGCGTCAAGACCGCCGAGGCCAACATCGAGCTCTGGCGCATCGCTCGCCGCGCACGCGCGCTGCCCGGCATGCTCGACCTGGTCCGGGACTCAACCCCGGAGACGCTGCTCGGACGGCTTGAGGCCGATCCTCGGGCATCACGGGCCGTTGCCAACCTCAGGCGCTATCTCGCCGAGTACGGGCACCGCGCCGCCGGCGAGCTCGAGGCCCGCGTGCCCCGCTGGGTGGAACGGCCGGGGCCGCTGATGGCCGCGTTCCGCGCTTACGCCCTGGCAGGAGAGGAGGTCGACCCCGTGGCGTTCGCTGATCGCCAGCAGGAGCGGCGCAGATCCGCCGAGCGCACCGTGCTCGGCAGGCTGGAAAGTTCCCTCGGGCGGCGACTCTTTCCCTGGCGCGCGATCGCCTTTCTGAAGGTCCTGCGCGACGCGCGACGCTTTCTGCCCTTGCGGGAGAACCCCAAGTTCCACGCCCTGCGCCTGACGCTGCATTCGCGCCGCGCCACTCTCGAGCTGGCCCGGCGCTGGCACGCGGCGGGCAGGCTCGCGGACGAGGACGCCATCTTCTTCCTGCGACACGAAGAGCTGGTGGCGATGACCGAGGGGCCATCGACCGACGTGGCAGCGTTGATTGCGCGGCGCAGAGCCGAGTTCACCCGCTACGAGGCGATAGAGCCGCCACTGATCCTGCGCGCCGCCGATCTCGACGAGCCGTATACGGAACCCGCGCAGGCAGCGGCAGCTGGCAGGGAGACCGTGCTGCGGGGCATACCGGCCAGCGCGGGCGTGGCCTCTGGTCCCGCCCGTGTCATCCTCGACCCCGGCGACAGCGTCATCGAAGCCGGCGAGATCCTCGTGGCACCCTTCACCGACCCCGGTTGGACGCCGCTTTTCCCCTTGGCCGCGGCCGTCGTCATGGACCTCGGCGGCATGCTCTCGCATGGCGCGGTGGTGGCGCGCGAGTACGGCCTCCCGGCGGTCGTCAACGTCCGCGACGCCACCAGCCGCATCACCACGGGTCAGCGCATAACGGTTGATGGCCTGGCCGGCACCGTGACGATTGACTCCTGATTGAGGCCGGGCTTGAAGCCTAGACTGGCGTCGTGCAGACCTCCTGGCTCGGACGCCTGGCGCTGGGACTGCTGGTGGCGGCCTCCGTTTCGGGGGCGGCAGCGTGCGGCGGGTCAACGTCGGCTTCTCTCCAGCCCGTCGCCTGCCCGGAGCCCTGTGACCGCTTCGAGGTCGTCTGGACCGGCGACATCCTGCTCGCGGACGGCGCTCAGCCGCTGCTCGACGAGCAGGGCTACTCGTGGCGCTTCGCTCTTCTGGGCGACATAACCGAGGGCGACTACCTTATCGGCAACGCCGAGGGGCCCATCACGGACCGCACTGAGGACTACTTCAGCGACCGCCGCTGGCAGTACAACGCCCGCCCGGCGGCCGCCCCGGCGCTGGCGGCGGCTGGCTTTGATGCTCTCAGCCTGGCCAACAACCACGCCATGGACCGTGGGCCCGCCGGCCTGGGCGACACCATCGAGCACCTCGATCGCTCTGGCCTAACGACGTTCGGCGCCGGGGAAGATATCGCGGCCGCTGCCAGGCCGCTGATCATCGAGACGCCATTTGGCGACCTCGCGGTGCTGGGCTTCGGGGGAGGCCGGCCGGGCGCCACCGCGGGCGATGATCGCCTCGGCGTCATGCCCCTCGATCAGGAAGCGATCCGCGAGGGACATCGCCTGGCCATCGACGCCGGCGCCCGCTGGGTGGTTGCCTACGTCCACTGGGGCGAGAACTACTCCGTGGTCAACGTCCAGCAGACATTCTTCGCCGCCCTGTTCGCCGACGCCGGATACGAACTCGTCGTCGGCCATCACCCACACGTCGCGCAAAGCGTTGGCGTCACGGGCGGGATGCCCGTCCTTTACTCGCTGGGCAACTTCGTGTTCGGCACCCCTGGGCGCTTCGACTCCGACAATCCGGGCTGTGGGTTGGTCGCACGCACCCTCTTCGGACCGGACGGCCTTGAGGCCATCGAGCTGACTTGCATCCTCACCGACAACGACGAGGTCAACTATCAGCCGCGCGTGTGCGGGCCCGGCCGGGCGCGAGAGGTGATCGGCGGCCTGGGGCCTTTGGTGGCTCGCGACGGCGATCTCGGTGGCGTGCTGCCCGAAGCGCTGCCTAGGTGTACTGAGCACAGAGGTTGGTGACAGCCCGGGTGAATGAAAGGGGCCTCCGACGGAACGTGTGATTGTACGAATCACCGTCCGAGGAGGCCCCATGCACCGTAACGCGAA
>WHTO01000146.1 GCA_009377665.1 Dehalococcoidia bacterium
GCGAAGCGAGATTCGTTCGCTACTCGGCGCGTATATTCGACGGCGCGCTCGAGGCGCCTCGTGGCGTCGTCGAGCGCCGTCGCCGCCTCGCTGTGTGCCTCGCCAAGCGAATCGGCCTGCGTAGCCGCGGTGTCCTCACTGCCAGACCAGGGAGCGACACCTACTAAGTCCTCCGGGGGGGCGTCGCGGCGGCCGAGTCTGGCAGCATGTGCCTTGAGGACCTGAGCGCGGGTGCGGGATGTCTGGGCAGCGTTAATAGCTTGTCGTTGCTCACCCTCGGCAGCGAGCTGGCGGGACCTGGCCGCGCGCGCGAGCTCGCCAACGTCCTCGGAGAGGCGGCGCGCCGTGGTCGCGTCGGTCGGCTTCCACTCATCAGGTAGCTCGGCGTGGGCGCGGCCAGTTCGCTCGTCGCGCCGGCTGGTCGTCTCGACCTCCTTCTGTGCGAGGGCGACCATATTGGACGCGGCTTTATCCTCGCTGCGGCAACGGTCGAACGTTACGGCTGCGCTGCGGCGCGCCTCGTCCAGTGATGCGGGTGTCGCCGCCGCACCCGTTGATGCCAACCGCTCTGCGGCATCTCGCACCGCAGCGGAAAGGGCCATGACCTTAGCGGTGGCTGCGGCCTCGTCCGCTTCGGCGGCATGTAAAGCCGAATGGAGGTCGTCGCCTACTGCAACTCGGGCAAGCGCGCCCGCGGCAGCGTCGAATCGCGCCCGCAGATCATCGACCGGCCTAGAGATGCCATCCGGCTCGGCAGGAGTGCGGGTGATGGGAACGTCCTCGAGGACCCTGTCGAGGTCGGCTCGATGACGCCGCAGCTCGGCGGCTTCGTTCCTTTTTACTGATGCATCTCCCCGCGCTTTGGTTTCGGCGCGGCTTTCCCGCATAGCGTCTTCCCGCCGCGTCGATGCGTGCAAATCAAGCGCTGGGATCCGCTCGCGTGCTCTGTCGGCATCGGCTTCGCGTTCAGTGAGGCGATCGGCTTCGCTGGCAGCTGTTCTGGCGGTCTGTTCGGCGGTGCGTTGAGTGCTGGCTTCGGTCTCAAGGTCGGAGAACTCACCTTCCAGCCGACGTAGGTCGGCGGCAAGGGCGCTGCGCTCGCCTCGCATCTCCTGGACCTCGGTGCGCAGTTGCCTGACGCGGTCCTCACACGTAGCGACCGCGTCCGCCGACCAGCGGCGCACAATATCGGCGATGCGATCACGGAGGCGGCGGTCGGCATCCGCGGCAGAGGTGAGCTCCTCTCGCTCGCGGGAGGAGGCGTCAACGCGGGCGGCCAGACGCCTACTTTCCGCGTCGGCCAAAGACTCGTCGTAGAGAGCCGGATTGGGCGGCACCACCAAGGTAGCCACCGCGGGCGACCCGGCTTCGAGATCAGCGGCGGGTCCAACGGCAACAATGCTGCGAACATCGAGTCCAGCATCCGTCAGAACGCTCCTCGCCCGGTCGAGCGCGGCGGGGTTGGTCACGATGACGCCGCCGGCGAGCAATGGGTTAGATGAAAGAGCCCGGTCGCGAGCGTCCTGGTTGAGCTGGGAAAGCCACGACCAGCCGGCCGTTGCCGGGACCCTCGCCCCTCGTAGCGCCTCGAGTGCTGCCTGGACGTCGGCGCTGGGAGGAAGCCGCCCTTCGGTACCGAGGGATTCGAGGGCGACCTCGTCGTCTTTGCCTGCAACGGCGAGGTCGCGGACGCGAGTCTCGGCAGCGGCGATATCGGTGTTCAGAATCTGGGTGACCCGATCCACTGCCGGCCACAGCTCAACGCCGTCGCCGACGAGAGCGACAACCCGATCGGCACCTAGTACGGCGCTGGCCTCACTCTTGAAGCGCTGGAGATGGTCCTCTGCGGCCCGCAGCTCGGTATCCGCCTCAACCAGGCGATCGGCGAGGTCGCGGTCGCGTTCGTTAAGGCTGCGCTGAGAGCCCACGATCGCGGCACGTCGCTCTGCGATTGCCGCCAAACGTTCGCCAGCGAAAGTGGCTGCTTGCAAATGTCGGTCCCGGGCGGCCTCGGCCGACTCAGCCGTGCCGAGAATCCCGCCGGTCACCAGGTGAGACCGCTCCTCGTCGGCAGCGGTGATGCGCTCGCCGAGCTGCTTGGCCTCCGCGATGGATGCTGCGGCCTGAGCTTCGGCATCGATAGTGGCTCTCCGGGCGCTCTCGGCGCGGGCATCCAGTTCATCTGCTTCACGGAGCGCGATGCACGCTCGCTCCTCGAGAGCGGCTTTTTCCCGCTCGACGGCGGCCAGAAGCGCGATCGCTGCCCGGTCGCGGGCCGCTCGGTATGGGGCCTCGTCGGAGGCCGCTTGCTCGACGGCGGCAGTGAGCTCGCGCCTGGTGACGTTAGCCCGTCGCGCGTTAGCGATGGTGGGGACCGCCTCCCATCCGGCGAGTTCGACCTCCGCCGTGCGCACGGCAGCTTCGGCCTCGGCAGCGAGCGCCTCGGCGTCGGCCAGGTCGAAGAGGGCCGCTTGACGGCGGAGCTCGCGCGTGAAGCTTTCGAACCTGTTCGACTCGCTGCCTGCTGTCTCCGCCCGCTCCTTCGCGGCAGCGGCGTTCGCGTTGAGGACACTGGCCTCACCCTCGGTCCGAGCAACCTCGGCGAGCAGGGAGCGGGCGAACAAGTCAGCTCGCCGGTCTGCCTCTGCCAACAGGTCGGCGGCCGCCCGTCGTGCCGCCTCGGCGTCCGCGACCGGGCCGAGCGCGTCCAGGGCGGTTTCGGCAAACACCCTTTCGAGTTCGAGGGCGTCGCGGCTTGCCGCCTGCCTGGCGTAGGCGTCGAGAAGGGCGCCGAACTCGCGCAGTTCGTCGGGGTCGGCAGCGGCTCGCAGGAGGAATCGCACGAACGCCTCGCCGGTAGTTACCCTTGAGAACAACTCATCTGCGTCGGACTCATCGACGTTCATCGCCCGCTGGTAACGGAACAGCACCGGATCCAGCGGCGTGTTCTTGAGTAGGTGCTCCCGCCATGCGCCGGGCGAGTGCTCAACGACGAGGTTGAGGGCCGGTGTGGCCCGCTGCGCTTCGGCGAGCGTGGTCAGGAAACCCGCCCGCGACAGTCGCCGCCCGTCTTTGCGAGTGGCCAGGGTGTCAAAGTCGATGACACCTGCATAGGGGCTGAAGGAGTACCAGCTCTCTTTCAGGTTGTCGGCGTTTGCTGAGCGGTGCCCGCCCCGCCACTCAAGAACCTTGCCGGTCACGAACAGGGACGGGACCTGAGTGCCGTCGTCGATCTCCCACTCACAGATGATGTGGCCGACATCACGCGATAGGACATAGTCGGCAAGCCTGGCGCCACCAACCACATTGCGTCGCCCTGGCAGGACGACGGAGAACACCAGCCGTAACAGCACAGACTTGCCCCCGCCGTTCTCGAGGAACAGCAGCGCCACCGGCGACGCCGCTCCACCGCTGGTCAAGTCAATGGTGAGCGGGTCGAAGCGGGCCCCAGATGGACCGATACCGTCTAGTCGGATCCGGCGAAGACGAATTCCAGACATAGTCGCTCCCTCAGGTGGCCGCCGCGGCATGGTCGCCAGCGCCGCCCTCGGCCCCAGTGGCCGCGAGCACGTCCGCGTAGAACTCGTTGCCGGCAAGCTCCCGAACGATCACTCGGAAGCGGGCGGTGGCCCAGAAGGTGCCGTCGACGCCCGGGACAGGGCGGAGGCAGCCGTGGTCGGCCAGCCACTCGAGGGTCTTCTCAGCAATGCGCTGCGTCGAGGCCTGATGGGCGCGGGCATCCCCAGTGCGCCCGACTTCGCGGCGGCGCTGGTAGGCGCGCCACGTCCGCTCAAGCGCCGGCTGGTCGGCGGGCGGGTCGATGTCCTGGTCCCGGTGTTCCTCGTCCAACCGCGCACACAGTCGGCGCACGTACTCGTCGACGTCCGCCACCGATACCCGGGGCTGGCGGTCGACGGCATCGAGATGCGCAGGCTGAGGAAAGCACAACCGAGCCGCGGCGACAAAGGCGAGGCCGTGCACGACCCACAAAGCATCGGACCCGCTGGCCCGCTTGGAGTAGTCCCCCAGCGTCAAGGCGAAAGGTGAGCCACCCTCGGCGAAGGCAACGATGCCTGCCTGCGGGTCGACGGTCACTATGAACAAGCCGAGACCTGAGGCGATGGCCTCGCACGTTTCCTGGAAGTCGCGTTCGCCCAGGTAGCGATTCACGAGGCGCGTGTACTCGGCATCGCCGCCCGGAACGCGCTTGGGCAGCCATGCGTAGCGCAGCAGGACAGCCGCGTCCGCCGCTTCCGTCATCGCCCCCTCCCATCCTCGGAGCTTGCAGTGGCCACTGGGATTAGGAGTACGTCGTCGCCAGCCACCCATGGTGCGTCCAGCGGCGTGCCGTCCGACAGGGCAACCAACACCCGCTCGCGACGTTCGCTGCGCGCTCCCGTCACGTCCGGGTCATAGACCTTCGCGGCGAGCAGTGCGACAAGATGGCATGCCCGGCTTACCCGTTCCGCTACCGGGGGATCGCTCCGGACCTCGGCATCTTTATCGTCTTGGTCGGTGGACGTGGGATTGGGTCGGGCACCATCGAGTGCGGCGTCTGCGACCCGAGCCAGGGCCACTGAAAGCCGGGTAAGTCCGTCAAGGTCTGCGAGCACCCCTTCGGCCAAATCCCACGTACTGTCGTCGAACAACGGCGTCCGGCTTAGGTCAGCAGTTCAGGCTCGTCCACGGCCGCGCCAAGATGCTCAAGACGCACCTGCGGCTCGGCCAACTCGCACAGGAGCCGGTCCACATCACCCAGCACCACGTCGGCGGGGCCCGAAAGTTTGGTGAAGAACCGGCGGAGCGGCGGGGCCGCTCTGCTGACGGGCAGGCAGAGGAGCGGCACCAGCAACGCCTGCTGAATGTCGACGCGCAGGACTTCCCCTGGCGGCCGCGACAACAGCTCGTCTTGGGCCTCGCGGAACTCCGCCCGAATCGTGATCAGGCGCGTATGGAGGGCCTGGTGGCGCCTTTCACAATCCTTCACCACCGCGATCAGCTGATTGGCCCGCTCCCGCAGCCCCCGATCGGTTGCCGCATCGCGGTTCTCGGCGATGTTAGCCAGGATGTGACGTTCCGACCGATATCGTCCGAGCACATGGTCGAGCGCCGATTCGATGATCCCGGGCACCCGCTCCGCCCAGTCCACGTCAGCAACGTTGAGACGCGTGTTAGCCACCTCGCGCCGCAGCGCCTCGGCGTAACGGATGGTCAGGTAACGCGCTGCCTGGGCGGTCGCCACGGCCTCGTCAAGCAGGCCGCGGTCGATGAGATTCTGCAGCTTCGCCTCGGCCGCGATCTTGGCGGACTCTACGTCCGTGTCGAGCGCTCCGACGAGAACATTGATTGCCTCATCTGAGGCTCGCAAAGAAACTCCGCTCCGATCGTCAGGATGTTCGGTTAGAAGCTTGAACGCCCACTCCGAGGCCTGATATCCATCATTGCTCCAACTCCCATACACGGCGTCGAACCCATCGCCGGTTCGCCCGCTGACGAGCCCGTCGACCACCCACGCACCGACTGCCGCGCACTCATCGGCGGTCAGCTCGGGGACCTGGTGTGCCGCTTGGGCGGCCACCACGGCGATGATGTCGTCGTAGGGGGCGCCCGAGTCGAAGTCCATACGGGTCGCCACCGCGTCAATGGCAAGAAACGCAAGTTCCCAGCAGTTCAGGCCAGACCAGCCGGGGCCGCCCCTGCGCACCTTGTTCGCCTCGAGGTCGTGCAGGGGCGCCGTGCACGCCACCGCCTTCACCCGCCGGGCCAGGGAATCAGCCGCCGCCGGGCCGGCGAACGCCGTCAGTCCGGAAACGTCCGGGGCCGATGGCACGCTGACATCGTTGACCTCAGGCAGGTCAAAAGAGACCGCCGGGTCATCCGGCCGCGTTGAACGATCGGTCGTCGCCGTCACCTCTGGCCTTACCCGGTCACCCGACAGCATGGAGCTAGCAGTACCACATGCCTGTGACAAGATTCGGCCTGAGTAGCGCTGTTCAGCCTCATTCCCCACACGGTAGCGGGGCCATGAGACGAAAACGAGAGCCCCATCGAGTCCCGGCTCCGGCCAAGGGGGCAATCAATCACGGCTTCGAACCCCGGTCACCGGGCGAGCCCCCACACGAGGAAAGCCTCTCCTCGACACGGGGATTGTCGATCTGTGTTTTCACCCCCGGCGACGAGTAGTCGAGCGAACGAAGGGCTTCCAACATGGAGGGGAGATCAACCGGAGGTACGGACGAACGGAAGAAGGAAAAGACGTCGCTGAGGCGCTGGATGTAGGACGAGCGGCTTGGTCGTTCCTCACGCAGCTAGACCCGCATTTCTAGAGGCCGCTCCTTCAGTGACCTTGTCGATCCGACTCAAAGCGCTGCGATGGAATCCCGTCCTTGCAGTGCCCGGTTTCTTGCCTCAAGGGTCTCCTCCTCCGGCTCAACCCCGAGTTCGTCAGCCAGCAGCTTCACAAGATTGTTGTAGAGACG
>WHTO01000147.1 GCA_009377665.1 Dehalococcoidia bacterium
GTGATGTGGGCGGCGCCCATGAAGATGACGAACCAGGCCACCACGACAACGGCGGCGAGCGGAGCGTCGAGGTACATCGCGGAATCGTCCAGGTGGCCAAAGGCCAGCGCGTCGCTGGCCGATGTGGGATTGAAGGCGAGGACGTTCTCTTGCCACCAGGTGGGCAGCAGACCACCGAAGATCGCCGGGAGAAAGAACAGCGCCAACGCCGTCGTGATCGCGCCGGCGGTGTTGCGCATGAGCACTGCCAGGGCGAGGCCGATGATGGGGAAGAACGGCGCGGTCAGGCTGAGCGCCAGCACGGTACGCAGCCCGTCCGATTCGCTGATGGCGACCGTCGGCATGTCGAAGGCCTCAAGGACAGCCTGCCCGACGAGATACATCCCGACGGTCGCCACGGTCGCGGTCACCCAGGTAATGATTGCGATCGCGATAGCCTTCGCGATCAGCACCCGCCACCGTCGCGACGTCACGGTGAAGGTGAGCCGGATCATGCCCGACGAGTACTCGGATCCGAAGCTGAGCACACCGAGCACAGTGAGCAGGATGCCGGTGAAGATCGCGCCGAAGGCGCTGAACAGGACGGGGTCGAACTGCTCGCGGTTGTTAGCGTTCCAGTCGTCCCATGTGCTGCCGGTCGCCAGGGCGACGAGCGCGGTCATGCCGATGGCCAGCACGATCGTGAGCAGGACGATGACGTACGTCGACCGCACGGACGTCAGCTTTGTCCACTCGGCGGAGAACGTGGCGAGAAAGCCGGGGGCGTTGGTGCCGGCGCGATCAGTCGCGGTGGCTTCAGTCACGTTAGTTTCAGCGGTCATTGCTGCTGCTCCCTTCGGTGAGTTCCCGGGCCGTTTCAGCGAGGGCCGTGGCGTCGGCCGGCATGGCTCCCGCGTGGTACTCGACGCTGTCGCGGGTCAGTTCCATGAAGGCCGCCTCGAGGCTGGCGCGGCGCGGCGTCAGCTGATGAAGGACGACGCCGTTGGCCGCCGCGACCTCTCCGATGCGAGCGGCTTCCAGGCCGGCCACGGCCAGGACGCCGTCAGCGGACGCCGTAACCGCCACGCCGGCTTCTGTGAGGAGCCTCGCCAGGTCCGCCGCTCGGGGCGAGCTGACCACAACGTCGCCCATCGAGCTGCGCTGCGTCAGGTCGCGCACGCTCATGTCGGCGATCAGGCGGCCGCGGCCGATCACGAGGACGTGGTCCGCCGTTTCTTCCATCTCGCTCATCAGGTGACTCGAGACCAGGATCGTCCGGCCCTCGGCGGCCAGGCCCTTGAGCAGGTTGCGGATCCAGACGATGCCCTCCGGGTCGAGGCCGTTGACCGGCTCGTCGAAGAGGAGGATCCGCGGGTCGCCGAGCAGCGCCGTGGCGATACCGAGGCGCTGAGACATCCCCAGCGAGAAGCCGCCGACTTTACGCTCGGCCACGTCAGTCAGGCCTACGACCTCGATCACTTCATCGACGCGGCGCTGGGCGATCCCCCCGGCTTGCGCGAGCCAGCGCAGGTGCTCACGGGCCGTGCGGCCGCCCTGGATCGCCCTGGCGTCCAGCAGGGCGCCCACCTCGCGCATGGGCGCT
Source organism: Dehalococcoidia bacterium (assembly GCA_009377665.1). GTDB lineage: Bacteria > Chloroflexota > Dehalococcoidia > WHTO01 > WHTO01 > WHTO01. The sequence continues at coordinate 1,583 of WHTO01000147.1, forward strand.
GGAAGATCACCGTAGCGGCGGCCGTTGACGGTGACGGCCCCCCTGTTCGGGTTGTCGAGTCCGAGGATCATCCGCATCGTCGTCGACTTGCCGGCGCCGTTTGGACCAAGGAAACCGGTGACGATCCCCGGTCTGACCTCGAACGACAGCCGGTCCACGGCGACCGTGTCTCCGTACCGTTTCGTGACGTCGTGCACTTTGATCATGAAGACTTCCTCTCGCGGCCCGGGACGAGGGGCGAGTGTCCCTATCGTCGTTAGGCCCCCTTGTTTCTGATGGGGACGCTGCGCACGGCGAGCCATGTGAGGCCGAGCATCAGCGCTATCAGCCCGAGATGCAGGGCGACGCCGACAGGATAGCTGACCGATTGATCGCCCGTGAGGTGCTCGTAAACGCTGCCGAATGGTCCCCAATCGGTGCTGAACGAGATGCCGGAGATCCCGGAAACCACGATGCCCAGTCCGAGGGCCAGGCCCCCGAGACCGTCGCTGCGGTACCAGGTAGCCGCGATGAAGAGACCGCCGGCGCACCAGAGCGCGACCAGCAGCCAGGACTGCAGGAAGACGAGATGGAACTCCAGTGCCGAGCGGTAGAGCTGGTGATCCTCGACCTCCTGTGGCCACCCGGCCAGGTTATAGAGTCCTGCCTCGGCGACGAACGTGATCGCGACCATCAACCCGAGCGCCGCGGCGAACGTGGCGACGAACATCGCGACCTGCGCCATGAACTCACGGCGCGTCTGACCGTGCGTCACGTGCAGGGGCAACACAGACCAGCCGACGTGGACACCGATGAACAGTGCGTACCAGCGCACCGCCTCCGCGGCCTGGTCCCATCCGCTGACCTCGATTCCGCGTATCGAAACGGCCAGGATGACGAGCAGGACGAAGGCGACATATCCCCCCAAACGAAAAGCGCGAACCCGACCTGTTCGTCAACGAGGCGAGTCGGGAATCGCGGGAACGTGCGCCCTCGTCGGGTTGTGGCGTTGGTCGTCATCGTTCTGCACCTCCGGACGCAATCAGGTGGACGAAGAGGTCCTGCAGCGGCAACGGACCGACTTCGAGACCGGCCTCGACAGCCCGGCTGCGCTGCTCTTGGCCGGGCGCGCCGTAGACGACCACGGACTTCGTGCTGCCCAGCTGCTTTTCACTCAGCACGGTCAGCCCGGCGGCGAAGCGATCGACCTCCGCATGGGGACCGGTCACGGACATGCCGCGGGCGCGGAATGCCTCGGCATCGTCCTGCAACAGGAGCCGGCCCTCGTCGATGATCAGCACCTCTTTCGAAAAGCGAGCTGACTTCCTCGATCAGGTGGGTGGAGATGATCACAGTGCGCGGGTGCTCCATGAAGTCATGCAGTAGCGCGTCGTAGAAGATGTAGCGGGAGGGTGCGTCCATTCCAAGATAGGACTCATCGAACATCGTGAGCGGTGAGCGCGAAGCCAGGCCCAGGACGCCGCCCAGCGCCGAGCGCCCGCCCCTGGAGAGGTCCTTCACCTTCCTCTTCAACGGGAGCTTGAATTGGTTGCACAGGTCGCGGGCATACTCGGCATCCCAGTAGGGCCGCATCGATTCCGCGAAGCTGAGGGCGGTCTCGACGCTCTCGCCCCCATCGACGGTGTCGCCGCTTTCGCGAATCAGGCAGAGGCGCCTTGTGACGCCAGGATTTTCGAATACCGGCTCGCCCTCAATGCGGACCTCCCCGCCGAGCCGGCTCGAAGCCCGCAAGAACGGAAAGCAGGCTGCTTTTCCCGGAGCCGTTGCGGCCGATAAGGCCATAGATGTGGCCTCCTTCGAGAGTGAACGAGAGGTCGCGAAGCGCCTCCACGTCGCCATAGGAGAGCGACAGGTTGGCCACTTCGACGCTAGCGCTCATCGTTGTCCTCCTTCGCGAGTGATTCCAGGCGCCGGATGATGTCGGCGATGGGGATGCCAATAGTGACTCCCTCGGCGGCCATGGGGTCCACGACATCGACGAAGAAGCGTTCGCGGTGGCGCGCCAGCAGCGTCTCCCGCGCCGCGGGGTTGACGAACATGCCGATCCCGCGCCGTCTGTAGAGCACGCCCTCGTCGACCAGTTGCTGGAACGCCCTGGCGACGGTCGCTGGGTTGATGCGGTAGAACGCCGCGTACTGGTTGGTGGACATGATCTGCTCGTCCGCTGCCAGTACTCCGCTCAACAGGTCGGCCTTGATCCGGCTCGCAATCTGCCGGTAGATCGGGCTGGCCTCGTCGAACACTTCCACCTTGGGGCGGGCGCACCTCAGCGGTTCATCACTGAACTAAGTAACCATAGACAAGACAACCAGCGTGTCGAACACATTGGCGACTGTAGGCGGTCCCGAACGGTATGGTCAGACTTGCTTCTCTATGAACAGTAAGAACTGACGTCCTAGATCCGTCGTGCGCCGCGCCTCCAAGCCCTGTGCCGACATTATTCCGGAAAGACTAGACGTGGACGTTAAGCCACCACTGTCCATGTCACGGGCAAGGAGATTGCTGAACTCGGTTCGCCCCTTCAATTCAGGCAGGGCCGCTTCGACAATCGTCGACAGCCCACCGCTCTTCACGTTGGGCCATTGGAGACTGTTTCTGGAGAACCAGCCTCGCGGGTCGTCCAGAACCTTGAGCAGCTTCATGTGGGCGGGTGTTAGCGTGTCTATCAAATTCAAGAACACCGCCATCGTGCTATCGTCAGGCGCCTCTGGAAGAGCCGAGTTCTGCACCGCATTCCTAAGTGCGCTCAGCTTCTCCTCCAGGTGAGTCCGGAGTGCGATCTGGGAGGCATTTGCAATAACGGTCACGAAGCTCTCGTCGTTGGCCAGAGACTCAGGTGTCACTCCCTCCGCTTTCGCCTGAAGTTCGCTCACAACGGCGGCGATGTCCTCCATCCACTTGTCCCGCCTTCGCTCAATTGGGGGACCAACGATGTACTGGAAGAGTTCGGCGGCTGCTCCGCCGACGACAGGTATGGCCGAAAAGCCGGCCTTGGCTACTGCATGCGCTAGATCGGTCGGCGAGCGATCGGGCCTCTCGAGACTTTCCGGGGTCTGCTCTACCACTGAACGAACATGGGCATTACTACGTGGACGTAGCGGTCGTTGCCCACGGGTCGCAGGACACCGGGGCTGCTCGGGCTGGTCGTCTCTAAGGCGACCTGGCCGCCTTCCAGCACCTGCAGGACCTCCTGCAGATACTTCCCGTTGAAGGCAATCTTCGAGGCCTCGCCCTCCACCGTCGCGTCCATCTCGCCCGTGTTGTCGCCGATCTCCTCGGCCTTGGCCGAGACCACCAGCTTGCCCGGCTCGCCGTCCTCGCCGGCCGCCACCTGGAGCCGGACGATACCGGACCCGTCGCGGGCAAAGATCGAGGCGATCCGCGTCTCGCGAGTGAAGTCGCCGACCTCGACGACGGCGCGCGAGCTGTATTCGGTCGGGATCAACTGGCCGTAGTTGGGGAAGGTGCCCTGGATCAGCTGAGCCACCAGCTCAACCTGCCCCGTCCGAAACAGGACCTGCGTCTGCGCCTCGTTGAGCCGCATCTCGACGTCCTCGTCTGAGTCACCCAGCAGGCGCTCCAGCTCCGCCAGCGCCCGCGCCGGCACGATTATCTCCATCTTCTCGTCCACCGTGTCGCGCAGCGCCAGTTGGTGCACCGCCAGCCGGAACCCGTCGGCTGCGGCCAGCGTCAGCTCGTTGCCCTCGACGCGCATGTCGACGCCGGTCAGCACGGGTCGTGAGTCGTCGACCGCGGCCGCGAAGGCTACCTGCTTGATCGCCGCCTTGAAGCCCTCGGCACTGAGCTTGAGCGTGGCGCCGCCGCCGATCGTCGGTATCGGCGGGAAGTCCTCGGCGTCCATGCCGCCGACCGTCGCTTCATTGCGGGCGCAGACCAATTTGAGCTGTTTCGAGCGCGGCTGCAGCGTCATGTCGACCTTCTCGTTGGGCAGGGAGGAGATGAAGTCGCTGAGCAGCCGCGACGGGACCGTGATCGACCCCTCTTCCTCGATCGTCGCGCCTATCCAGCAGGTCAGCGAGATGCTTTGCGTGTCGGTCGCGGCCAGCTTGAGCTGGCCGTCGTCGCTGGCCAGCAGGACGTTGCTGGCGATCGGCAGGGTGGTGCGCGAAGCGACCGCCCTGCCAACGATTGATAGGCCGCGCTGGAGATTCTCCTGGAGGACGGAAACCTTCATGTGATCACCTGAGTAAACAGTTATTTCGTGGGCTGTGGCCGCAGTATAACCGAGGCTCTGCCCTGCCAACAGGCCCCGCATGTCGTCGAAAAGATTGTTACCGAGGCAGGGGTGCTGCCTCAGATACACGGTTACCAAGAAGTTGAAGGAGGTAATCGTGACCCGAGGCAGCATAAGAGAGCAGCGCTACCGAGGAGCGAAGAAGGGGGAGAAGGGGCGTTTGTTGGATGAGATGGTGGTAGTCACCGGCTACCACCGTAAAGCCCTGGTTCGTCTGCTGAGCGGCCGTGCCAGGACGAAGGTTGGGGGCGCTGGTCGGGGTCGGCCGCGGCTCTATGGTCCGCAGGTGGCCAGGGCGGCGAAGGTCCTCTGGTACGCCAGCGGCGAGGTCAGCGCCCGCCGCCTGCAGCCGTTTGTTCCCGTCCTTCTGGAGCGACTGAAGGCCTTCGGCGAGCTGGCCTGGCTGGAGGCCGAGACAGAGGCGCTCTTGTGCAGAGCGAGTGCTTCCAGCCTTGAGCGTCTGCTGGCGCCGGCGCGGCTGATCAAGCGTGGGCGAGGTCTTTCGACGACGCGTTCGGCCTCCTTCCTGAAGAAGCAGATCGCAGTGCGAACCTTCGCAGACTGGGACGATGTGCGCCCGGGGTTTCTCGAGGTAGACCTGGTAGCGCACT
>WHTO01000148.1:0-304 GCA_009377665.1 Dehalococcoidia bacterium
GGTCAGGACGACGGCGTCGATGTCCGTGGGCTTGAGCCCGCGGGCTTCGAGCTGGTTCTGCAGGTAGACCCGGCGGCCGCCGTGGGCTGTGTCAACAAGGACGCGCTTATCGCCGCCCTCGATCAGATAAGAGCCGCAGAACCCGATGATCCCGACGCTCGTCTGGAACCCGTAGCCCTCCATGAGGATGTCGATCGAAAGAGCCATGTGCAGTCGTTCCTTCCTCTATTCCGCGGCCGCCTTTGCGGCCGCATTACGCGCTTGTCAGGAGTACCAGACGCCGGCGTCGCAGGTTATGTCGATA
>WHTO01000148.1:314-6395 GCA_009377665.1 Dehalococcoidia bacterium
TGTCGATACCGGTGATGTTCCGTGAATCGTCGGAGGCCAGGAATGTGGCCAGGCCGGCGATGTCTTCGGGCTGGCTCACGCGCTTCAGGGCGGAGTAGCCAGCCATCTCGGACACGAGCTCGGCGCGGGTCTTGCCCCACTTCTCCGCCAGCTCGTCCATGCGGGGTGTCTCGACGGCGCCGGGGCTGATGAGGTTGACGTTGATGTTCGAGGTGCCGAGCTCGAGAGCCAGCGTCTTGGTCATCCCGACGAGACCCAGCTTGCTGGTCGTGTAGGGCGTCCTCGTGGCCAGGGGGCGCTTGCCCGATATCGAGCCGACGTTGATGATGCGGCCGCCGCCTCGCTCCATCATGAGCTTTGCCGCGGCCCTTGAGCACAGCCACGGGCCCGTCAGGTTGATGCGCAGGGTCTCTTCCCAGCCGGGGAGCTCTTGCTCCCAGATGTTGGCGACGGGGCCCGCGATGGCGGCGTTGTTGACGAGCACGTCGACGGTCCCGAAAGCAGACACCGTCTCGCCGAAGAGACGCTCGACGCCCTCCTCGGTGGCGCTGTCGGCCGCCACGCTCAGCGCCTTGCCGCCGTTCGACTTGATGCGGCCGACGACCTCATCGAGCAACTCGCCACGACGACCGGAGATCACGACCGAGGCGCCCTCGCTCGCGTAGCGCTCAGCTACGGCGGCGCCGATGCCGGTCCCACCGCCTGTGACAATGCCTACCTTACCCGAAAGTTTTCCGTCCATAACCACCTTCCTTAACGAACTCGTACCTAAAGCAATAGCAAATCCGGCGGGCAGCGCCCAAGCGCACACTCTCCTGTACATCCGGGCGTGGCATAATGTCAAGAATGGTCCTCGCCCCGCGACCGCGCGTCCACTCCCGGGTCGCCAACGCGGAGTTGGTCGCCGAGCGGCGCTCCGCGCTGACTTCGGCCGCGCGGGAGCTGTTCCTCCGCCAGGGCTTCCACAAGACCTCGATCCGCGAGATCGCTGCCGCCGTCGGCTGGCAGATGGGCACGCTGTACCTCTACATCTCCTGCAAGGAAGACGTCCTGCACCTGATCATCCGGGAGAGCATGGACGGGCTAACGCGGAGCCTCGAAGCGGTGCCGCAACAGGCCAGCGCCCTCCTCACGCTGCGCGAAGCGGTGGCCACCCTCTTCCGCTCGGTGCACGACGAACGCGCCGCCGTGAAGCTCTGCTACCGCGAATCGGACTCGCTGCTTCCGGAACACCTCGAGGACCTCAAGCAGACGGAACTGGGGGAGCGTGGCATCCTCGCCAACGTCATCCGCCGCGGCATTGACCAGGGCGAATTCCGGGCGGTCGACGCCGACCTCTTCGCGCACAACATCGTGATGATGGCGCACTCGTGGGCGCTCAAGCGCTGGGCCCTGCGCGGCAAATTCAGTCTCGACGACTACCTCGCGGGCCAACTGGAGTTCATCTTCCGTCCGCTCGTCGCCTCCGGCCAGGCAGCGAGTTGATAGAAGACGGCGGCGACGGCGCAGGGGTCCGCGTGAAGCCCAGGGCGTCTCGTCAATCGACCGGCCCAAACGGGGCCGCGCGAGCCCCTCGCAGGATCGTCAACAAGGAGTTGCTGGCCGAGCGCCAGGACCAGCTGGTTGCAGCCGCGACGGAGCTTTTCCTGCGCCAGGGTTTTCACAAGACCAGCATTCGCGAAATCGCCGATGCCGCGGGCTGGCACATGGGCACGCTTTACCTCTACATCAGGCAGAAGGAGGACGTCCTCTATCTGATTACGCGCGCCCACATGAAAAAGCTGACCGAGGACCTCTGGGCGATGGAGCCGGGCGGCAGCGCGCGGGAGACGCTGGCGGCGGCGATGGAGTTCCTCTTCAGAGCGGTCGACGACCAGCGACGGCAGGTGCGACTGATGTACCGCGAGTCGCAGTCGCTGAGGCCCGAGCACCTGGAAGAGCTGAAGGACAGTGAGCTGCGAGACAGAGAGCTCTTCGTGGGTCTGATCGAGGATGGTGTCGCGGCGGGTGAATTCAGGCGGGTCGACCCGCACCTGGTCGCCCACGACATCCTGGTGATGGCCCACTCGTGGGCGCTCAAGAGCTGGGCTCTGCTTCCGCACATCACGCTCGATGCATACATCGAGCAGCAGAAGGCGCTGGTTTTCTGGCAGCTCGACCCTTCGCCCGCTGCGCCGACGTGCGGCTGACCTGCTCATCGCTTGTCGATGATCGACGTGGGTTGATGCCCAGCGGAGGCCCTCACCCCCAACCCTCGCCACGGCGAGTCGCCTGTGGAGACCTCTCCCTGAGGGAAAGGGGAGTTTGGTAAGTGTCAATCAAAGGGGACACCCCTTTGGGAACCCTGCCAGGGAGGGGCCTGGCCCTCCCTGGATCCTCCCAGACGGGAATCGGACACGAGCAGCACGACGCCGACCAGCCGGCATCCCATCCTCGTAGGGCGAGACATGCCTCCGCTATTCGTGTTACCGCCACGCCGTCTCTGCCAGCATCCGGACCGGGGCGCTAGGGCGTGATGACCTGGCCGACTGGCTCCTGCTTCGGGACCACGTGTTTCTGCAGGTCGCGCTGGAAGTCCTCCACCGTCCAGTGGTCCCGGCGGCGCTCGTTGATCTCGGCGGGGTGGGTCCAGAGGGCGACGCGGCGTCCGTTGAAGGAGAGGACCTGCCCGTTCATCCAGCCGGCGTCGTCGCTGCAGAGATGGACGAGCAGGGTCGCCACCTCGTCGGGATTGCCCAGGCCCATGTCTTGCGGCTCGACGGACGGCTCTCCGTCCTTCTCGGCGTTGGCCCGCGCCATCTGCAGGACAACGTCGGTCATGTCGGTGAGAGCCAGCGGCCAGATGGCGTTGCTGCGAATGTTGTAGCGGGGAAGCTCGATGGCCCAGGTGAAGGTCAACGCCACGGCTCCGGCCTTGGAGGCGGCGTAGTTGTTCTGGCCGAAGGCGCCGAGCTGGCCGGCGGCGGAGATGATGTTGATGATGTGTCCGCCGCCCTGCGTTGACATGGCCCGTGCGGCGGCCTGGCCGCAGGCCCAGGTACCCTTCAGGTTGACCGCGATTACCTCGTCGAAGTCCGCCTCGGACATCTTGAGAAAGGTGCGGTCACGCACGATCCCGGCGTTGTTGACGAGGACGTCGATGCCGCCGAAGGCGTCAACGCAGGCCTGGATGATCTGCTCGCAGGTCGCGTGCTCGGCGACGCTCCCGACGTGGGTGATAGTCGTGCCGCCGGCGTCCTCGATGATCCGTCTCGTCTCGTCGAGCAGCGCCTCGTTAGTGCCGTTGATGACGACGCTTGCGCCCTCGGCGGCGAGGGCCACGGCGAAGGCCCGGCCCAATCCTCGCGACGCCCCCGTGACGACGACCCTTTTTCCCTCGAGCAGCATTCCGCCTCCCCAGAAAGAACTGATCCGGCTACAGCGCTCAGGATGCGGGCTTGCGGCGTCAGCGTCCAAGTGGGCGCGACGGCCAGCGGCCCGCTTCGATAGCATGACGCATGGAAAGGAGCCGATTGCGATGACCGACGAGGTTCTCTACGAGACACGCGGGCGCGTGGGGCTGGTTACGCTCAACCGGCCGGAAGTCCTCAACGCTTTCTCGATGACCATGTACGAAGGCCTGATCGAGACGCTGAGACGGGCCGGCGCAGACGAGGATGTGGGCGCGATAGTCATCACAGGCGCCGGCCGGGCGTTTTCGTCGGGCGCCGACGTCAAGCGTTTCCAGAGCGCGATCACCGGGGGTGAGGTCGGGGCCCGGCGCCAGAGCGATTTCCTGGCCCGCATCCTGCAGGCGACCTACTACCTTCCGAAGCCGGTGATAGCGGCGATCAACGGCGCGGCGGTCGGGGTCGGGGCGACTCTGCCGCTGGCCTGCGACCTGCGCTACGTCTCCGAGAAGGCGCGCATCGGGTTCATCTTCGCCCGCGTGGGCCTGATTCCCGAGCTGGCCAGCACGTTCCTGCTGCCACGGACTGTCGGTCTCGGCAACGCCAAGCGCCTGATCTTCGAGGCCGGCATGATCCCCGCCCAGGAGGCGCTGAGGATAGGCCTCGCCCAGGAGGTCCTGCCCGAGGAAGGGTTCCTGGACGCAGCGCTGGAGCGGGCGACCGCTATCGCCAGGCTCCCAACCCTTGCGCTCGCGCGGGCCAAGCAGGGGATGCACCAGGCCCTGGGCGCCGACGCCGCGGCTGCTGAACGCTGGGAGGAAGAGACGCATACTAACGAGATCCGGCCGTCCCCCGAGCACGCTGAGGGCGTCCAAGCGTTCCTCGAGAAACGAGAACCCGACTTTGCGGCGGCCCGCGCTGCCGCTCAGCAGTAATTTCAGCGCACGAGAAAGGAGACTCGAATGGCGATCATCGACGAGTACGCCCAGAAGTACCGCAACTGGGGCCGCTGGGGGTCGGACGACCAACGCGGGACCGCGAACTATGTCACCGCGGAGATGATCCTGGGGGCGCTTCAGCTCCCGAAGAAGGGCCGGGTGATCTCGCTGGCGATGCCCTTCGACGCCAGCGGGCCCCAGACGGGACGCTTCGGGCGGATCAACCCCGTGCGCCAGATGCTGGCGACGGGCACCGACCACGCCGAGGGCCGGCAGCTCTTCGAGGGCAAGCCGTTCCCGCACGGCTTCGGATACGCCGATGACACGCTGTTCATGCCGATCCAGTGCGGCACCCAGTGGGACGGGCTGTCCCACATCTTCCACGACGGCAAGATGTGGAACGGCTACGAAGCAAGCGACGTAACCGCCGCAGGGGCGTCCCGCAATGGAATCGAGAAGCTCAAAGAATCGCTGACCGGCCGTGGCGTGCTCCTCGACGTGGCGCGCTACAAGGGCGTCGACTGCCTGGATCGTGGGTATGGGATCACGATCGAGGACCTCGACGGCACCGCCAGGAAGCAGGGCGTCGAGGTCCGCGAGGGCGATATCCTGCTGGTGCGGACGGGCGAGCTGGGCCGTTGCCAGGTCGAGGGCTGGGACGGCTTCGCCGGTGGCGATGCGCCCGGTGTGAGCTTCTACACCGCCCCGTGGATCCATGAGAGGAAGATCGCCGCGCTCGCCACGGACACGTGGGGCGTGGAAGTCCGGCCCAACGAGCTTCCGAACAGCTTCCAACCGCTGCACATCGTGGCCCTGGTCAACGGCGGTCTGCTGCTGGGCGAGATGTTCGCGCTCGACGAGCTGGCCGAGGCATGCGCCGAGGACGGGACCTACGAGTTCCTGCTGGTGGCGCCGCCCCTGCCCCTGACCGGGGCGGTCGGCTCGCCCCTGAACCCCGTTGCCATCAAGTGACCATCGCGTAAACCAGAACGAGAGGTTGAGAAATGTGCTTTCCCTATGATGCTCATCCACCCATCGCCCCGATCGCCGGGGCGGCTGTCGACTCGGAGGACCTGACGCTCGAAGCGTCCGACGGCAACCGCTTCGCGGCTTTCGCCGCGAGGTCGGGCAACTCGAACGCGCCGGGCATCGTCGTGCTGCCGGACGTTCGTGGGCTGTTCAGGTTCTATGAGGAGCTGGCGCTGCGCTTCGCCGAGCAGGGCATGAACTCCATCGCCTTCGACTACTTCGGACGCACCGCCGGGGTGGCGAAGCGCGGCGAGGACTTCCCCTATCAGGAGCACGTGGCGCAGGCGCGGCCCGAGAGCATCGCGGCCGACGTAGCCGCGAGTGTCTCCTACCTGCGCTCGGCCCAGGGCGGCGAGTCCGGCCCGATCTTTAGCATCGGCTTCTGCTTTGGTGGCTCGAACTCGTGGATGCAGGCAGTCGAGGACCACGGTCTCTCTGGCGCCATCGGCTTCTACGGCCGCCCCGTCCGGCGCTGGGATGACACGCCGGGCCCAACCGAGAGCGTCGAGCGCTTCAAGTGTCCAATCCTGGGCCTGATGGCCGGCGACGACGCGATGATCACGCTGGACCAGGTCGACGAGTACAAGAAGGCGCTCGAGCGAGCCGGAGTCGAGCACGACGTAACGGTCTATCCCGGCGCGCCGCACAGCTTCTTCGACCGAACCTACGAGGAGCACGCCGAAGCCTCTGCCGATGCCTGGCGACGGGTGCTCGAGTTTATAAAC
>WHTO01000011.1:0-5295 GCA_009377665.1 Dehalococcoidia bacterium
CTGTCCGGATACGACGGGACGGAACTGCGGCGCAGGCTCCTCGCGCTACGAGCGCCCGAGTCGGGGGGTACAGGCGGGGGCCGTGTCGACTCGGATTGATGAAGGCTTTGGTAGGATCATCGGGGTATTGGGGACTCGTCTAACGGTAGGACAGCGGATTCTGGATCCGTATGTGGGGGTTCGAATCCTCCGTCCCCAGCCAGACATCCCTCCCGGTATAATCGGGGGGTCGCCGGTGCCGCCGGCGTTTACTCTGTATGGCGCATTCGTCTAGCGGCCCAGGACGCCGCCCTCTCAAGGCGGAGATCGCGGGTTCGAATCCCGCATGCGCTACCAAACACTCCAGCCGCGCCACACGGGCGCGGCTTCTCTTTTGCCACACAACCCCGCTGTTCCCGACTAAAGCAGACGACAGAAAGGCCGATAGTCTCAGCGAGACGATCACTGGCGGAATTCGATGAGTTCCGTGACCAGGTGTGCGAAGCACCGGGGAAATTAGGAGTGGACAAGTGCGGAACCGACGGTCCTGGCTGACATTCTCTGGCTCGCTGATCCTCCTCGTCGGTCTGCTCGCCGCGGCTTGTGGCGACGACGATGATGATGACGATGCCGACAGCAACGATGTAACGCCCACGGGAGGCGGTGGCGAAGAGGTAACTGACGTCACGGTGGAGGAAGAGGCGACCGAGGAAGGCGACGAGTCGGGGGCCGAGGGCCGCCAGGATGGCGGCAGCGTCGCGTTGCACTCGCTGGAGCCGGCAGGGTTTGACCCCCACGCGGCGAACTCCGCGGAAGAAATCTCGTTCGCGCGCATGGTGTGGAGGGCCCCGTATTCGCTGACCGCCGACAACGAGGTGGTCTTCGAGGACAACGGCATCGCATCGGCGCTGCCGGAGGTGTCCGGGGACGGTCTTTCCGTCAGTATCCCAATCAATGAGGGCCTGAGCTGGTCCGATGGCGATGACCTGACGGCGGACGACTTTGTTGCCGGCATCAAGCGCACCTGCAACCCGAACAACACCGGTTACTACGCCTATCTGTTCAGCGATATCGCGCCTGTTGTCGGCTGTGGCGATCTGTTGAACGCCTTCTTCGACGACGAGGGCAACGAAGTCGACCCGGCGACCGTGGACCTGGCGGCTCTTGAGAGCGCCATGGGCGTCTCGGCGCCCGACCCGCAGACTGTCGAGATACAGCTCGCGGCGCCCTCCCCGACGTTGCCGATCATCCTGACGCTGTGGGTGGCATTCCCCGTCCCGACGCACCTCGACCAGTTCGCCAGCGCGGGCCCCGGCGAGTTCGCGGAGTGGGGCATCGACCCGGCGGCGCTGGCCTACAACGGTCCTTACGTCTGGAACTCGTACTCGGCGCAGGACAGCATCGTGCTGAGCCCCAACGAGAACTGGACGGGCTCGATCCAGCCGACTCTTGAAGAAATCACGCTGCGGCTGCTCGACAACCCGGCGGCGGCCAACAACGCCTACCGTACCGACGAGCTGGACTTCGCACTCGCCGACGCGACGCAGCTCCAGCAGCTCGAGCTGGAGTTTGGCGACGAATACCTCCAGGTCATGGTCCCGGCTACAGAGGGTCTCACCCTGCAGATGGAGGACGAGGTCCTTTCGGATCTGAACGTGCGGCTTGCGCTGTCGAAAGCGATTGATCGCAACACCCTCAACGAGGTGGTGGCCCTGGGTGGCAACGCGCCGACCACGAGCTGGGTGCCTGAAGAGGTTTCAGGCGTGCCCCTGGGTAGCTACGATGAGGTACTCGGCTATGATCCGGACGGCGCTGTTGCGGCGCTGGATGAGGCCGGCTACCCCGGCGGAGAGGGCTTCCCGACGTTGAGTCTTCTTGTCCCGCCCTCGCCGCTTGGCCAGGCCACCGGTGAGTTTCTGCAGGGGAACTTTAGCGATGTCCTCGGTATCGAAATCGCCATTGAGCCGGTCGACGGCCCGACCGCCGGGGCTCGGTTCAACGGCGGGGACTTCGACATGATTCCCTACGGCTGGATCGGCGACTATCCCGACATAGAGAACTGGATAGTGGGATTGTTCAACACCGGAGGCGGCAACAACCAGCGGAACTGCAGCATGCCCGAGGTCGACGAGCTCATTGAGCAGGCGATTCTTGAGCCGGACAACGGAGAGCGAGCCGGGCAGTATCGCGAGGTCGAGCGATTGGTTCTCGAGAACGCTTGCGGCGTCCTGCCCTACTGGCACGAAACGAACAAGTACCTGATCAGTTCACGACTTGTCGGGTTCGCCGAGAACGCGACTGGCCAGGACTCAGTCATTGCTGGTGATTGGCGTGCCGAAGCCTGGGGCCTGGCCGCCGAGTAACACCGACGGTTGGAAGGTGAAGGGGGAGGACTCCGGGAGGATTCCCCCGTCCTTCGTGCGCGGCGGCCTGCCCGGGAATGGAGGGGTGGTGTGAAGCACCAGAGCCGACGACGGTCTCCTCCTTCCGCGGAGGGGACGCTTACGAGTCGGGCGCCGCGATAGATGCTGGGATACGCGGTTCGGCGTCTCCTCTGGATGCCCCCGCTGCTCTGGGCGGTGGCCACCGTCACCTTTGTCCTGATGCACGCGATCCCGGGCGGTCCCTTCTCGGGGCAGGCAAAGGCCGGGCCGCCGGTTGTTGAGGCGCTCGAGCGCGCCCACAACCTGGACGAGCCGCTCTGGGAGCAGTACGTGCTCTATCTCTGGAACCTGCTCCATCTTGACCTTGGCGTCTCCTATACGCGCGCGCAGGACGTCGGGACGATCATCAGCGAGGGCATGGCGGTGTCAGCTCAGCTGGGCGTGATCTCGTTTGCGGTGGCGGTGACGGTCGGGATGGGCCTCGGGCTGCTCTCGGCGCTGAACCAGAACGGTCCGCTGGACTACCTGGGGGTCTTCTTCGCGACGGTCGGAGCGGCGATGCCGAGCTTCATCCTGGCCACGTTCCTGGTCGTCGTCTTCAGCGTCAACCTGGGCTGGACCGATGTCCTGGGCTGGGAGTTCGGGAACCCGCGGAAGATGGTGCTGCCGGTGGCCGCATTGAGCGTGCTGCCGACGGCGTATATCGCCCGTATGACGCGGGCAAGCGTGCTCGATGTACTCAGGCAGGACTACATCCGCACAGCCCGCGCCAAGGGGCTCCCGGAGTACGCGGTGGTGCTCAGGCACGCCATGAAGAACGCGATGATCCCGGTACTCACGATCCTGGGGCCGCTCTTCGCCGTGCTGATCACCGGCTCCTTCATCGTGGAGGGCATCTTCGAGATCAACGGTATCGGCCGACGCTTCGTCGATGCTGTCTTCAACCGTGACTACGGCCTGATCATGGGCACGACGATCTTCTACGCGGTGATCGTGGCCTTCGCCAATCTGATCGTCGACCTGCTCTACGGCGTGGTAGACCCCAGGATCCGCTACCAGGGGTGAGCTAGATGGCAGCAACTTCAGAGGAAGCGCTGGGAAGCGAGCTCGGGCGGGCGGAACAGACGGCTTCCGGCCGGCAGCGAGGCCTGTGGAGTGATGCCTGGCACCGGCTGACGAGGAACAGGCTGGCGGTGGTCTCGTGCGTGATCCTCATTGCTATTGCGTCCTTCTCGATCGCCTGGAACGCGTTCGAGGGCGTGCGGTCGTACGAGCCGGGAGACCAGGACTATGCCGCCGTCCAGGAGGGTCCGAGCAGCGCACACTGGTTCGGCACGGACAACCTGGGGCGGGACAACTTCGCCCGCGTCATGGAGGGCACGCTGATCTCGCTCAAGGTGGGGCTCGGGGCCCAGGTGGTCATCCTGGTCGTGGGTGTCCTTGTTGGGGCGTCGGCTGTACTGACGGGGAAGCTGGGCGACAACCTCTTGATGCGGCTGACGGACCTGGCTTACGCGTTTCCCGACCTGCTCTTCATAATCCTGATGCGGGCGGTGCTGTCGGGCCGCGACTGGCCGATCCTCGGGTCGGGCGACCCACAGGTCCCGGGCTTCAGCGGCGACCTTCTGCAGGTCATCCTCGCGATCTCGATCGTCGGCTGGACGACGATCGCCAGGCTCGTGCGCGGCCAGATGCTGTCGATCAAGGAGATGGACTACGTGCTGGCCGCGCGCGCCCTCGGCGCGACGCAGTCCAGGATCGTCTATAGGCACATGCTGCCCAACACACTGGGCCCGGTGATCGTGGCAATCACGTTCGGCATACCGATAGCCATCTTTGCTGAAGCCGCGCTCGGATTCATCGGGTTCGGGCTGCCGCCGCCGACCGCGAGCCTGGGGGGGCTGATCTCAGACGGGTACGTCTATATACGGTCGAACGAGTGGATCGCCGTGTTCCCCGCGATCTTCATTTCGATCTTTATGCTTTGCTTCACGTTCCTGGGGGATGGCCTGAGGGATGCGCTCGACCCGCGCTCGCGGTAGCGCGGAGCTGCTTCCGGCGCGGGTTGTGGGAGGTGGTGGGCGCCGCCCTCAGGCAGCGCGCCTGAGGCGCCCGTTGTCGGCCCCAATCAGTCGGCATCCGGCGTCGAGGGCACGCCTCACGTCCAGATCGCTGGCGCCGGGCTGCATCGCCGCTCCACGGAAGAGCGTGACCAGCAACTCGGCCTGTTCGAATGGGGCGGTGCTCTCGGGAAATTCCAGCGTCAGCGCGTTGTGCAGGATGGCGACGAAGCGCTCCCACATCGCGGCCATGCCGGCGCGAACCTCGTCGTTGCGCCAGGCGTGGGCGGCGAACTCGCTGGCCAGCGGCGCCCAGTAGGGGCGCTCTCGCACCAGTGCGACAAGCGCCTCGGTAACGGACTGCAGGTCGCGGGAATCGACCGGAGCCGCGTCGTGTGCCGCCTCTGACAGGACCTGGAGGAGCAGAGCCTCCTTGCTGTCGAAGTGGACGTAGAAGGCGCCCTTCGAATAGCCGGCGGTGCGGGCAACGACGTCCACGGTGGATCGCTCGTAGCCGCCGCGCGAAAAGACGGTGACAGCGGCTTCCATAAGCCTTCGCCGCGTCTCCTCGCGCTGGTTGGTCTTCAGGAGGCTGACGTTTGTCATCAGGCTAATAATCGCCAGATCCGGGGAACCCCGACAGTCTGCGGGCGGTCACAGTTCGTTAAGTCTCCTTGACACCCATTTTGTGAGCCTGATACAAGTTACTTAGAGCACATACCGACTGGTCAGTATGTGGTAGCAAAGAGAGGGACAGGATGGCACGCGGTAGCTGGTGGGGCTAAAGCCCCGAACGACTTAAGCGGGAGCCACCTTCAG
Source organism: Dehalococcoidia bacterium (assembly GCA_009377665.1). Lineage (GTDB taxonomy): Bacteria > Chloroflexota > Dehalococcoidia > WHTO01 > WHTO01 > WHTO01. The sequence goes on from WHTO01000011.1 coordinate 5,243, forward strand.
GGTGGTGACCGTATCCCAGGGGACGGGCCAGGCTAAGCGGCCTGTCCCTGCTC
>WHTO01000011.1:5305-32604 GCA_009377665.1 Dehalococcoidia bacterium
GTCCGTTCGGCCCACCGCTGGAACACTCGCAGGAAGGCATCGACCACCTGCGGGTCGAACTGTGTCCCTGAGCAGCGGACGATCTCGTCCCGCGCCTGCTCGGGGGTCTGGGCGCGGCGGTAGACGCGGTCGTTGGTCATTGCGTCGTAGGTGTCGGCGATCATGAACAGCCTTGCGCCCAGCGGTATCTCTTCAGTCTTCCGCCCAAGCGGGTAGCCCTTGCCGTCCCAGCGCTCATGATGGGCGTTGACGATCTCCGCGGCACCCCGCAGGAAGGACACCTGCCGGAGCATGGCGGCCCCGGCGTCGGGGTGCTTACGCATCTCCTGCCACTCGATTTCAGTGAGCTTGGCGGGCTTGCGCAGGATGGCGTCGGCCACGGCGATCTTGCCCACATCGTGCAGAAGCGAGCCGTGCAGGATGTCTTTCCATTCCTCGGATGCCTCGTCGATCTCCAGTTCCCTGGCCAGGTCGAGGGTTAGCTCCTGTACACGGCTGGAGTGGCCGGCGGTCTCGCTATCACGTCCGTCGAGCGCCGCCATGAGGGCCTCGAGCGTTTCGCGATAGCTGCGCGCGAGGTCGGTGCTGACTTTGCGGATCTCGCGGTTGGCCCGGGAGAGGTCCTTGTTCGAGGTTTCAAGCTTGGTGATGGTCTCGGCTGTCTTGTCTACGTACTGCTTCATGGCATAGCGAAGCATAACGGGCGGGACGATGAAGGCGAGCGCGCCGAGGATTCCGATTTCTTCGTAGGCGACCGCCGCGGCCGTACCCAGCGCGCCGAGGATCACGTAGTGCGACAGCGACCACTGGAACTTGTTGTTCCAGATAGTCAGCGCGTTGCGTCGTTCCTGGACGCTGATGGCAACGGCCACGAGCGCGGTGGTGACGATGTGGAAGATGGCCGCGGCCGGCAGGCCCGGGACCAGCAGGATGAAGCCATCGCCGAGACTGAACAGGCTACGAATCCCGCCGTAAGCGGCGCCGGCGAGCGCCACGCCGATAGCGGCAGCGCCAAAGTTAAAGGCGACGGCGTGGACTGGGCGGCGCAGCCAGATATCGGCGGCCACCGCGGCGGCGACGCTGGCGATGATTGCTCCTGGTGTGCCCACCAGGATGAGGGCGGCCACCAGCCCGGCGGAGCTTGGCGAAACCGACCCCTGGCCGTAGGCGCCGATATCGAGCTTTTCAGCAAAGACCAGCAGGATGAAGATCGCGAGAATAACCGGGATGTCGACGGCAGTGAGGAAGGCAGCAGTGCCGGCAGTGATGGCGACGCCGGCAATGAGACAGGACCAGACGAGAAGCCCCAGCCTGGTCGCGGTTGTATCCTTGCCACGCCCGGGAAAGGCAAGGATCGAGGCGGAGCCGGAATTGTCTGTGGACCCCGAGGGCCGCGCCTGGGCACTCACGGGGTCGCCATCGTCCTGTCGAACACGCTTTATCTTCCATTAGATGTATCGGCACGCTTGTGCGCGAGCCGCAGTCGCGGCGGCACGGTCGCTTGGCTAACACCGCGAGGAGAAACCGGTGAGTGCCGGACCGAGCCCTTTGCGCGAGGGTGAAATCGCCATGCTGATCGACAACAAATCCCGGCGCTACCATCTGTTCCTCAAGGCGGGCCGGCAGTTCCACACGCACCAGGGGATCATCCCCCACGGCTCGATCATCGGACGCGAAGAGGGCAGCAGGTTGGTGAGCGCCGAGGGTGCGGAGTTCATGCTTCTGCGCCCGGCGACGGCTGACTTCGTGGTCAGGATGAAGCGGCCCACAAACATCCTCTACCCAAAGGATCTCGGTATCATCACAGCGCTTACCGGCATCGGCGCCGGGAGCACGGTTGTCGAGGCGGGGACGGGCTCGGGTAGTGGCACGATTGCGCTGCTGCGAGCGGTGGGCGAGAAGGGACGGGTCCTCAGCTACGAGATTCGCGAGGAGTTCGTCGCTAACGCCCTGTCCAACATCCGCGCCATGTTCGCGGGTGAACTGCCAGCGTGGCTGACGCTGGTCAACGCGAATATTTGTGACGGCATCGACGGTTCGGGCGTCGATGCCTGCCTGCTGGACCTGCCCGAGCCGTGGCGGGCTGTCGAGGCGGCGGTCGCCGCCCTTCGGCCTGGTGGGTTCTTTGTGTCGTATATCCCGACCACGATCCAGTTGCAGCAGTCGGTCATGGCCCTGGAGGCGAGCGGGCGCTTCACGGCTATCAGCTCTGTGGAGGTGATGCTGCGGGGCTGGGACGTTAGCGAGCGCAGCGTGCGCCCGAGTCACAGGATGGTGGGGCACACGGGCTTCATTACGTTTGCGCGGCTGTGCGAGCCGCCGCTGCCGGTGCGGAGCGCTGAATCCCGGAAAGGCTAAAGGCGGGGCGCGCTGTGGACCAGAGCGAAGTGTGGCCGGCGGGGGGCTAGGTTGCGTGGTGGGGGCTAGCCGGCGATCAGGTAGGCGGTTAGGACGGCCGCCAGGGTGGCTACCAGGGCAGTTATGACGAGGACGATTGTGGCCTGCCGGACTGTCACGCCAACCCATTCTCGAGTTCTCCGTGGGAGGCCGCCAGAGGTGGCGGCGCGGCTATTCGGGGGAATTTCGAGGTGCTACACTCCGCCTTGTCCCATTAGCGACAAAAATCACAATCGGCGGGTGGTGGTTTGATTCCTATTGAGTTCGGGCGGCTCGGCATCCTCCTGCTCTTCGCTATCGCCTTTCCTCTGCTGCCAATCGTGGCGTCGTATGTCTTCTATCGGTTGAAGCTGCGGCCGCAGAACCCGAACCCTGTCAAGCTCGATACGTACGAGTGTGGCGTGGAGACGATCGGGCCATCCGATATCCAGTTCAACGCCCGCTACTACCTGATCGCGCTGGCCTTCGTGATCTTCGATGTCGAGGCTCTGTTTCTCTTTCCGTGGGCGGTCTCCATAGGCGCGGTGGGGATCGCCGGGTTCTTCGCCGCGGCCCTATTCATCGCGATCCTCGGGTTTGGCCTTGCCTATGACTGGGCCAAGGGTGGATTGGAGTGGAAGTAGCGACCCGCCTGATCAGCGGCCAGGAGGCGGCAGATCGGCTGGGCGATCGGGTCCGGCCGATGGCAATCGAGCCCTACTCGCTGACGCTATCGCCGGGCGACTCGCTGGAGGCCTGCGCCGCGCTCCGAGACGACACGCAGCTGGACCTGCAGTACCTGAACTCGCTTACCGCCGTGGACCTGCTCGACCGGGTGGAGGTTGTTTATCACGTGCAGTCGCTGGCGAAGAACCAGATGCTCCGCATAAAGGTCACGGCCGAAGACTACGACGACCCGCAGGTCCCGTCGGTCGTGCCGGTGTGGTGGGGTGCACAACTGATGGAGCGCGAGACCTACGATCTGATGGGCGTGCGCTTTACCGGTCATCCCGACCTGCGCCGCATCCTGCTGTGGGAGGGATTCCCGGGGCATCCCCTGCGCAAGGGGTACCTGCGAGTGCCCGGGGCCGACCCCGGCTGGCCGTATTTCCCGGGCGAGCCAAACCGCGAGGGCGACCCGGCCTGGCAGCAGCCGTGGACGCAGGACCTGGGAGCTTCGCCGGCCCAGCGCGGTGAGGGTCCGGGCGACGTGCGCAAACACGACGACGTGCTCCGAGACATAACCGACGACCGGGAGAGGACAAGCTTTGGCGATCCAGGCTGAGCCGTTCGTCGTCAACGTCGGGCCCCAGCATCCCAGCACGCACGGCGTGTTCAGGATGAAGCTGACGCTCGATGGCGAACGCATTGTCGACGCGGATATGGTGATCGGCTATCTGCACCGCTCGGTGGAGAAGCTCGCCGAGGAGCGCACGTGGACCCAGAACATCCCGTTCATGGACCGCACGGACTACCTGGCGGCGATGACGGGGAACCAGGCGATCGTGCTGGCGGCTGAGAAGATGCTAGGCATCGAGGCGACGGAGCGCGCGAAGTACATACGCGTGATCATGGCCGAGCTTCAGCGCTTCGCCTCGCACTGCATGGCGGTGGGCACATTCGTTAACGACTGCGGGGCTTGGCAGACACCACTGATGTACATGCTCCGGGAGCGCGAGAAGATCCTCGACCTATTTGAGATGACCTGTGGTGCGCGCGTGACGCTGAACTACATGCGTATTGGCGGCGTGGCGTTCGACCTGCCTGATGAGTTCGTGCCGGTGTGCCGTCAGCTCGTCGAGGAGGACTTTCCGCGGCGGCTGGAGGAGTACGCCACGCTGCTGCTGGGCAACGAGATCCTGATCGCGCGCTCGCGCGGAATCGGTGTGCTGCCGCCCGAGCTGGCGATCAATTCGTCGGTCAGCGGGCCTGTATTGAGAGGTAGTGGCGTTGCCTGGGATGTCCGTAAAGCTGACCCCTATGACGTCTACGACCGCATGGAGTTCGAAATACCGGTCGGCTACCAGGGCGACTGCTACGACCGCTTCCTAGTGCGCTTCGAAGAGATGCAGCAGAGCGTCGGCATCATCAAGCAGGCGCTCGACCAGCTGCCGGGCGGTCCCGAGAAGGTCGACATACCGCTGGCTCCGGTCGCGCCGCGCGGCGAGCACTACAGCCGTGTGGAGTCACCGCGCGGCGAGCTGGGGATCTACGCTGTCAGCGACGAGTCACCGAACCCCTATCGCTTCCACATCAGGTCTCCGTCCTACATCAACCTGAGCGCGCTGAAGCAGATGACGGTGGGCCACACCGTCGCCGACGCCGTGGTCATCCTGGGGAGCATCGACATCGTGGTCGGCGAGGTAGACCGCTAGGGTGCTGCTCAGCGACTTCTACGACATCCGCGACCTGCAGAACCTGGTGGAGTGGATCACTGATCCGCTTGACGGTCGCGCCGCCTACGTCGTGGCCGCCCTGCTGGGCTGCCTGGGGATCCTGGCGTTCGTCGGGACAACGTCGATCATCAACATCTGGATCGAGCGGCGCGTGATTGCGCGCATGCAGGCCCGCCTGGGCCCCAACCGGGTCGGGCCTTTCGGGCTGCTCCAGCCGCTGGCTGACGCGATAAAGCTGATCCAGAAGGAGGTGATGGTGCCGCGGTCGGGCGACCGCATCATCTTCCTGCTGGCGCCGGCGCTGGTTTTCATTCCGCCGATGTTCACCTTCGGGGTCATTCCCTGGGGCGAGAACATGACGTACGTCAACGTCAACGTCGGCGTCCTCTTCCTCATTGCCTTCACCTCGGTGACAACGGTGCTGATCTTCATGGCGGCGTGGGCGTCGAACAACAAGTACGCGCTCTTCGGCGCCATGCGCGTGATCGCGATGCTCGTCAGCTACGAGGTGCCGCTGGTGCTGGCAGCCATCGGGCCCGTGATCTTCGCCGGTTCGATGAGCCTGCAGGACATCGTCCTCTTTCAACAGGAGAACTACGTCTTCCTGATCCTGTTGCAGCCGCTGGCCTTCGTGATCCTGTTTCTTGCCGCCACGGCCGAGATCAACCGCTCCCCGTTCGACCTGGCTGAGGCGGAGTCCGAGATCGTGGCGGGTTACCTGACGGAGTTCTCCGGCATGAAGTGGGGCCTGTTCTACGCGGTTGAGCTCGTGAACGCGCTCACGGCGTCGGCTGTGGTGGCGACCCTGTTCCTCGGTGGGTGGTGGCTATACGGGGCCGAGGAGTGGATCCCCGGCTGGATGATCATGATCGGAAAGATCTACCTCTTCTACTTCGTCTTCATGTGGTTCCGCGGTACGCTGCCGCGGCTGCGCATGGACCAGCTGATGGCCTTCGCCTGGAAGTATCTGCTGCCGCTGGCTCTGCTCAACATCGCGATCGCCGGGCTCCAGGTCACGCTCTGGCTGCGCTACGACTGGCCGGCAGAGATCGTCCTGCCGATCTTTGCCGCCATCAACATCGGGCTGATCGGACTGATCGCCCTGTCCTACGGGCGCCTGCTGGGCCGCTCGATGGCCGAGGCGCCGCGCAGGGCACGCATGGGGACGGAGCTCGGCCAGATCTACAGGGCGCCGGTGTAGGCCGTGGACGATACCGGAATCGTCATCGCGTTCTGGGTCCTGACCCTTGCCACGCTGGGATCGGCATTGCTGGTGGTCACGGTCGACAACATCTTCCACGCGGTGCTGTCGCTGATCGTGAGCTTTATCGGCGTCGCCGGCCTTTACATCCTGCTGTCCGCGGACTTCATCGCCGTGGCGCAGGTCCTGGTCTACGCCGGGGCGCTGTCGGTGCTGATGCTGTTCGCGTTGATGCTCACGCCCCGGCAGGCGCGCAACAACGCTGGCAACTCGTTGCAGGTGCCCGTCCTGATGCTGGCGGGGATCGTCGGCGGGCTGATCGCCATGGTGGCTCTGGCAACCGATTGGCGCACCGTGGAAGGGGATCGATTCCAGACCACGTCGGAGGCCATCGGCGAGGCCCTGATTGACAAGTGGGTGCTACCGTTTGAGATCGCCGCGGTGCTGCTGCTGGTCGCGATGGTGGGCGCGATCATCCTGGTCCGGGAGGACCGCTGATGGAGATCACTCTCGAGTACTTCCTGCTCGTTTCGGCCGTGCTCTTCGCCATCGGCCTTTACGCGGCCCTCTCGCGTCGCAACGCGGTGGCGGTGCTGATGGGAGTCGAGCTGATGCTCAACTCGGTGAACCTGAGCTTCATCGCGTTCGCGCGCTTCGCGGTCTCCGATCAGCCGATCGCCGGCCACGTGTTCGCGCTGTTCGTGATCACGGTGGCGGCGGCGGAGGCGGCGGTGGCGCTGGCGATGGCCGTCGCGATCTATCGCATGAAGCGGACGGTGAACGTGGATCAGCTGGATCTGCTGCGCTGGTAGGGGGAGAAGGCTGATGTGGACGAAGTTCATGGAGACGAAGACGCGGGTCGGCGCCGAGACATGGAAGAAGCTGCTCAACTGGGAAGCGGTGGCGGTCCAGATCCGCCCGGTCCCCGGGACCGATGCAGGCGCTCTATCGCCGCATGAGATCTGGATCCCGGACAGCAAAGCTCACGTGGCGATCGAGGTCCTGAGGAAGGTCTAGTGTATCTCCCGACGATCACGGAGGGGGCCGCATGGGCCATTTTCGCCTCGCCGCTCGTGGCGTTTGCCCTCAACGCGGCGGCGGTGCGCCACTACCCGCGCCAGGCGGCCTACCTGACGATCCTCGCGGTCGCCGTCTCGTTCGCGCTGTCGCTCTGGGCGCTCGATAGCTCGATAGAGGCAGATGGCGTTGACCTCGGTTTTGGCGGCCACGAGCTGCTCAGCGTGGGGCCGCTGGCCGTCAACGCCGGGATAACGCTGGACGGGCTGACGGCGATCATGCTGGTCGTCGTCACCGGCGTCTCGCTGCTGGTTCAGATCTATTCGACGGCCTATATGGCCGGCGATGACGGGTACGCGCGTTACTTCGCGTTCATGGCGCTGTTCACGGCATCGATGATCGGCCTGGTCATCGCCGACAGCCTGGTGGTGATCTTCGCGTTCTGGGAGCTCGTTGGCCTCTGCTCGTTCCTCCTGATCGGCTTCTGGTTCCAGCGTCCGGCTGCGGTGACGGCGGCGCGGAAGGCCTTCCTGGTCACGCGGCTCGGCGACCTCGGGTTCCTGGCCGCGATCCTGCTGATCTGGAACGAGACGGGGACGCTGGACGTCGCAGAGATAACGGATGTTGCCCTGGCCGGCGCCATCGGCTCGACGGTACTGACGTGGTTCACGCTCGGCATCTTCGCGGGGGCGGCCGGCAAGTCGGCGCAGTTCCCGCTGCACGTCTGGTTGCCCGATGCGATGGAGGGGCCGACCCCGGTCTCGGCGCTGATCCACGCGGCGACGATGGTCGTCGCGGGCGTTTACCTCGTGGCGCGCCTGTTTCCGATTTTCCAGACCGACGGCGACGTGATGCAGGTCGTGGCTGGCGTGGGCGCCTTCACGGCTCTGTTCGCGGCGTCGATGGCGCTGGTGATGACCGACCTCAAGCGCGTCCTGGCCTACTCGACGATCAGCCAGCTGGGCTACATGATGCTGGCGCTGGGCTCGGGGGCCTTCGTTGCCGCCATCTTCCACCTCTTCACTCACGCCTTCTTCAAGGCGCTGCTCTTCCTGGGCTCCGGGAGCGTTAACCACGCCACCGGCACCTTTGACATGCGCGAGATGGGCGGGCTACGCCGGATCATGCCGATCACCTACTGGACGTTCCTGCTGGGCGGCCTCAGCCTCTCCGGGTTCTTCGCGGGCTTCTTCTCGAAGGACGAGATCCTGAGCGCCGCGTGGGACGAGAACAGGGCGTGGTTCTACGTCGCGCTGGCGACGGTGGGGATGACCGCCTTCTACACCTTCCGGGCGATCTGGCTGACGTTCGGCGGCCACTATCGAGGGTCGGCCGGCTCGCACGACGCGGGCGCCCACCACGCTCATCTCGCGGAGTCACCGCTGGCGATGGCGCTGCCGCTGGCGATCCTCGCCGTGCCCGCGGTGCTCGCGGGGTTCGTGAACTTCCCGGAGCACGCGCTCGGCGACCTTCTGCACGGGGCGCTTCCCGCCGGCGTCGAGGAGCATCACTTCGAGTTCCGCTGGGGGATAGCGGCTCCTTCGCTGGTGGTTGCAGCCGCCGGTATCGGGCTCGCCTGGGCGCTCTACAGGAAGGGCAATGCCTCGATCGCCGTGCCCTCGATCCTGGCGCCGGCCCAGCGCCTGCTGGAGAATCGCTACTACGTCGACCGCCTCTACGAAGACGTTATCGTTGGCCGCCTGTTCTATGGCCTGGGCGGCGGGGCGCTCCAACTATTCGACCGCTACATCGTTGACGCCGCGTTCGACTGGGTGGCGGCGGCCGCGCGCCGCGTGGGATCTGTCGGCCGCGCCGTGCAGTCCGGACAGCTCCAGCTCTACGGCGCGGTCGCCTTCGCCGGCCTGGCCGTGATGATGATCGCCTACACGCTGGCGGTGAACCCCTGATGCTGAGCTTCATCGTCTTTGCGCCGGCGGTCGGCGGCCTGCTGTGCCTCCTGCTGCCGCGGGCGCGGGAGTCGGACGCGCGCTGGATCGCCCTCATTGCCTCGGGGGTGACGCTGGTGGCGTCTATTGCCCTGTTCGTGGCCTTTGACCTGGGCGACGACGGCTTCCAGTTCGTTGAGCGACTGACGTGGGTCGATAGCGAAGCAGCGGGTTTCGACCTGCAGTACCTGATGGGCGTCGACGGCCTGAGCGTAGCGCTGGTGCTGCTCACGGGGCTGCTGGGCGTCGTTGCGGTGCTGGTGTCGTTTGGGGTGAGCCTGCGGCCGCGCGAGTACTTCTTCTGGCTGCTGGTCCTCGAGACCGGGATCATGGGCGTCTTTACGTCGCTCGACCTGATGATGTTCTTCCTCTTCTGGGAGGTCGAGCTGGTCCCGATGTACATGCTGATCTCGATCTGGGGGACGGGGCGCAAGGAGTACTCGGCCTGGAAGTTCGTCCTCTACACGATCGCCGGGTCGAGCCTGATGCTCGCGGGCTTCCTGATCCTGGGCTTCGAGGCCGGGACGTTCGACATGCGGGCGCTGCGCGAGATGGAGATCAGCGACGCGATCATTCCGCTCAACGTCCTGTTTGCGCTGCTGGCCGCGGCATTCGTTGTAAAGCTCCCTGTGTTTCCGTTCCATACCTGGCTGCCCGACGCGCACACGGATGCGCCGACGGCCGTGAGCGTGATGCTGGCGGGGGCGCTGCTGAAGATGGGAGGCTACGGCATCCTGCGGATCTGCATCGCGATCCTGCCCGCGCAGGCCGACGATTGGGCGGTGATCATGGCCACCTTCGGGGCGATAAACGTGATCTACGGCGCCGTGCTGACGCTACGTCAGACCGACCTGAAGAGGCTGATTGCTTATTCCAGCGTCAGCCACATGGGCTACGTGCTGATCGGGGCGGCGGCGCTCGGAGAGGTTGGCCTGACGGGGGCTGCGCTGATGATGGTGACGCACGGGCTGATCACGGGCCTGCTGTTCGTGATGGTGGGGCTGGTCTACGAGCGCACGCACACGCGCGACATCGGCCAGATGCGGGGGCTGGCCACGCGAATGCCTTTCCTGGCGTCGGCGATGATGTTCGCCGGCCTCGCGGCTCTCGGCCTGCCTTCGATGGCCGGGTTCGTCGCCGAGTTCACCGTCTTCATCGGGGCGTTCGAGCGGTTTGAGATACCCACGTTGCTTGGGGTCTTCGGGGTACTGCTGGCCGCCGGATACATGCTGTGGGCCATCCAGCGAGTCTTCTTCGGACCTCCCGACGAGCGCTGGGCCGGCCTCAACAACCGTGTCCAATGGTGGGAGCAGGCGCCGGTCTTCGCGCTGGGCGTGTTGATCCTGGCCGTCGGCGTATACCCTGCCATCCTCGTGGACGTGCTGGAGCACGGCATTGAGCCGATTTCGGGACGGATAGTGTGATCGACTGGGCAGACAGCCTCCAGCGCTTCGGTCCGATAGCGATCGTCCTGATCACGGCGATCGTGGTGCTTGCCGCGGACCTGTTGACGAGGCGCAAGGAGGTCCTGGCCGGCCTGGCGGTCGCGGGACTGGCGCTGTCCGCCGCGTACTCCATCCAGCTGATCGTGAGTGACGAGCAGGGACCGGCTTTCGCCGACACCCTGGTGCTCGACGACTTCGCGGCCTTCTTCCAGATCCTCTTTGCGGGAGCGGCGGCGGTCGTGATCCTGTCGTCGACCGGTTACGCCGAGCGCCTGCGCGTGGGTGGCGAGTACCTGGCCCTGATCCTCACGGCTACCGCCGGGATGATGCTGATGGCCTCGACCACGGACCTCCTGGCCATCTACATCTCGCTCGAGCTGACCAGCGTGTCGCTCTACGTGCTGACGGCGCTATCGCGGGACGAGCGCTCGGCGGAGGCCGGGCTGAAGTACCTGCTGATGGGCGCGGTCAGCTCGTCGGTTGTCCTCTATGGCATGGCCTTCCTCTTCGGGGCGACCGGTTCGACGAGCCTGGAGGGGATCGGCGAGGCCATCGCCACGGACTACGAGGGCATCGAGTTCGCGGTGATCCTCGGTGTGGTCTTCCTGGTTGGGGGCTTTGCCTTCAAGCTGTCGACCATTCCCTTCCAGATGTGGACGCCGGACGTGTACGAGGGCGCCCCAACGCCGGTTGCCGCGCTGCTTTCGGTCGGCTCGAAGGCAGCGGGTTTCGCGATGCTCCTTCGTGTCTTCTACACCGCCTTCGCGGACGCCGAGGTGGCTGCCGACTGGGAGATCCTGGTCGCGGGGATCGCGGCGGTCTCGATGGTGATCGGCAACTTCCTCGCGCTGCCACAGACGAACATCAAGCGCCTCCTCGGGTACAGCTCTATCGCGCAGGCGGGGAACATCATGGTCGGCGTCGCGGCGGTCGGCGCCGGAAACGACGAGTTCGCGATCGGGGCCGCGGGCACGATCTTCTTCCTGGCCAGCTACGCCTTCACAAACCTGGGCGCCTTCATCGCCGTGATCGCGATCTCGAACCGGCTGGGCAGCGACTCGATCTCGGACTACGCCGGGCTGGGTCGGACGTGGCCGCTGCCGGCGGCGGCGCTTGCGCTCTGCCTGCTGTCGCTTACGGGATTGCCGCCGACCGTTGGGTTCTGGGCGAAGCTGTACATCTTCAATGCCGCGGCGCAGGCCGAGCTCTGGTGGCTGGTGCTGATCGCTGTCGGCAACACCGCGGTCGCCGCTTTCTACTACCTGGGCATCGTCGCGCAGATGTACCTGAAGGAGGGGCCGGAGCGCGAGGAACGGCGGCCCGCGCTGGGCCTGCCGCTGGGCGTCTCGATCGCCGCGACGACCCTGGGCGTGTTTGTGTTCGGGCTGGTGCCTGGCCCCCTGATCGAGGCCGCAGAGAGCGCCGCCGCGGTCTTCGCCGGCTAGCAGGCCTTCCCCCTGGATCGACTTAAACGTAGGCGGACGATGCGCTAACCTGAGGCACGTGGCCGAGGCGCAGTACGGCATCAACGTCCTGCTCAAGAAGGGCTATGAGCCGTTGATCGATATCGACTGGCTGAGCGACCTCGCGGCGCGGGCCCTGGAGAGCGAGGGCGTCGGGCGTCCCGCAGAGATCAGCCTCGTCATCACCGACGACCGTGAGATCAAGGCCCTGAACAGGAAATTCGCGGGAGAGGACCACGCGACGGACGTCCTGTCCTTCCCGATGGTGCACCTGACGGAGCTCGAGAAGGCCGGGTTCGTGGCCCCCCCGGATGAGGTGCGCCACCTGGGAGAGGTCGTGATCTCGTACGAGACGGCGTCGCGCCAGGCCGCGGAGCACGGCAAAGCCGTGGAGGACGAGATCGCTCACCTGCTGTTCCACGGCATTCTGCACGTCCTCGGCTACGACCACGCGGAAGCGCAGGAGGAGGCAACCATGCGAGCACGTGAGGAAGCGCTGCTAGGTGCGTAGCCCCTGGCTGGCGCTGGTGCTGGCGGCGATGCTGGCAATCACCGCCTGCGACCTCGTCGGCGGCGACGACGATGATGACGAAAACGGCAACGGACAACCGGAAGCCGAGGGAACCCCGGACGCGACCGCCGATCCAACACCGAGCGCCACTCCTCCGCCGGAGGCGGTAGAAGCCCCTGCCCCGGCTGGCCTGCAAGGTGTCGCCGGCCTGCCGGTGATAGCGCAGGGGTGGAGCATGGTTGCGGCCTTCCAGGCGCTCGCGGTCGAGCCGGGCGGCACGGCCGTCCACTATCGGCTGAGCCTGGGCAGCAATGTTGAAGACTTCGACAGCGTCAGCATCACGGTGGAGTACGCGACGGAGTCGCTGGACTTCGCCGGGGTTTCCCTGGGCGTCCTGCCGGAGCTGGCATCTGACCTCTGTGCGGGGCAGGCCGCCTGCATGGCGGACGACGCCGCGGGCGTGGTCAACATCGCCGCCCTGCAACCGCTGCGCGGCCGCGTCTTCGGCGCGGCCGACGACGCCCGTTTTCAGCAGGGCGAGGCCCTGGACTACATCATCAGCTTCAACCTGGCGCAGCCGACGCCGGCGAGCGGGGTGGTGGTGCAGGCGAGCGTAGCGGGCAGGAGCGCGGCCGGCGACGACCTGGTTGGTCCTCTGGGCGAGGCGTTCGTGTTCCAGGCGGGGGACTTCCAGATAGACGGCAGTTTCCCGAGCGACGTCCCGCAGATCGCCGACACGGTGAGCCCGCGTGTCTTTCTGACCAACGCCTCAGGCGCGACGTTTCAGAACGTGACGATGACCTACATCATGGCGCGCCCGCCCGGGCTGGAGTTCCTGACTGGCTCGTGCAACACGAGGGAGCAGGCGACGCTCGCCTACGAAGACCTGCCGACGATCGCCAGCCTGCCCGACCTCGAGTTCTGCTTCACGAACAGTACGTTCTCGTCGGGGCGGCAGCTGCAACTGGAGGCGTCGTTCAAGGCGGCGGCGGGGACGGCGCTTTCGGGGCAGGTGCGCATCCTGCTGGCGGCGCGCGGCAAGGACGCCAACGGCGTCATCCACCTGTCGGAGCTGCAGCAGATCGCCCGCGAGGTGTAGAGCAGAGGGAGCCATAAGCCATCGGCCAGGCGGCATCTGCAGCGCGTCCCGGCTAACGGACGCCTCGCGTCAAGCCTGTGGTTAGCAGGGCAGTCGAGGTGCAGCAGTGCCAGTTCAAACTATTTGGTGTCACGTTCGGTGGGGCGCCCATCGCGAAGCGCCTTCCGCGAGCGTTGGCGGCGGCGCTTCACGCAGTGTGCGCTGGAAGACTAGCAGTCGACTCCCGTTCGAGGGCCGGAGGCTAGGGGCGTTCCTTCTGCTCGCGATACTCGGGGGCGACTTCTAGCTCCTCAAAGCCACAACCTTTGTCGACACCCAGGACTTCGATCAGGTTTGGCTCACAGCCGATCATTTCCACTGGCTCTTTGGCATCGGCGTTGAAGTGCTGGTAGACGATGCCTTCTTCGCGGATCGGAAGGTTGACGAAGTCTCCGGCTGTCCAGGGGTGCTTTACGCCATCCAGCAGCGTGTAGCCCTGACCCCTGAGGATGTAGAAAATGATGCTGCCCTGGCATTGCTGCCGGCCGCTGCGGGAGCCACCCGCGATCTCCTGCTTGTAGAAGAGCATCGTCTTGAGAGCGATGTCCTTGAGCTGCGGATGGAGGTACCATTTCATCTTGCCGTGCTGGTTGACCTCCCAGGGCAGGTCCTTCCCCTTGATCAGCCAGATGGCGCTTTCCCGTTCCTTTCGCTGCTCGTCGCGGATACGCAGCAGTTCGCCGAACAAGGTGCCGTCTGCCTGGGCGCCGTCCTCGGTTGTGCGGGCGTTGGTCATCGCCATGATTGTCTCCCTATTTCTCGTTTAAGGGTGCTGCTGAAAGTCCGGTGATACCGCCTTCTGCTCGACCCATTTGCCTACTTCGTCCATGTAGGGGCTGTAGATGAACGCCATCCACGTACAGTTCTGACCGGGGTGCCGATTATGGTGTTGGTGGAGCACCCCGCCGGGCTTAATCGGGAGGAGGATGAGGTCGCCCGCCTCCCAGTCCACCCGCTCGCCGTCGACATCCGTCCAACCCTCGCCTTCCACGACGTAAATTCCCAGGCCTCCCTGGTGGCGGTGGGCGCCTGAGTGATTGCGGATATCCTGTTGGAAGACACTCCAGTCGCGCAGGACGCTGTTGGTCAAGTCGGTTTCCCGGTTGATGAAACGCTTAAGGAAACCCTGACGCGATTTCCCCCAGGGACGCTCTTCGCCGCGGAGGAGCACCTGTCTCTCGAAGCTCCGTCGCCGCAAGTCTCGCAAGTACTCAAGAGTCGCTCGATACGTACTGGAAGGTTCTATTTCGCGTTGACGATCTTCGTCCGATCCGTGGCCATCGCCAGGCTCGCGCCCTTCGTCGACCCATTTCCCTACTTCGTCCATATAGGGACTGAAGATGAGCGTCATCCAGACGCATCTCTCGCCGGGATGCTTGTTGTAGTGCTGGTGAGGGACGCCACCGGCTCTTATGGGAAAGACGAGCAGGTCTCCGGCCTCCCACTCGATTCGTTCCCCATCGACGTCCGTCCAGCCTTCGCCCTCGACCACGTAGATCGCCAGGCCGCCCTGATGCTTATGGCTGCCGGAGTCAACGTCGATGTCCTGTAGAAAGACGTTCCAGTCGCGGAGCACCGTGTTTGTGTCGTCCGTTTCGCGGTTGATGAAGAATTTGAGTCGCCCCATGCTCGACTCTTCCCACGGCGCCTCGTCACCTCTGAGTACCACAGCCCGCTGGAAGCTGCGGGCCCTCAGCTCGTACAGGTACTTCAGTACCTCGTCATAAGGGTCCCCAATCGTGGGTTCAGGTTCACGGATTCTAGTCCGAGTCGAGCCGTCCATCGTCCTCCCTGGTTGTGCTGCACGAATCACAGTCGCAAGCTGTTTCTGGTTGCGCGCAAGGGTGCCACGGGGCATCCGCCGACGCATGTTGGGTAATCCTAACATGGCCCCCGTCGCTGCTTTCCGCGGCCTAGTTGTGGCGACACGATCACGCTCCATTATCCGATCCCGCTTGACCGGTAAGTCGCAGGCGCTTTACCTAACTGCAAGGATCTAGCCAATCGTTCAGTCCTTTCGGGCGAAGGTGATTTACCCGATCTCAGCGGTTGGCTAACCGGCTTGGAGGACATGTGGATTTGTGACCTGTAAGGGTTCGGATTGCGGAGCACCTGGTTAGATCAGCCGAAGGGGGAAACATGGTTGGCATTCGCCGATACACTCGCTCCACCGCCGTATTGTTCCTTAGCGTGTTTGTACTGGCCGCTTTGGTCGTCGGCTCAGCGTGCGGGGACGATGACGACGACGATCAGACTGAGCCGGAGACTACAGAACAGGCCACGGAGCCGACCGAAGGCGAGGAGGTAGCCGAAGAAACAGTTGGCGAGGAAGCACCGACGGAGGAGGCTACGGCCGAGGAAACCGCGACGGAAGTAACCTCCGCGGACTTCGACGAGGAGGCCGTTGCTGAGTTCTACAGTGGGAAGACGGTGACCATCCTTGTGGGCTTCACTGCGGGTGGTGGGTTCGACCTTGAAGCCCGGCTTATTGCCGAGCATCTGGGACAGTACATCCCGGGCAACCCGACCGTGATCGTCGAGAACATGCCGGGTGCGGGCAGCCTCGTGGCGTGGAACCACCTTGCTAACGCGGCGCCATCTGACGGTACCGTCATCGGCTACTCAAATGGGGCGCAGATCTTGCAGCAGGCGCTGGGCAACACGGCGGTCGAGTTCGATGCCCAGGAGATGCAGTACCTGGGCACGATCGTCCAGAGTCAATTCATCATGGTGGCGACGAGTGCGAGCGGTATCGAGAGCTTCGATCAAATTCTGCCGCCAGAGTCACAGGAGATCACGACAGGAGGTAGCGCTCCGGGCTCCGGCGACGTGGACCACGCCGTAATCATGCAGGAGGCCCTTGGCGCAAGCATCAATCTGATCACGGGCTATGATGGCGTTTCTCCTATAGTTCTGGCCATGGACAGCGGCGAGGTCGAGGGGACCATGGTCACTCTCAACTCGGCTCGGTCCGCTTACGCAGACCAGTTCGCGAACGATTGGACAACGCTTGTTGCACTCGCTGCGGAGCCGTTCGAGGACCTTCCTGACGTCCCCGCGATACTGGACTTCGCTACGGACGAGTTTGCGGAGCAGGTCATCACCGCGGGCAGCATTCAGCCCCAGCAGTTCAACCGGCCGCTAGTGGTGGCTTCTGGAGTTCCGGAGGACAGAGTACTCGCCCTCTCTCGGGCCCTCGAGCAGATGCTGCTGGACGAGGAGTTCCTGGCCTTTGCCGAGGGAGCCGGCACCGACGTAGATCCCCTCAGTGCTGAGGAGTTGCGGACGATCGTCGACAATTTCATTGAGACGCTGGCGACCTCTGAGGATGTTCGGGTGCGGCTGCAGGAGTTGCTGCTTAGTAGCTAAGTCCTCTTCCGTTTCTCAGCGAGTATCCAGGGGCGACGCTGGCAACAGCGTCGCCCCGCGGTTGGGGCTTTCCGGAAAATGTTCTGTCTCACCTGGGTACGGAACGAATCCAAGCCATTGGCATCAACAAGCGCGCCTGCTTGCACGTACCGAGTGATGTTGTGAACCTTGCCTTTAGGTCGTGGCAGGCTTCCGCATTTTCGAATGCGCCGCAGTGGCTTTACAGTAGGAGGGTTGGGATGGGCGAATCAAAGCGCTATGAGACTCTGATCTATGAAGTGAGAGATAGCGTCGGCCTGGTCACTCTAAACCGTCCCGAACGGCTCAACGCTTTCAATCTCGAGATGGCCGAAGACCTGACGGAAATACTCGATGGATTGGAGCGAGAGCGAAGTATCCGCGCGCTTGTCCTCACAGGTGCTGGTCGCGGCTTCTCTTCGGGCGGCGACGTTAAGGAAGGGGGACCGCTTGAGGCCGCTCGACACACCTGGTCAGGTGTGGATTTCTTGACCTTCTACGAGCAGACTATTTCACCCCTTATGGTCAAGCTCAAAAATGCGCGTGTGCCAACGATAGCCGCTGTAAATGGGGTTGCTTATGCGCACGGCTTTGACTTTGCGCTTTGCTGTGACCTTCGTATAGCATCCACAAACGCGGCATTCAGCGCCTTCTGGATTCGGCTTGGCATGCCGCCCGCAGCCGGGACGTTCTGGACGTTGCCACGTATTGTGGGGCATGGCCGAGCGCTTGAGATGATGTTGACCGGAAGGCGCGTCGAGGCGGCGGAGGCGCTGGAAATGGGTCTGCTCGCCAAGGTCGTCGCACCGGAGGACCTCGAGGCAGAGGCGTTGTCACTGGCACGGACGGTCGGGGAAGGACCGCCTGTTGCCATGAAGATGATCAAGGAACTCACGGAGTTTACGTCCAACTTGACCTTCAGCGAGGCTTTGCGCGTCTCGAGGAGCTCCACGGCACTGTCGGTGAAGACGCAGGACGCTGACGAAGCCCTGAATGCGATTCGGGAGCGAAGGTCCCCTGTATTCCGCGGCTCGTAAGTCAGCCCGTCGGGATAAGGCAGACGCAGCCGAAGCTCACGGTGTGATCCTCACGCGTCAAGGCCATGTGCGGCGCCCCTTTTCAGGATCCGGCCCGGTTCGGGGCCTCGACCTGGCGCGGAGAACTGCATAGGTTGGCGGGGCCGCTTGCCGGAAGGAAGCTGATCGAGCTGGAAGGCGTATCGTGCGCCTTTTACGGCAGACTCCTGCGGGCTCTCGGCGCCGAGGTATGGAAAGTAGAACCACTATCCGGTGACTGGGCAAGGCGTATGCCGCCATTCGTTGCCGGAACGACCGACCTGGAGCACAGCCTCTTTTGGATCTCCTACAACGCGGGCAAGAAGAGCCTGACCCTGAATCTGGAATCGCAGGACGGCAAGGCCTTGTTCCTCGAACTCCTTTCACGGGCGGACTTTCTTGTCTCGGGCTACGCTTCATCATTCTGGGTCGACAAGGGCCTCGAGTTGGCAGAGCTGCACCAGAAGTTGCCCTCGCTCGTGATGGCATCCGTGACTCCTTTCGGGCTAGAGGTGGATCTTGGGGATCGGCCGGGTGTTGACATCATCGTCCAGGCGTCCAGCGGATATATGCATATGAGTGGCCACCCGGATCGAGCACCATTGATGCTAGGTGGCGGCTACCAGGCGCCCTTTCACGGCGCCATGTGGGCACTTGTTGGTTCCTTGATCGCCGACTATTCGCGGAGCCGGGGGGGCGGTGGGGCGTTCATCGATACCTCGATGCAGACATCTCTGGTCTGGCTAACCAGCCCTGTCTTCTCGCAGTGGGACGCGACGGGCGTCAATCTTGTCCGGCTCGGCGAGAGACGCATAGTTGGGACAAGCTCGATAAAGTCTGTCTTTCGGTGTCGTGATGGCTTTATTGTCTGGTTCCTGGCCGGGGGCCCAGCGGGTCGCGTCGGTATGCGCGAGCTCCTCGAATGGATGAACGAGGAAGGGCTTGCTCCCCAGGAACTGGCCGCCGTTGATTGGGGCACTTTCGACATAATCGCGACGGCCCAGGACACTCTCCGCACCTACGAGGAGCAGTTTGAGAGCTTCTTCTTGACCAAGACGAGGGATGAACTCCTTGGCTTCGCCTTGAGGACCGGCCTCATGATGGCACCAGTGAGGGACTTCGATGAACTGCTCTGCGATGCTCAGTTGGCGTCGCGAAACTACTGGAATGAGGTATCGGACGCCAGGCGCGGCCTCGATCTGCGCGTGCCCAGAGCGCCAACAAGGACGACGGACCCTATCTGGGATGAGGAAAGCGCTGTTGCACCGCATCTTGGAGAGCACACCTCGGAGGTCTTGACGAAGGAGCTGGGGATGAGTGAGCGCGAGGTTATAGCGTTGAGAGGGCAATCCGTCGTTTAGGCGAGATCGTGGATAACGATGGCGCGAAGCGTCTACTCGACGGACTTCGAATTCTCGACTTCTCTCAAACGTGGACGGGGCCGACGACCACGCGGCAATTCGCTGACTGGGGTGCCGTCGTGTTGAAGGTGGAGACGCCCGAAAGACCGGACATAATGCGCCTGTCGTCGCCTTTCAAGGGTGAGGTGAAGGACACGCTGGACAGCAGTGCCATCTTCGCAGTCCTTAACACCAACAAGCTTTCGCTAACGATCGACCTGAAGACGGAGGAAGGCAGGGGTCAGCTATTGCGGCTCCTCAAGTGGGCTGACGTCGTCATAGAGTCCTTCGCTCCAGGAGTCGCGAAGCGGCTGGGTATCGATTACGAATCTGCGCGCCAGGTAAACCCCGAAGTCATCGTGCTGAGCCACACCTTGCTAGGCCAGACAGGCCCGTATTCGGCTCTTCGAGGGATGGGGTTCCTGACCTCGGCAATGAGCGGTTGGCAGTCGGCCACCCGTTACGGCGATGACTCGACGCCGTTTGGGCCTTACTCAGCCTACGGAGACTTCATTAGCTGGGGGTTTATGGCCCTGTCGATTCTTGCCGCCCTTGAACGGCGCAGGAAGACCGGCCATGGCGTGTACATCGATCAAGCCCAGATGGAGTCGTCAACTTTCTTCGCTCTCCACACGCTCGCCGACGCATGGGTTAATGGCGCAGGCGAGGCGGGGGGAAGCAACTCCCACGCCTTGTTCGTTCCCCATGGATGCTACCCGTGCGTCGGGAGCGACAACTGGTGTGCCATAGCGGTCACTAGCGAGCAGGAGTGGCAGCGCTTCTGCGATGCCCTTGGCCAGCCCGAATGGGTGAGTAAACACCCGACCATATCGCTTCGGGTTAGAGGCAGGCATGAGATCGATCGCGATCTATCGGCATGGACAAGTAAGCAGAAAGTAGACGACGTGGTCGGTCGCCTTCGCGATTACGACGTGCTCGCGGAGAAGGTGCATAAGGCGAGCGATGTTGTGAGCAACGAGCGCCTCGGGCGGCACGCCTTCCGCCGGCTGCCTCATCCGGTGATGGGCGATTACCTCACACTTCTTAGCGCCTTTCGGATGTGGGACACGCCAGAGCCCCACCTTCGCCCCGCTCCGATGATGGGTGAACACAACGATCAGTTGGGCTCGATAATCCAGGACTCCGGTTCTTAGAAAGGCGAGGGGCAGCGCCGAGAACAATGAGGATAAGTGGAAGTGACGGTCTGCGTCATGTTGCGCCGCTTTCGCCATCCCTAGTCCAAGACGGCGATAGCCACATGTCGCCCTGGGGGGTCCGTGCGGCGCACGGACCTAATCCTTACGCTGTGTGGGGAGGGGTCAGGCTGATGTGGGCTCTAGCGCCTTCGAGCGAAGAACGCGGCACCCTTCATGCTCAGGACGCGTTTCCCATCCTGGTTGAAGAGCTCAGAGAGCAGCAGAACAGTCCCCCTGTCCGCTTTTGATTGCGAAGCCTTGACTTCCAGCACAGTAGTTCGACCGGTGAGCGCGTCCCCGGGGCGGACCGGCTGCCACCACCGCACCTCGTCGACTCCGGGCGAACCCATCCCGGCACTGCGGTTGAGCAAGCCGGCGCAGAGGCTCATGAGGGCGGATACGGTATGCCAGCCGCTGGCGATCAGCCCCCCAAAAGGGGACTCTTCCCCCGCGGCGTCATCAAGGTGAAATGGCTGAGGATCCCACTTCTTAGCGAAGTCTATGATCTCGTCCTTTGTCACCGCGTGGGTGCCGAGCTCGAAGGACTGACCTACGGCAAAGTCCTCGAAAAACAAGACATCTGCAGGATTCATAGCTTGTCCTGACACTTTCCTTCCTGAGCGCGACCGTCGGTTTCCCTTAATCCAGGCGCTCTGAGATCAGCGAGGTCAGTTCGGTGGTGTGTTCGCCCATCAAGGGGGCAGGGCGAAAGGGCGGGTCGGGCCGCCCCCTGATCGTGAAGGCGCCGACCAGCGTCAGGTAATCACCCATCGTCGAGTGGGGCAGACGCCGGAAAGCCCGGCGGGCGAGACGCTCATCCGCAAGGATATCGCTCGACTTGCGAACCTTAGAAGCGAGCAACCCCGCCGCTTGAAGCCGCGCGGCGACGTCATCAGCTGTCTTCGCCATCGTCCACTCCGAGATGGCTTTGTCGATTGCTGGCCTTCCCGCGAGGCGAGCGGCGATATCTCGATACTCCTCAACCCAGGGCGGCTTTTTGATCACGCTGCAGAAGGTCTGCCATTTCTGGTCGCTGGTGACTGCAATAGCGCACCAACTATCGATTCCGAGGCATGGATAACACCCATGCGGAGCATAGGACCGGCTCAAGTTGCCTTGGCCGAGCTGGGGGTTGTGATTCACCCAGGCATCGGCCAGCACGTGGAGGGCAAAGTAGTTCGAAGACTCCATCTGGGCCTGGTCGATGTACATCCCACGGCCGGTCCGCCTTCGGTACTCCAGGGCGGCCAGAATGGACAGGGCTGTGAATCCCCAGCTGATGAAGTCGCCGTACGCTGAATACGGGCCGTAGGGAGTGGAATCGTCGGCATACCTGGTTGCTGACTGCCACCCACTCATGGCGGAGGTCAGGTAGCCCATCCCACGAAGAGCTGAGTGGGGACCCGTTTGACCGAGAAGGCTATGGCTTACGACTATCACGGATGGGTTGATTGCCCGCGCCGAGGCGTAGTCGATGCCCAATCGCGCCGCCACACCGGGAGCAAACGATTCGACCACGATGTCCGCCCACGCCAGGATCCGACCCAGCTGTTCCCTGCCTCCGGCCGATCTGAGGTCCACAGTCGCGGAGAGCTTGTTGGTGTTGAAGATTGCGAAGAGAACGCTGCTGTTCAGCCGGTCGCTGGTATCTCCCTTGAGCGGCGAAGACAGGCGCATGATGTCGGGCCGCTCCGGAATCTCGATCTTGAGCACGGCGGCACCCCAGTCGGCGAGCTGTCGTGTCGCGGTTGGCCCTGTCCAGGTCTGGGAAAAGTCCAAGACACGAAGACCCTCGAGCGGCAGGCCATCCGGATTGGTATCGGGCATCCTCTTAAACTGCTTGGTTCGTGCGCAGGGCAGCTATCTCAAGAGGACTCATCGTCAGTTCCCGTGTCAGGACTTCTGAAGTGTGCTCACCCAGACGGGGAGCGGCGTCGGCGGCCTCCCAGATTCGTTCCGTGGCCTTCATCGGCGCTTCGGGCAGCCGAAGTCTGATCCCCCTTTTGTCATCGGTGGAATCCGACCAGTAGCCACGCGAAGTCAACTGAACGTCATCGAGAAGCTCCTGGAAGTCACGCACGGGGGCCATCATCAAGCCCGTTTGCAAGGCAAAGTCCAAGAGCTCATCTCTGTCTTTTGTCAGGAGGAATGCCTCGAACTGCTCCTCGTAGCGCAGGAGCGTCTCTCTTGGCGTGGTGACTATGTCGAATGTGGGCCAGTCGATCGCCGTTAGGTCCGGTGAGTGGAGGCCCTCCTCGTCCATCCACTGTAAAAGCTCGGTCATCCCTACCCGCCCCGCCGGGCCGCCGGCCAGAAACCAGACCACGTGACCATCCCTGCACCGAAAGACCAGGCGTACGGACTCGGTGCCGACAACCCGTCTATCGCCGAGGCGGGCAAGATCGACGAGCGCCGAGTCCCACTGGGAGATACCCGGCGCGATCGGCCACAACAAAGCGGTTTCCATCGAGGCGTCGATGAGCGCGCCTCCACCGCCCCGCACTCGCGAGTAATCTGCAATCAGGGAGCCCACGAGCGCCCACATCGCCCCATGGAAGGGTGCCTGGTGCCCGGCTCCTACGACCAGGGGCTCTCGGCTGGGATCGCCGGTCATGTGCATATACCCGCTGGAAGCCTGGACGATGAGGTCGATAGCCGGCTGATCCCCGAGGTCCACATCGAGCCCAAACGGCGTCACTGATGCCACTATAAGGGACGGGTGCTCCCCACACAGAAGCTCCAGATCCAGCCCGACCTCTCTCGAAAAAGAGGGAGCATAACCGGATACAAGGAAGTCGGCTCTGCCAAGCAGTTGTGTAAAGACGGCTTGCCCCGGTTCCGATCGCAGGTCCAGGCTCAGACTTTTCTTGCCCCTGTTGTATGAGATCCAGAAGAGGCTGTGCTCAGTGTCGACGTGGTCGTCGACGAATGGAGCCAGCCGCCTTGCCCAATCACCGGCGGGCGGTTCGACCTTCCACACCTCGGCGCCGAGATGGCGCAACATCTGTCCATAGAACGCGCATGAAACGCCCTCGAGCTCGATGAGCTTCCTTCCAGTCAGAGGTCCCACTAGGCGCCCGAGCGCCGGTACCTGGCGGTCAACGGCCTGGCCAACACGGCGTCCAATTAGATACCTCTAAAGCCGGGCGGTCGTCGTTCGCGAACTGCGTTCAAGCCCTCCCGGGCGTCCTCGGTCTTCAGCGCGATTGAGTTGTAGCCACGCACAACATGCAAGGCCTCCGGGAGGCTGAGATTCCATGCGATTTCGGCAAGCTCCTTGGTCATCTTCATTCCGACGGGCGGGCCATCCGCAATGGCCTCGGCGAGAGCCATCGATTCTGCCTCCAGTTCAGCCGTGGTGGGTACGACCTTTGTTACGAGCCCGACCGCGAGCGCCTCGTCGGCCTCGACCCTACGTCCTGAGAGCATCATGTCCATGGCTCGGGCGTGCCCTACGATGCGGGGGAGTGTCCAGAACGTGCCTCCGGCTGGGGCTAGCCCTAGGCGGATCCAATACGAGCTGAAAATAGCCTCCTGTGAGGCAATGCGAAGGTCGCAGCAGAGAGCTATGTCGAACCCGATGCCATACGCCGGCCCGTTGACGGCAGCGATGGTGGGCATGCCAAGGCCTCGAATCGCGAGGAGCGTGGGCCCCACCTCTTGCTCGTAGAGGTCCAGGAACTCGAGGCTGGTCCCGCTCATCGCTCCCTGAACCGGGCCCCCTTCCTTGACGTCCCCACCCGCGCAGAACGCCCTCCCTGTCCCGGCGATCACAACGGCTCGAACCGAGCTGGTCCTGGCAGCATCGGCCAGGACGTCCCTCATCTCTGCGTACATCTCTGGGGTGGCCGCGTTCAGACGCTCCGGACGGTTCAGGCGCAGGATCGCCACGCTGTTACTGATCTCGTAGGTGATGGTTTCAAGCTGTGTTAAGTCCACGCTCAGACCTCCTGACAAACGGCGTCAGCTTTGCAGCCGCCGCATGAATAGCGCGCTTGCCTCCCGGCAGCCAGTACCTTTTCCGCAATGTGGCTTCACGCTCTGTCTCTGTGTTGGCAAGGCGGGCAACCGAACAGGCGGGTGCCCGCTGTACGGGTTATCCTGGCGCGTCTCAGGGCGCCAAAAGTTCTTGCAGCCTGGCCCGGACATCCTCGGGCATGGCAAAGAAGTCTTCCACGAAAGCCCTCAATTGGTCGCCCGTTAATGGATTCATTTGGAGGCCCGCGTCGGCGGAAGCTGTCTGGTAGGTTTCGTCCTCTGCGAGCTGCTCGATCGCCCTCGACAGGGCAAGTACCCTGTCCTCTGGGACATCGGCGGCAACCACCAGAGGGCGAATAAACTGTGCCGGCCGGATGATTCCATAGGTGATTACCTGCTCGGCGGAAGCATCAGGTGCGAACTCCAGGATGGCGGGTACGTCACCGAGATCCGAGACGCGCTCTTCGGTAAGAGTGACGAGCGGGCTCCAGTCATTCTCGAACTGCTCGGCATAGGCGGAGCGCAGTGAATCAAGACCCGGGGAAAAGCCCTCGATTTCGCCGCTTTCCATCGCTAACGCTATGGCGGCGTTGCCGTCGTACCCGGTTATCAGGTTGATATTGGCACCGAGCACGTCTTCGAGGACGAGGGGCACGTCGGCACTCGTGGAGCCCGGCGCCGTCCCCCCAAGGGTCAGCTCCTCTTCGGGGTCGGGGGGGAGGATCTGTTCGATATCGGTGACGCCGCTTGTGTTCGTCACCACCAACACGAAGGTGTCCTGGGTGTGAGCCCCCAGGTACTGCACCTGCTGCGCGTCGAACTCGACAGCCGGGTTTCCGAGCACCTGCTGCAGGATCTGGCTACCGGCGGAGTAACCGATAAGCGTGCCGTCCGTCGGACCGGCGCTATACATATGATTCCAGGCAACGAGACTGCCCGCGCCTTCCATGTTCTCGACGATGACCGTCGGGTTCCCGGGGATGTACTGACCAATGTGCTCGGCAATCAGTCTCGCCTGCAGGTCATATCCTCCGCCGGCGCTGAATCCGACGAGAATCGTGATGGTCTTGCCTCGATAGAAATCCGCGACTGCGTCTTCGTCGAATTCCGCGCTGCTTTCGCCCGTCGCCGTACTCGCTGGTTCTCCAGTCGCAGTCTCGCTAACAGTTGATTCGGAGGCTGGTTCTGTAGCCTCTGTCTCAGTTGATGTCTCCACGTCGTCGTCATCGTCGTCACCGTCGTCACCGTCTCCACAAGCCGACAACAGCACGGTGAATACGCCGATCGTGAACACGAGCCTGAGCCAGAGGCTCCGGCGACCAAAGACTGATCCTATTACCACTTCCGTTCACCTTCCCTACCCAAGTTGCCCGAGACTGGCCCTGCCAACTGCGGGTCTTGTTTCGGTACACCTTTGTCCTTGTCCATTGCGCACCAACCTGCAGCATGATGAGCACCGTTGCAGTCTCGCGACACGCAACGCTAAAACACCAGAACAGGGCTTGACTAAGAGCTATCATGCGCCACAGGGAGCGTCAACCAGCCCCGGACGGCCCTTGTCTTCCCCGGGTCTTGCCGCGGCGAGCGGCCCGTTGGACGTTCTCCTTTTCGTCCCATTAGGCTGACGTTACCGAGCGAACTGGATTTTCCGTGACCCGCTTCTGTTTGAGTCGACGCTTGCGTCGGTGTCCAGGTGTTATCGGATCAGTGGCTTTGCGTCAGAGGGAGGACAGAGATGGGACAGGCAGTACGTACTCGAGAGCCGGAACCGGAACCAGGGCTGGACTTCTCGGCCGAGGGACATAAGTTCCTCTTCGCGTTGCGAGAGCGGAGCTTTCAAAACGCCGTCGTTTTGAAGGGTGAAGAGGTGCCCTGGCAGCAGGCGCGCCAGGGACGCCTAAAGTTTTTCATTCACCGTGAGACAGACCGCACTAACACCGTACTCAGGGATTGGGATGTGTTTCTTCAGGACATCCGTACGCACTCTGGTGCCCACCGACACCAGGGGGGCCTGGGAATCTACGTCGTTGAAGGCGAAGGCTGGACGATCGCGGACGGCGAGCAGGTGGACTGGGAGGCGGGCGATCTGCTCCTTCTACCGATTAAGCCCAACGGCGTCGTTCATCAACACTACAATCGCCGGCCGGGCGAACGCTGCATCTGGATGGCGTTTATCTACACACCGTACATGGACGAGCTGGGGAAGATTGTTGACCAGAAGTCCGCTTCGCCCGAATATCAGCAGCGCGCTTGAATCAAAGATTGTCGGAGGAGTAAGGGCGATGACTGACTCTCGCGCGACGGAGAATGGGATAGAGGCAGACAGCACACTGTTCGACGGACTGCTGCGTATCCGCGACGAGCAGCGCACGGAACGCGAAAACGCTATCTGGCTAATCAAGGGCAACGACCTGCCGTGGGAAGTCAACCAGCACGGCAAGATGAAGTGGTACCTCCACCCGCTCATCAAGAACATTGCGCTGAAGACGATGCTCTTCTACAAGCAGGAGATCCCGGGTGGCTCACGCAGCGGGCGCCAGCAGTGCCAGGGCAGCATTATGTTCTACATTCTGAAGGGTCAGGGCTATACGCTCCTCGATGGGTTAAAGCACCCGTGGAAGGCTGGTGACTTTGTCAACCTTCCAATCCGCGAGGAGGGCATCGCTTATCAGCACTTCAACGCTGATGCCGACGAGCCCGTCGAAACGACGGCAACGAGGGCCGTAGTAGCAGCAAGAAGAGTTTTCATGACTTGCGTCTCCATCGTGGTTTCAGGCGCCCTTCCTTGCC
>WHTO01000011.1:32614-34742 GCA_009377665.1 Dehalococcoidia bacterium
AAGTGCTGGGCGTGGACAAGGGTTGCGGTTTCGAGGAGATCGAGGTGGCGCCCGAGTACCAGGCCGCCAACGAAACGAACAAATCTTAGACAACCACTGGCAATCATCACTGCGCTCGTCAACCCCTCAAGGTGGCGGAATACGCTTGCAACGTCGATCCCGACGGTCGTCGCCAAACACTCCTGGGACGCCGCTGGTTCCTCATAGGCTGCGCTTGTCCCTTCTAGCTAGTCAAGGCGAACAACTCTGTGGGGCCTCCGGGGCTTTTCTTGCGTCGGACATTTGGCGGGTTGGGCACGGGGTTATAATCAGTCGGTCGCGGCGGTGGGCAGCCCCTGGGAATCTGCTTTCCCGATATGATCGAGTGAAGTGAGCACAGAAGTTCTATACCGGAAGTGGCGCCCGCAGCGCTTCCGGGATGTCACCGGGCAGGATCACGTCACGCGGACGCTCGTTAACGCCATCACGCTCGGCAGGGTGGGCCACGCCTACCTGTTCGCCGGCCCGCGGGGCACGGGCAAGACGACGGTGGCGCGCATCTTCGGTAAGACGATCAACTGCCAGGCCCCCGTCGAGGGCGAGGCCTGCGACGCCTGCGAGCCCTGCCAGGCCTTCGCGCAGGGCGCGCTGGACTTCGTCGAGATCGACGCTGCGTCGAACCGCGGCGTCGAGGACGCCGACCGCCTGCGCAAGCAGGTCGGCTACGCACCGAGCGTCGGGGCCTATCGCGTGTACCTCGTCGACGAGGTGCACATGCTCAGCAAGCAGGCGTTCAACGCGCTGCTGAAGACGCTTGAGGAGCCGCCGGGCCACATCGTCTTCATCCTGGCGACGACGGAAGCCCAGGACGTGCTGCCGACGGTGATGTCGCGCTGCCAGCGTTTCGACTTTGCGCGACATAACACTGCCGACATGGCGGCGCGGCTGGCGTACATCTGCGAGCAGGAGGGGTTCGTGATGGACGAGCCCACGCTGACGCTCCTGGCCAGGGCCGGGACGGGGAGCCTGCGCGACGCCATCAACCTGCTGGAGCAGGTCGTGGCCTCGCACGGCACGACCGTTACCCACGAGCAGGTCCAGGCCGAGCTCGGGATGGCCGGCGACGCGAGGGCGGTGGCTTTCGTGGCTCAGTTGCTGGGGAAGGACCTCAGCGGAGGGCTAACCACAATCGGTGCCGTCGTCGACGACGGCGTCGAGCTCAAGCGCTTCCTGCGCGATGCCAGGGACACGCTGCGCAACGTCCTGCTGGTCGCGGGTGGGGCGGGCGCGAGCCTCAGCCTCGGCGCCGAGGACATCGAGGCGGCCACCAGCATCGCCGGGGCGACGGACTACGAGGACGTCACGCGGGCGCTCAAGATCTTCGGCCAGGTCGATCTGAGAGACGGCGCGAGTCCGATGCCGCTCGAGCTCGCCCTGGCCGAGTACGTCGTGCAGGCCAATCAGCGGGCCGAAGCCAGGCAGGCGGCACGCGAGCCCCAGGTGCGCCCGGCCGAGGGGCAGCCCAATGGCCAGCGGGCACCCTCCAGGGCGGCGCCACTGCCGCCGGCGCGGGCGCAGGCCCGCCGCCCGGCGATGAGTCCGCAGCAGAGCGCCCCGCAGGAGCCGGCGGCGCCGCTGCCGGGGAACGAATCCGAGATCGTGCGCGAGATGCGGTCGCGCTGGCGCGAGCTGCTTGACGAGACCCGGCGCCGCAACGTCAAGGCCTCAGCGATGATCAACGGCAACTGCGATGTTTGCGGCTACGACAACGGGGTCGTGACCTTCGGCTTCCGGCACCAGTTCCACGCCGACCAGATGATCAACGGGGGCGAGGGCCAGTTCCTCGTCGTGCTGCGGGACTCGGTCAGGACGCTTTTTGGCCCGGAGCTCGAGGTGAAGTGCCTCTATCGCCCGGATGTGCGCGAGCCCGAAAGGGGCGGTGGCCGGGGCGGGCATCTTGTACAGCAAGCCGTCGACCTCGGCGGGAAAGTAGTTGAAGGAGGCTAGCGATGGGCAAGTTCGGCGGCGGCGGTGGGATGAATCCCAACATGATGAAGCAGGTTGCCCAGCTTCAGCAGCAGTTGATGAAGGCGCAGGAAGAGCTTCAGACGATGACGGCGGAGGGCACCTCGGGAGGGGGCGCCGTCAC
>WHTO01000149.1 GCA_009377665.1 Dehalococcoidia bacterium
GACTACCACCATCTCATCCTCATCCAACAAACGCCCCTTCTCCCCCTTCTTCGCTCCTCGGTAGCGCTGCTCCTGCTTTGCGAGATACTCGCTTATGCTGCCTCGGGTCACGATTACCTCCTTCAACTTCTTGGTAACCGTGTATCTGAGGCAGCACCCCTGCCTCGGTAACAATCTTTTCGACGACATGCGGTCGATTGAGGATGGGCGGCCAACGGCCTAGAATAGAAGGCGGCCACTACCTCGGGGTGTAGCTCAGCTTGGCTAGAGCGCTGCGTTCGGGACGCAGAGGTCCGCAGTTCAAATCTGCGCACCCCGACCACTCCCACGATCCGCACTTCCTGAAATTCGCGAGGGGCGTCCCCACGCAGGAGATAAGCCATGGTTTTTCACGTTGAAGAGGTCTCATCCCGGCGCAAGGCCATCGAGGCTGCCGTCAAACTGGCGCTCGAGAGCCGCTGGGAGGAGGCCGCCGAAGCCAACCAGTCGTATCTGAAGACCTATCCAAACGACACCGAGGGTCTAAACCGGCTGGGCAAGGCGCTCATGGAGCTCGGCCGCTATGACGAGGCGCGCGAGGCCTATCAAAAGTCCTATGACCTCGACCACGTTGCCAACGTCATCGCGAAGAAGAACCTCCAGAGGCTCGAGGGTTTGAGCCAGAGCACGACGCCGCGGCCCGAGGGATCACCCCGGATCGCGGCGCAGCTCTTCATTGAAGAGACCGGCAAGACGGGCGTCGGGACGCTCCTGGATGTCAATGATGGGGTCTTGAAGCTCCTCACACCTGGTGACTCGGTCGAGTTGCGAGTGGAAGGCAAGTCTTTGCAGACCGTCGACGCGAACGGCGAGGTCATCGGTATCGTCGACCCCAGAATGGCGTTGCGGCTGTTGCCGCTGATGGAGACCGGCAACTCGTACGCCGCGGCGCTGCACAGCGTCGATGGCGATGTAGCCCGTGTGGTCATCAAAGAGACGTTCCAGTCCGAGGCCAATGTCGGAAAGCCCTCGTTCGCGGCTTCAGCCGTTGAGAACGTCCGGGCCTACACGAGGGACTCGCTCGTGCGCGCGGACGATGAGGATGACGAGGCCGTTGAGGAGACGGGCGACGAGTGGGCCGATACTGATGCGCCGGAGGCCGACGAGGAAGAGGGCTACGTTGAGGCTGAGAGCCGCGTCGCCGACAACCCGATGGACGGCGAGTTCGAGGAATA
This sequence comes from Dehalococcoidia bacterium, assembly GCA_009377665.1. Lineage (GTDB taxonomy): Bacteria > Chloroflexota > Dehalococcoidia > WHTO01 > WHTO01 > WHTO01. Next base: position 1,215 of record WHTO01000149.1, read on the forward strand.
AGCCACGCCCTGGGATACGGGCCGGGCGTGGGTGCCTGCCCGCGCGACGCGGCCAGGCGCTGCCTGGTGTTCGGGCCGTGGTGACGTTGACTGCCGGCCCCTCGTCTTAGCGCCATGAACGAACCAGTAGTTACCGCACGCTCGCTAACCAAGCACTACGGCGACCTTGTCGCCGTCGATGGCGTCAACTTCGACGTCGTCGACGGGGAGTGCTTCGGGATCCTGGGCCCGAATGGGGCCGGCAAGACGACAACCATCCGGATGATCACGTGCGTTTCGCCCGTAACGGCGGGTCACCTGGAGGTCCTGGGGATGGATGTCGCTCATAGGCAACGCGATATCAAAGCGCGACTTGGCGTTGTCCCCCAGGACGACAACCTCGACCCCGATCTGACGGTGCTGCAGAACCTCCTTGTCTACGCCCGCTACTTCGACCTCCCGTCGAAGCTGGCGAAGGAACGCGCGTGGGAGGGCATCAGGCTGTTCCAGCTCGAAGACAAGGTGAACGAACGCATCGAGCACCTCTCGGGTGGACTCAAGCGCCGGCTGACGATCGCCAGGGGCCTGATCAACGACCCGCTGCTGATGGTCCTGGACGAGCCGACAACCGGCCTCGACCCTCAGGCCCGCCACATGGTGTGGCAGAAGCTGCGCCAGCTCAAGCAGAAGGGCATCACGATGCTCCTGACCACGCATTACATGGAGGAGGCGGCGCGCCTCTGTGATCGGCTGGTGATCGTGGACAAGGCCCGGATCATCGCCCAGGGGACGCCGGGGGAGCTGATAGGACGCCACGTGGGGACTGAAGTGATCGAGATTCACGTCACTGAAGGAGGCGGGCATCGCCTGCTCGACGAACTGCGGGGCGATCCCGGCGGCCATGAGATCGAGGAGTACGAGGACAGCGTCTACCTGTTCATCCGTGATGGCTCGCTCAATGTCGATCTCGGCGAGCTGACGAAGGAGGGTCACGAGGTGATCCGCCGGCTGGCCAGCCTGGAGGACGTATTTCTCAGGCTCGCGGGAAGGGGGCTGGTCGAGTAATGCTCGCAGCGGACGTAACCCACCGCAGCATTCACGTCTGGCGACGCAACCGCGATGTCTTCCTGCATCTCTGGAAGAGCGAGCTCTCGTGGCCCGCGGTGGAGCCCATGCTGATCATGATCGGCTTCGGCTTTGGCCTCGGGACCTTCGTGGAGCTGGAGGGCGACCAGGATTATCTACAGTTCCTGGTGCCGGGACTCCTGGCGGTCTATCCGATGTTCGCCGCCATATCGGAGTGCGGTTGGGGCTCGTACGCGCGCATGTCGATGCAGCACACCTTCGACGCCATGATGGCGACCCCTGTCAGTGTCGACGACATCATCACCGGCGAGATCCTCTCGGGGGCCAGCAGGGCGGTGCTCAGCACGTTCTACATCCTGCTGGTGGCGCTCGTGCTGACGCCGTGGTTCGACCTCATCGAGTCGCCGCTGTTCATCCTGGCGCTGCCGCTCGCGATTATCCACGGCTTCATGTTCGCGGCCCTCTCACTGGCCTACACGGGGCAGGTCCGCTCCATGAACCAGCTGATGTACTTCTTCACGCTTGTGGCTCTGCCCATGTTCTACCTGGGCGACGTCTTCTTCCCGCTCGACGAGCTTCCCTCGGAGTATCAGGCGGCGGCCTGGTTCCTGCCGATCACGCACGTGACCGCCCTCGACCGCGCGCTGGTCACGGGGGACTTCGAGGTGTCCCTGTTGATCGACCTGGTGTGGCTCCTGGTCGCATCCGCCGGGGCCTGGGCCCTCGCCCTCTGGTCGATGCGGCGGCGAATGGTCGCCTGATTGGGCGTCACAGCCGTCCCCAGCGGCCGCACCGAGGAGGCGGTCGTCGTCCTGCCGCCGTACCGGGTGATCCTGCACAACGACGACCACAACTCGATGGACCACGTCGTTCGGGCCCTTCTTCGGGCGGTGCCCGAGCTGGCAACCGAGCGGGCGGTCGAGGTGATGCTCGAGGCCCACAGCGCCGGCCGGGCGGAGGTGATCGTCTGCCCGCTGGAGCGGGCCGAGCTCTACCGCGATCGCCTCGAGAGCCAGGGCCTCACGGCGACCATCGAGCGCGTCTAGGTATCGCCAGGGACGGAGCTGGGTTCGCCGCCGAGGACTGTCTTCACCAGGTCCGGCAGCTCTTCGACGAGCTGCGAACGCGTGACGGCCAGGGCGGCGCCCGCCTCGCGGGCTTGCCTCAGCTCGTTGGCCCTGGTGTGGCGGCCGTAGGCGAGCACGGGTATGCCGTCTTTCCTGGCGCGCGCGATCAGGCCAAGCGCGTCGATGTCCTGCCCCTGCAGGTCGACGATGACGGCGGCGGGTGATCGGGCCAACACGTCGGTTAGGGAGTCGCCATCGTCGGCGAGGATCACGTCGTAGCCTGCTGCGGTGAGCGATCCAGAGATCCTGGTCTGGAAGATCAGCTCCGATATCGCCAGTGCCACGAGGGGTTTGGTCATCTCAGGTAGTTATCCCTGCTGTTCAGCAGGCGGCTCCTGCGGCGGGTGAACCGCATCCGCGGGGTGAACGGGCATGCGGTCAGTTTAGAGGGCCGCCCACGGCTCGGACGGACAGGATGGAGGCCGAAAGGGGGGCGAGCTATACGGTTGCTGGAACGAGGGCGACCGCGGTGCGGCGGCAGAGGAGGGTTGGGAATAGCCTGGCGGCCTCGGCCGACCCGCTGACGCGGACGCGGCCGCTATGGACCGCCTCGTCGAAGTCGTAGCGGTTGAAGACGGCGTCGAACCAGCAGTGGGTCTCGCCTTCGAAGACAACGTCAAAGTGCTCGGGGACGCCGTCTCCGACATCGCAGGCGCCGTTGTCGACCCTGAGGTAACCGCAGTCCTCGCCAACCTTGATGACATAAGTAACGCTTACGCCCGCGGCGGCCGTGGGGTCGAAGTAGAAGGCCGAGGCGTAGCTGAGCCAGGATTGCAGATCGAGGCACTCGGGGCCCAGCCTGTTGTCGCCGACGTGTTTGACGCCCCAGTCGATGATCGCCTGGAGGAGGTTGCGCAGGTCATTGCCCGCCTCGGTCAGGCGGTATTCGACGCGGGGTGGCAGCTCTTTGAAATACGCGCGTTCAACGAGGCCGTGCTGTTCCAGCTTCTTCAAACGGTCGGAGAGGAGGTTTGGGGAGACCTTGCCGCAGCCGTCGAGGATGTCGGTGAAGCGCTGCTTGCCCAGCATCAGTTCGCGGACCACGAGCAGCGTCCAGCGATCGCCTACGATGTCGAGAGCGCGCGCGATGACGCACTCCTGCCCGTAGCCCCTGCTCATAGAGGTGGAATTCCCGCGATTGTGATGACTTTCACTGCGTATGGCTTGAAAGCGGAGAGTCTTGGCACTATAGTTTTGCTACTGCAAGAGCAATAGGAGCTATACCACCCCCGTCGGAATATAGCACGATTCATCTCTTGCGGTGGAGGACCGCACAAATGCGTATTCGTGCAGAAGTGAACTGTATGAGCTGTGGCCGCTTCCTGGGCGACCTCGAGGGCGAGACGAAGACTCGCATCGACAAATCCTGGCTGCGACCGTCGGACACGCCCGTACGCTTTACGAAGCGTGGGCTTTTCTGCGGCCGCTGCGGCGGCCGTGCTCTGGTCGAGCACATCGATAAGGTCTACGTCGCCGCCTGACGGCAGACGTAGAGCCTTTTTGAGGGTCCGCCCCCGGGCGGGCCCTTTCTTTTGCCCTACGGGGTCTCGATGCCGAAGAGGGCGCACAGGTGCTGGAGGGCCGCGCGGCCCTCGGGCGAGCCCGTAGAGAGCACGGCCCCCGCCATCTCGTCGAGCACGGCGAGGGCGGTGGGCGTGTCGAGGTCGTCATCGATCGCGGCCTCGAAGCGGCGGACGTAGACCTGGACGTCCATGTCGCCGTCGCCGTCGAAGATGCCCAGCGCCGGCAGCAGCCGGTCGCGATAGACGGCGCCCCAGCGGGCGAGCTCGCCTTCGCTGAACTCTTCGCTGGCGCGATAGTGCATCGAGCCGAAATAGAGCCTCAGGGCCTCGGGCGGATAACGCGTGAGCAGGTGCCTCACGAGGACAAGGTTGCCGAGGGACTTGCTCATCTTCTCGCCCTCGTAGCGCAGCATGCCGACGTGGAGCCAGTTGAAGACGAAGGGCTGCGCCCCGGTGAAGGACTCGGACTGGGCGATCTCTGATTCGTGGTGGGGAAAGATCAGGTCGGAGCCGCCGCCGTGGATGTCCACCTGGTCGCCGAGGTACTGAAGGCACATGGCGGAGCATTCGACGTGCCATCCCGGCCGTCCCAGCCCCCAGGGGCTGTCCCACGACGGTTCGTCGGGCTCTGTGACGCGCTGCCAGAGCAGGAAGTCGAGCGGCGCACGGCCGCGTCCCGCCAGGGGGATGTCCGGCCGCTTCGCCAGGCTTTCGGTGCTCTCGTTGGACATCCGCCCGTAGTTCGGAAAGCTGGCAACGTCGAAGAACACGTTGCCGTTGTCCTCGTAGGCGCTGCCGCGCTCCAGGAGCACGGCCACGATCTCCTGGATCTTCTCGACGCACTCGGAGGCCCTGGGATATTCGTGTGGGGGCAGGACGTTGAGGGCGCGAAGGTCGGCCTGGTAGATGGCGTCGTTGGTGAGGGCGAGCTCGAAGACGGGGATACCGGTCTCGCGAGACTTGCGGACCATGTCGTCGTCGATGTCGGTCAGGTTCTGGACGTGGCGGACACCCTGGCCGCGGTACTCAAGGTAGCGTCGGAGGACGTCGAAGGTGACAACCAGGAAGGCGTGGCCCGCGTGGGTGACGTCGTAGGGCGTTATCCCGCAGACGTAGATGCGGGCGTCGCCGTTTGCGGGCTGGAAGGGCTTTTTCTCTCGCGTTAGTGAGTCATACAGCTTCAGCACGAAACTACAGTTTATGAAGCTTCGGGCGCAGCCGCTAACCGGGAAGGGCTTTTCACAAGTCTGTGAATAAGAGCATTGAGGACGGAGCGCTGGCGGTGGCTAATTGGGGGGCGGGCTCCGCAAGTCCAGTCCGGGGGCCTCGGCTGTTGAATCCCCAGATCACAAGCCTGATCCGTGATCAGTTGAAGCGGACGCTGACGCGGCTGATAGCTGCCTATACCGCGGTCAGATCGGCGCG
>WHTO01000150.1:0-2773 GCA_009377665.1 Dehalococcoidia bacterium
TCGTCGTCGAAAACTTCACCCTCGGTACGATGGAGAGTTTCGACCTCGGATACGACGTCCTCAAGGCGCACAACAGGCGTATCATCTACGCCACGATCAAGGGTTTCGGAACTTCCGGGCCCTACAAGGACTACAAGTCGTTCGACCCCGTGGCCCAGGCCGCCGGGGGCGCCCTCAGTGTCACCGGCGAGCGCAATGGCCCACCGATGCGCCCGGCGCCGACCTTCGGCGATACTGGGGCCGGCCTCAACACCGCGATCGGCATCCTGGCCGCCTACATCCAGACGCAGCGTACCGGCGAGGGCCAGGTGGTCGAGGTGTCAATGCAAGAGAGCATGATCAACTTCATGCGCACGCAATTATCGTTCCGCGAACGCTACGACGACGGCGTCGTGCCGCGACGCGGTAATCGCGCCATCTCGCCGACCAACCTCTATCCGTGCGCCCCCGGCGGGCCTAACGACTACGTGATGCTTATGGTCGTCACCGATCGCATGTGGGACGCCTTGATTACGGCGATCGGCCGGCCCGAGCTGGGTACGGACGCCCGTTTCGCGACGGTCCGCGGGCGCCTCGATAACGGAGACGCGCTGGACGAAGAGATCGGTGTGTGGACACGCCAGCATACGAAGTTCGAGGTCATGGAGTACCTTGCCGAGCACTGCGTGCCGGCCAGTGCCGTATATGACACCAGCGACATCCTCGAGCACCCGCACCTCGTCGAGCGCGGCCAGGTAGTGACCTACGACCACCCGACCCGCGGCCAGCTTAAGATGCCCGCCCCGGTAATCCGCATGAGCGACTCGCAGGTAGATATGAGCCGCGCTCCGCTGCTCGGCGAGCACAGCGCTGAGGTGCTTCAGCAGGAGCTGGCCCTGGCCCAAAGCGAGATCGAGCGACTTACAGAGACGAAAGTCGTTAGAATGCAGCCGCAGCCACGGAAGGCAGTTGTGCCCTGACCACAAGCGTATCCGTGGACCGGCATTCCCCGAGGTTTGATCGGGCGGAGCGACGTGATCAAGTTCCCTCTGCGCTGCCTGAAGCTGCCTTTGCTATCTGCCGATATTCAACAGGTGAGGGCGGTACCGCCGGAGATTGGGCCAGGGAATCTTCGACGGTCCGCCCCCCTTCTCTAATCGAGGTGAGGCTTTGACGACGACAGACCGCACTGTAATGGAATGGCGAGCCTCTCTTGGCGCCGAGTATTTGGTTCCCAAGCGGATCCCTCCTCTCAGCGTTGCTGAATTAACCCTTGCGACCTCCCTCGCGGTAGACCTCGCCGAAGGTCGCACGCCGGGGCACGCTCAGCGGGTCTGCTACATCGCGATGGCGATGGCTTCAGCACTCGAGCTGGACGAGACGGAAGGCGCCGCCATCTTCTACGGGGCCCTGATGCACGACCTTGGCGTGCCCTTCGTAGCCGCGCGCCTGACCCAGCGCTTGAGCCTGGATGAGGAAAAGATCTTTGGTCAGCACCCACCCCACATGTTCGACAAGCTGATGGCTATGCTCCCTGAACGGGAAGCCTCGTCGATCGACAAGTTGATCGATAGTCACAGCCAGCTCGGGGCCGATTGCGCCGATGACTTGAAGCTACCTGAGGGCGCCGTAGCCGCCATCCGCAGTCACCACGAGCACTGGGACGGCAGCGGGATGCCCGGCGCTTTAATGGGCAACTCGATTCCTCTTGCCGCCCGCATCATGGCCCTCGCCCACGTATCCGAGAGCGTCATGTCCGCCCAAAATAGCGCCCTGTCGGCCCGCAACTCGGTCGCCACTGTCGTCGCGAAAATGGCGGGTGTACAGCTCGACCCGGAACTCGTCGATGTCTTCTATCGCGTCGTGCGGGCAGATTCCTTCTGGCTGGCCTATTACGATGACGGCCTCTCGGAATTGATGGTTGAATCGCGGCCAGGTGAAAGTCACAAGCGCTCACGGCGCATCACAATGGACTTCGCGCACACCTTCGCCGACGTTATAGACGCCAAGTGCGGCTACGCGCACGGCCACTCGGCGCGCTGCGCCGACCTTGCCCGCAAGCTGGCGGTCCGTGCCCGGCTCGAAGACGGCCACGCCGACCTCGTCTGGTGGGCAGCCCTGATGCGCGATGTCGGCCACCTCGGCGTTCCCAGCCGCATCATGGCCAAGTCAGACATCCTGACGATCGAAGAGATGCAGGTTATGCAGCAGCATCCCCTGCACTCACGGATGGTCATTGAGTGCCTTCCCGGCATGTCCGATGTCGCCACCTGGGTCGGCATGCACCACGAGTGGCCCGATGGCAAAGGCTACCCCGAATCACTGCACGACGCGGAAATCCCCCTGGAAGCGAAGATCGTCTCCGTCGTCGACGTCTACAGTGCCCTCACCTCCGACCGCCCTTACCGAGAGACACTCGACCGCGGCACCGCGATAGACATCATCGACGGCGCCTCCGGTTCTCAGCTCGACAGCGAGCTGGTCCAGCTACTGCGGGAGGTCGTTTAGGTTACCTGCGCTCCCGCCCGGGCTTCTCAAACTGCGCCCGCCCTCCGCGAACGAGAGCGATCGGCGCCAGCGGGAAGATAAACGGGCTCGATCTAACCCGGTTATAGGCGCCAACACTATTGGCAACGACGAGGTCGCCGACCTGCAGCCGCGGCAATTTGGCGTTCCAGGCAAGCACGTCGGACTGCAGGCACAACGGACCGAAAACGACCGTGGGAACTGGCTCGCCTCTCCTCTCCATGCTGATCAGGTCGATGTCATGCCACTCAGCGGTCGGCAGGAGGTT
>WHTO01000150.1:2783-6336 GCA_009377665.1 Dehalococcoidia bacterium
CGTCCGGTGCGACGCTGCGTACCTGCACCACACGGCATACCAGCCGGCCGGCGTCATTGACGATGGCCCTCCCGGGCTCGAAGGCGACTGCTGTCGAAACGCCGGCCAGCTTAAACTCCTCGCCCGCAGCCTTCAGGTGATCCTCGGCTGCGGGCAGCGGTGGCATCCCACCCCCAAGGCTCAGACTTCGCGGTTCCACGCCATCACCCGCCAAGATCCTTGCCAGGCCGGCCAGCCGACGGGCAATCGCGGCCGTCATCTCCGGCCCTCGAGGCCAGATCAAGTCCACGCGTTTCGAGGTCGGACCGTCGATATCTCTGACGGCATAGCTTCCGAGGTGCGTGTGCAGCTGCTCAAGCCTCAGCCCGGCCTGCCTCAAAAGACCAGCGGCCTCGAGTAGTTCCTCCTCCGTCAGGCCGAAACGGTCTCCGACGGCGCCTTCAATCAGGTTCGATTGCGCGCGTACCCCGAGTCGCGCGCTCTCCAATTCGAAGCCAAGGAGGCGGCGCAGTTCAGCGAGGCTATCGATGTTGATTAGTGCGCCGTCGCTGGCAGCGCCACGAAGCTCCTCGTCGGTTTTAAGCGGGCCGTTGAAGATTATCTCGCTACCGGGGAAGCCGGCGTCTCGGGCAAGGCTGTATTCGCGGCCTGAGGCGGCTTCGGCCTGTATCCCCGATCGCCGGATGGCCTTCAGTATTGCAGGGTGATCATTCGCCTTGATCGCGTATGAGACGGTAGCCGGAGAGTGTAGATTGGCAACCCGCTGCAGCTCCTTCGCGTTGGTCTCAACGGCATCCAGGTCGAAGACCCAAAAGGGCGTGCCCACTTTGCCCGCGAGCCTACGCAGTCCTGCGTCTTCCATGATCGCTAGGCTTGGGCGGACGCGGTCAGACGCGGGATGATCTGTTCACCCACCCGCCGCGCTTCTTCCAGGTGCGGGTAGCCGGAGAGAATGAAGTAGCCTACGCCGGCATCGACGTACTCCCGGAGCGCCGACGCAACCTCCTCTGCGGTTCCAACCAGCGCCGTTCCGGCGCCCCCGCGAACGCGGCGGATACCTGCCCAAAGAACATCGCTTACCCAGTCGTCGGCGCCTGCCTCAACGCCCAGCATTCTCGCCTGCCCAATCGAGTCGAAGTTGCCGAACTCGCTGCGCCGGTCGGCTTCAACGCGGCCGTCGGCATGGCCGAGAAGCTCCTCGGCGGCGCGAACGGCCGCTTCCTTCGTATCGCGAACTATGAGGTGGATTCGCAGGCCGTAGCGCAACGAGCGCTCGTAACCTCCGGCTCGCTCCTGCATATCGGCGACGCGCGCGGCGATTGCATCCGGCGGCTCTCCCCACATCAAGTAGGTGCTGACATAGCGTGCCGCCAGGTCTCGCGCCTCCTCAGACGCACCGCCGAGGTAGAGAGGTATGCCGCCATCCTGGGCAGGCTTGGGCTCGCACAGCGCGCTTTCCAGGGTATAAAAGCGGCCGGCGAAGCTCGTCTCGGGCTCGGACCACATGCTTCGCACGACCTGCGCAAATTCCCTGAGTCGCTGATAGCGTCCGGCGTGGTCGAGCGCCCGTTCCTCCGGGTTGGTAGCGCTGCCGCCGGCGACCAGGTTAACGCCAATACGGCCGCCGCTTAGCTGATCGAGCGTGGCCGCCTGTCGGGCAAAGGCCCCTGGTTTGTGGCAGGAAGGATTGACGGCAACCAGCAGCTTTATCCGCGTCGTGGCGGGAGCCAGCGCCGAGGCAATGGTCCAGCTTTCGATCATCGGCGCGCGTGCGGAGTAGGAGTCGTTACTCGTCCCTGTAGGGATCAGAATCTCGGCGAATCCGGCTTCCTCCGCCGCCTGGATCACGAAACGGAGGTAGTCCAAGGTCGGCGGACGCTCGGGCATAAACGTCCCAAGGTGATCGCCGTCGCCCTCCACGGGCAAATACCAGGCAAAGCTAACGGCAGCCATGGCATCTCAAGCTTATCGGAGGTTGAAGGAGGACGGAGTGAGGCCTGTCACGGGCTGGGCGGCTCACGCAGCCGTTGAATGATTCGCCTCCCTCGATCTGTGTCCGATCGTTCGAAGAAGGCGATGATCTTGTCGCGGTAGAGACCGCTCCTTGCCTCCTCGATAGCCTCGGGCAGGGCTTCCCGGAACCTCTCGAAGGCCCAGAGATGGGGATGCGAGAAGTTAAGCCGGATGTAGTCGGTGCAGCGGACATCACCTAGTCCATCCCCCGGATAGATGGCCACCTTCCGTTTGAACATCGAGACGGTCAGCTCCTGAGCGGTAACGCCTGTCCCGCTCACGTCGATAACCAGCGAGTAACCGTACTGAGGCAGCACAGGTATCTCAAGCCCCGGTATCTGTTCGACCGTCGCCGTCAGGTGGCCGAGGTTCCGCCTGTAGAGATCCTCGCTTCGCGCGATGTATGCCTCATCCTTAAGCGCGGCAATGGCTCCGACCTGTGCAACTAGGTTCGTATTCAAGCGCGTCAGCCCTATCTTGACGGCCAGAGCCGCCCTGATCAGCGAGGGGTGACCCGCTAAAAAGCCGACCCTTGCTCCCGCCATTCCGTAGCCGTGGGACAGCCCGAAAGTCGCCAGGACGTGTGTTGTATCCGTTTTGTCATGAAGCGCGGGCATTGGTATCTGCTGGGCGGTCGGATCAATGCGGTGGCTGTGATGCGTCACGTCGTCGATCACGAAAGCGCCAGCCTTGCGAGCCACTTCGATGATTCCCAGCAGCTCGTCCTCGCTCTGGACGGTCCCATACGGATTCACGGGATCGCAAACCATCACCACCTTCGTACGAGGGGTAATCGCCCTTTCCAGCTCGTCAGGCTGCAGCCGATAGCCGTTATGCTGACCCAGCTCGACGCGTACCGGTACCCCGCCGGCGAGTTCCAACGCCGGCACAAAGTGGAAGTAGCCGGGATCGGTAATGATCACTTCTTCGCCCGGGTTGACGAGGGTCTGCAAAGCGTAGGCAATGCCTGCCTGTGCCCCTTCCGTCCCCATCACCTCGAAGTCGTCGCTCCTCGCGCGTTCCAGCTTCGCGGCTGCCAGGTCACGCAGCTCCGCCAGGAGGTCGGGGGAATAAGGGCCTACGTTCTCGGCTGTCGTCGCCTCGGCCATTGCCTTCAAGGCACTCTCGGGCGGCCCGATGTGCGCAGCCAGCCAGCCGAGATCCGCCCAATCCTCGATGTCCAGGGCTATCCGGCCATCCTTGTAGATCTCGTTGGCTTCCCAGCCGAGAATGTTGATCGCCTCCCGGTAAGTCATGTAGTTTCCGGTGGCCTGAGCGTCGGCCAGGATCGTCCGGGCACGGTGCGATAGCCCGTCAAGGACGAGTTGCGGTGCGTCTTCTATCGTCCGCGGTGGTCGCCAGCCGAGGACAAAACGTGATTTTTGCGGCGCAGGGTTCACGCGGGCCATCGATCGGAGTATGCTCAATTTCACCCGGTCGAATCGACCGTCACGTTCGGGAGGACTCCACTGCGCACTCTGACCAGTCCCATCGCCGCCGCTGTGAACGAAGGGCGGGGCTTCGTTACGTCGGAGCTAAC
>WHTO01000151.1 GCA_009377665.1 Dehalococcoidia bacterium
CGTGACGTAGGCTATGCGGCCCCTCTTCTCGTAGATGATGTTCTCGAACTTCACTTCCTCTCCTCTCTCCCTGGCTGGATCGGGCGCACGGACGCCGGTGGATAATTGGCTCGGTCAGGCGCAAAACAGAATAGCATTCGTTTTTCCCACGAGCCCCCGGACGCTGCCTAGCATAGCTTGATGGATCGACGCCGCATCGAGGAGGTAAAGATCCACCTCGATGGACGCCGCGAGAGCTTCGATTGCGACCTCATCGCTCTCGATAACGCCGGCGCAATCGTTGCCTGGACCACCCCCGTCGCCGGCGAGCGGGGTGGCTTCATCTTCCCCGCCGGCGCCGTAACCACGGCGTTCTTCTGGCGCGGGCGCAAGCACAACCTTTACCGCTTCGCCGGACCGGACGGCCGATTGATCGGGCATCGGCTCGACATCATCGAGCCCGCCACCATCAGCGACGGCCGAATCACCTACGTCGATCTGATCCTCGATATCGTCGCGCCAGTCGCCGGTGAGGCCCGCATCGAGGACGCCGACGAGCTGGCGGAAGTGGTTGAAGCAGGTCTGATCGACCCGCGCCAGGCCGCCGCTGTCATCGCCTATGCCCGTAACATCGAGGCCAAAGTCAACGAGGTCCTGGGCGAGGCCGATCTCTGGCTGGACCGAGCGCGATAGAAGGGGGGAGGCGGCAGCGCCGCCTCCCCCCTTTGTCTTGAGCCTTCTGCCTAGTTTCCCGACTCGGCGTCGAAGTCGAAGTCGCCGAGATCAAGCTCCTGCACAGGGTAGGGCGGCTCGAAGTCGGCATCGCTGACGTCATCCGAGACGCTTGTCGCTTCCATGCTGTAGATTTCACCCTCGGTTGTGCCCTCAATCAGCAGGGGAATCCCATCCGATGAGAGACAGACGAGCGTCTCGCTTTCCAGTCCGTCCTCAGTCGACGAGACGTTGAAGCAGCTGGCTTCCTCGCCTGCGACTTCCCTGTCCTCGGCGTCGCTCAGAGACACGCCGGCCTCGTCGGTGCCGGCAAGGATGTCGGAGAAGATCTGGCTGAACGGGACGCCCGTGTCGCCCAGCTCCTCACCGCCGGGGAAGGCGAGGCAGAAGCCCTCGCCGCCCTCACCGCCGACATCGTCGCTGCAAATGTAAGAGTCGGTGTCGGTAACGATCAGAGTTCCGGTCAGGTCGTCGCCTTCGAAGTCCATCCTGAAGTTGCCGCCGCTCTGGTAGAGCGTGGCTGAACCAGTGAATCCGGCCCCTTCCAACTGATAGGCGGCGCGGAAGTCATCCAGGTTGCCGAGGATCTCCTCGAACTCCGCGGTGTCGCCACTGGCGCCGCCGCCTTCCTCCGCGGTGGTCTCTTCGGAAGGTGTCGATTCAGGCTCCTCTTCCTCGGTGGCCTCCTCTTCGGTGGCGGTTTCGGTCTCTTCCTCCTCCGCCTCGGTCGCTTCCTCCTCGACGGTTTCCTCGTCGTCGGCGTCCGAGTCATCGTCGTCATCGCCGCAGGCCGCTGCCAGTAGAGCGAGGCTCAGCAAGAGCGCTACCGGCAGCAGCAATCGATTCAATAGCATGTAGCAGGATCCTCCTATCGGGCGTGGCCAGGTGGGCTGGCCCGCTGTTCAATGGCCGCCGCCGTCTCCAGGACGCCCCGCGCCCTGTTGGCGACCGGTATATCAATCATCTTACCGTCCAACTGAACGGCCCCTTTTCCCTCCCTCGCGCCCTGTTCCCACGCCTCCACGACTCGGCGGGCGTACGCGACCTCCTCGGGGCCTGGCGCGAATGCCTTGTTCGCTATCGGGAGCTGGCGCGGGTGGATGCAGAACTTGCCCTTGATCGCCATCTGCTTCAGGCGGGCGCATTCCCTCTCCAGTCCCTCGTCATCGCGAAAGTCCGAGTAGGGCCCGTCGAGCGCCAGCACCCCGGCGGCCCTTGCCGCCACCGAGATAACGTTCCGGGCGTAGTCCAGCTCTTCGCCGGCCCCGGAGCGTTCAATACCCATGTGCGCCGTCCAGTCCTCGTGGCCCAGCGCGGCCCCCGTTACCCGGCTCGATGCCGTCAGGCTCTCGTAGACGGCGAGAAGGCCCGGGGCGGACTCGATCCAGATCACGGCCCCGATCGATCCAGGTCTCATGCCTCTTTCGAGCTCGTACTCACGCATGATCACGTCAAACTCGCGAACTTCTTGCGGGCCTTCGACCTTGGGCAGGCTGATGCCCGAGACTCCCGGGCCGAGGATCCCCGCCACGTCATCGCGTGCCAGGCCGGTGGAAATGGCATTGACCCTGACGTGGACCTGCCGGCCCGCGGCGGCGATTAGGGGTGCGTGGCGGGCCGCCAGCTCGCGCGCCCGTGCCTTTTCTGCCGGTGGCACCGAGTCCTCGAGGTCGAGGACGACGACGTCCGCCTCGGACTCGGGCGCCTTTTCGAGCATTTTCTCCCGGATCGCCGGCACGAAGAGAAAACTGCGATTCAGGGTCATGGGCTGAGGCTCGGAGAGGACAGCAGGAGCGTCAAGCGAGGGGCCGGCGCCTCATGCGCAGGTCGGCCAATCGGCCCAATCGACTCCGCCCGCGCTCAACTCCGCGGCGAGGCTCGCGTTCAGATTCGGATCCATGAGCGCCTCGACCGAGTGTGCCCCCTCCCAGTTCCCCTGGTAGATCTGGAAGAGCCCGACGTACGGTCCCGCCTCGTTGAGAGCCTGTGGGTTGCCGCTGCTCTCGCACTGGACGACCGCCGCGGCCGTCTGCCAGTTGTCCCCAAAGTAGGGCCTCAGGAACTCTTCGCTCATGTAGTAGGCGAAATCGGCGTCCTCCGCAGGCGGAGCTTCGGGCTCGTCCTCCGGGCTCGGTTCGGCCAATCCCTCCGCCTCGGCGTCGAGTACCTGATCGACGACTTCCGGCGTTGGCTCCATTGTCGGTTCCGGCGTTGCTTCCGGAGTCGGCTCTGGCGTCGGTGTCGGTTCGGGGGTGGGCTCTGCTGTAGGCTCCGGAGTCGGCTCTTCGACGGCCACTCGGGCATTACTCTCGGCAACCGGGTCGTCCTCAGGCGTGGGCTCGGCGGTCGGCTCCGGCGTGGCGGCGAGCGCTACTGACCCGTCGCGGACGGCGGAAGTGTCGCCGGGAGCAAAGAGGTCGTCCAGGGCGCCAAGCATGGCCTGGCGCGCGTTGCGCGCAGCGCGGCGACCCCCTCGACGCGGGCTATCACTGACCGGACCCTGACTTGCGCGGCTGATGACGGCTGGTGGGTTTGGGTCGAGAGCTACGTTTTGCGTTTCAGCATTCAGCTCTGTGGCTGCCGTCAGCCTTAGGCCTATGGCGTCGTTGGAAACATCCGTCTCCGTCGCTACGAGTAGCGCTCCCTGACCCAGGGAGGCGGCCGTCAACGCGGCCACCACGGCGAGAGATGCTCCCAGCAGGCGTCGAGGCAAAAGCTACCTCCCTTGCTTTCGGAGCAACCCTGACAGTTTCACGACAGCGCACAGCTAAGCGCAAGCCGTCCTTCAACAGGCAGGGACAATTTCTATAGGATCAGCGCAGATTTAATGGGCTGGTAATGCGGGCTTTTGGCCGCGTTCTGTCGCCTTTCTGGGATCATCGGCAGAAGGAGAAGGTGGGTGATTGAGCTGGTCCCCGTTCGCCGCGACGAGATAGAACGCCTCGCCTCGATGGTCAGCGAGTACTGGCAGGAGATCCAGGAGTACAGCGGCGAGCCGGCGCCGATGGAGACGGACACCGCCAAAAAGCTGCTCTATGAGGCGATCAGCAAGGGCGACGGCGTCTTTTGGATAACCAGTGGCGACGAGGAGATTGGGTTCATCGAGCACGACATTCGCGAGCACTGGTCGCGGCCCGACCAGAAGGTCGGGCACATAGCGGAGATCTTCGTGCGCCGCGATCGCCGCCGAGCGGGCGCCGGGCGCGAGGCCATGAATCGCATACTCGAAACCATGGCCGAGGACGGCGTTCGCTACGTAACGCTTGAGACATGGGTTCGTAACGACCAGGCTCGGCGCTTCTGGGAAGCCCTCGGGTTTCGCGAGGACCGCTTGGAGATGCGCCGGATGCTCGATTCCTGATCCCGCGCCCCAACCGCTGGCTCCAGCGGTAGCAATCCCGGCGGCAGACGGCCAGAATTAAAGCAATGGCACTGCAGCGCGGAGACCCCGCGGGCGCCGGACAGATTCTCCCCGGCCAGCTCGGAGCCGGCCCACCGCAATCGTCATCCCTTCTCGGGGCGCTCTTCCGTCACACGGCGCGGGTTACGCTCCTGACGGTTGTCGTCGGCGTCGGTCTTGGCTTCTTCATCACGATGGAGCCGACCCCGGCCTGGCTGCTGGTGATCACGGTTTTCCTGGCCGCGGTCGGCGTCGACGGTATCGTCCGCGCCTACCCAGGTGGCAACCTCACCTCGTTCGTTCAGACCTCGACCTACGCCTTTCTCCCGGCCCTCTTCGTCCTGTCGTCCGGCCTCTTGCTCGAGTACACGGTGAGCGGACGCCTGGCCCCGCTGGCCGCCGCCGGCGCGGCCGCCGTCTTCTGGCTGACCTGCATGTGCGAGTACATCTCTGTCAACCCCCGCCACAGCCAGTACGGCAACGCTCGCTTCCTGCTGATGATCGTCACCTACGTGACCGCCTTCGCCTTCTACGGCGTCATCTATGAGTTTGAGGTCGACGTCATCCCGGCCGCCCTGGCCATCGGCCTGGTCAGCGTGCTCCTGGCCATTGAGGTCATACGCGAGACCGACCTGCCGACGCCCTACGTGCTGGCCTACGCCGCCGCTGTGGGTGTGATCCTGGCCCAGACGCGCGGCGCCCTGTATTTCCTGCCCCTCGAGAGCTTCACCGCCGCGCTCTTCCTGCTGGTGGTCTTCTACTTCATCAACGGGATGCTCCACGCCAACTTTACGCGCACGCTCACGACGGGCACCTATGTCGAGTACGGCATCGTTTCGGCTGCGGGGCTCCTGATCGTGGTCGTGGCCGCCCTGGCCACCAGCTAGTAACCCGCGCTGGCGCCGGCAGGGGCCTTACTGCGGGCTGGTGTCGCCCGCTGCTGCCTTCGGCTCGTGCGCCGGCCTGCCGCGTATGTATGCCACGACAGCCGAGTAGTCCAGGTCAGACAGCCCTGCCCTGTCGGCCTCGGATAGCCATTGCGCCGTAGCCTCGGCCAGTCGCAACTCAACGCCCGCCGCCCGGGCCGATTCGGCGACGAGGCGCACATCCTTGGCCGCCAGGCCCAGCTTGAAGCTCGCCGGGTACGCGTCGCTTTCGAAGAATCCGCGCTTGCGGTCGACGGTGGGACCGATTGGCGAAGCGATCAGCACGTCCAGGACCTCGGACTGCCCAAGGCCAAGGGCGTCAGCCAGCGCCATCGCCTCGCCGAGCACCGCGATCTGGCCGGCCAGTGTCGAGTTGACAACGATCTTCATTGCCGCTCCCGAGCCCAGCGCGCCGTAGTAGGTGGGCTGCCCCAGTACCTCGAGCAGCCCGCGCCAGCGCTGGAAGGCTTTGGGCTCCCCTCCCACGAAGATCCGCAGCGTCCCGTTGACGGCTTCAGGCACGCTGCCGAACACAGGAGCGTCGAGCAGGGCGACGCCGGCCGCCAGGCGTGATGCGGTGTCGTGGACCGCGGATGGGCCGACCGTGGACATCTCGATGAGCGTGGCGGCGGAGCCGATGCCGGCCGCTATGCCACCCTCGCCAAATGTCACCGCCTCCAGCGCCTCAGAGGTGGAGAGCATCGTGATCACCACGGCGGCCCCGAGGGCGGCGTCGGCGGGTGAGTCGGCCAATCGCGCACCACGAGAAGCCAGCTCGGCGGCCTTCTCGCGCGTCCGATTCCAGACGGCGACCTCGTGACCGGCCTCGATCAGCCTTCGCGCCATCGGCGAGCCCATCTGACCCACCCCGCAGAACGCGATGCTGGTCATCCGGCCCCCGAAGCCGGAGCGGCGGCCTTCAACGACGGCATTTCGGCGCCCCAGGAATCTCGGAAGCGGCGCTTAAACTCGTCGCTGCTGTACGAGT
>WHTO01000152.1 GCA_009377665.1 Dehalococcoidia bacterium
AAAGGAGAGGGGCCCTACAAGGGCGCCGCTGACGGCCCCTACGTCTACGTGGAGGATCCCGACGCTCACCATGAGCGAGCCAAAAAGGCCGGCGCCGAGATCGTGGACAAGCTCGAGGACAAGGGCTACGGCGGGCGCGGATACTCTGCCAGGGATGTCGAGGGACTCCTCTGGAGCTTCGGCAGCTACTACCCCGACCTCAGCGGGGAGAAGTTCAAGGAGTACCGATGAGCAGCTCTAAAGTAACGCCCTACCTCTGCGCCGATGGCGCGGCGGAAGCCATCGACTTCTACAAGAAGGCATTCGGCGCGGAGGAGCTTTACCGCATTCCGGGCGAGGGCGGCAGGCTGGGCCACGCCGAGATCAAGATCGGCGATTCTATCGTCATGCTGAGCGACGAGTGGCCGGAGTACGCTGTCCTCTCGCCAAAGACCTTGAAGGGGAATTCCGTCTCCTTCTCAGTTGAGGTCGATGACGCCGACGCCGCTTCAGCAGGGCCATCGACGCGGGCGCCAGTGAGGAAAGGCCGATCAAGGACGAGCCGTATGGCCGGGGCGGCTGGCTCGTCGACCCGTTCGGGCACCGCTGGCACATCATGAAGCCCAACCCGGACTTCAACCCTGAAGACATGATCTAGAGATGGACGACCCAATCGAGCGGCTGCGGGAGATCTGCCTTGCCCTCACGGAAGCGACAGAGAAAGAGGCCTGGGGCGAGCCCACCTTCCGCATCCGCGACAAGATCTTCGCCCAGGTCAGCAACAACCATCACGACGACCGCGTCGCCGTCTGGTGCAAGGCCCCGGCCGGCGTCCAGGAGATGCTCGTCAAGGGGGACCCTACGCGCTCCTTCCGGCCGCCCTACGTTGGCCACAAGGGCTGGATCGGCGTCTACCTGGATGTCGAGGTCGACTGGGACGAGCTCGCCGACATCGTCGAGGAGAGCTATCGCATGACCGCGCCCAAACGCCTTCTCGCGGAGCGCGACGCTGCTAGAGCCGGCTGACGAGGAACTCGCGGGTGCGTTCAACCGCGCCGTCGTCGGTCGGATAAAGCGCCGCGGCATAGTCAGTGACGCCGATGTCCTCCAGCCGCTTGAGGCCCGCTTCAAGCGCCTTTTCGTCGCCCACGATGCTGATGTCGCCCGGCAGTTCGGCGCCTTCGCGGTCGAGCATCGCGCGATAGGAAGGAAGCGTCCCGTAGATCTTCAAGCCCTCGCTGGCCTTCGCCTTCCCACCCTCGGGATCGTTGGTCAGCGAGATCAGGATGCCAGCGATGATCCGTGGCTCGGGGCGGCCTGCGACGCTCGCGGCCCGTCGAATCGTCGGTATGATATGGCTCTCCAGCGTCTTCGGCCCCGTCATCCAGGTGATTGTGCCGTCCGCCATCTCGCCAGTGACCTCCAGCATCCTGGACCCGAGTGCCGCAACCACCACAGGGACTTGATTCGCCCCGGCGACCTGCAAGCCAGCGTTGACCCGGTATTGTTCGCCCTCGAACTTCGCGGGCTGTCCGCTGACCAGGGGCATCAGCACCGAGAGATATTCCCGCATATGGCGAGCCGTCTTTGTGTATGAAAGGCCGAGCATGTTCTCGATGACGACCTTATGCGAGAGCCCGATGCCGAGCGTGAACCGGCCACCGGCTGCGGCCTGCGTCGTCAGGGCCTGCTGGGCGATTGCCAGCGGATGGCGCGGGAACGTGGGCACGACAGCCGTCCCCAGCTCGATGCGGCTGGTCTCTCTCCCGGCGAGGGCCAAAAGGTTAATAGCGTCGAAGCCGAAGATGTTCGCCGTCCAGACGGACGAGAATCCTTGCTCTTCTGCTGGCTTCACCTGTCCCAAAAACCCGTCCACGGTCGTTTCCGCACCGGCCGTCACATTGAGTCCTATCCGCATCGCATTCCTTCCTTCCGTGAAGGGTTATCTTATGCGGCAACACCCGTTGGCCGGAATCGGCGGCAGAGCGAAAGGAAGCGTAATGGAAGTCAACTCATTCAGCGACATCGAAGAAGAGTTCAACAGGCGCGTGCAGCGCACCGTCTGGTGTACGGTCGCCACGGTAGACCGCCAGGGAAGGCCGCGGACGCGGATCCTCGAACCACGAGCAGGTCTATGTAGACGGCCTGGCCGAGTGGGTCGACGACCCCGCGGAGCGCGAGCGAATCTGGAACCTCTACAAGAGCCTGCCCGGGCCTTATGGCTATGACCCGGCAATGATCTGGCAGGAGGGACTGAGCGACCCGAACTTTGGGGTGCTCAAGATCACGCCCGGGCGGGTTGAGATGTTTTCGCTGCAGGGGCTGACCTCAGGCAGCGGTCCGATCGTCTGGCGCGCCTAGGTCAGCGGCCAGCGGGCGCTGGCTTCGTAGGAATGAGCCAGCTGGTGGTTTATCCAGATCTGGGCGACGATCTCGGCCTTGGGCATCTCATAGCCGCCGAGCTTGATCGTCTGTTGCAGGTCGGATTCGTCGAGACCCTCGACGAAGGCGGCAGAGGCGTTTTGCCCATCGATGATGGCTTGCTCGATCTCTTCGCTACTCTTGCCGTCAAGGCCGCTGATCGCCCTGGCGTTCCCCTGGGCAACCTGGTCCACGCCGAAGCCGTTGAGCACGCCGGAATCGAACATCGGGTAGAGGCTCGAAAGGCCAGACGACACTGCGGCGACGTGCGAGAACGCGTCGCGAGTCGTCCCACTGGTGGGCGAGCTGATGATCCCAGTTCCTGGTCAGGCGGGCCGCGGAAGCCGCCCGCTCTCCAGCGAAGCGAATGCCGTGAACGAGTTCCTGTTTGCTGATCATTGAGCCCTACTCATGTCCATGCCTCCGCATTGTGCCAGCATTGGGCGTTCGGGGCACGCCAGGCGGGGCGTAGAATACCTCGATGCAGCACGGTATCTCGGTACCCAACTTCGGCGCCTTCTTCGATCCGCGGATGGTGCCGACGGGCTACGTAGCCTCGTGGCCGCGGGACCGCCGCGACCTTGATTTCGACTACTCGTTGAGAACATCGAGGGCGTCGATTTCCTCCGGGCGAAGGCCCCAACGCCGCACCACTTCCAGCTCTTCTTCGCGGCTGTTCACCTTTTTGTAGCGCGCGCCGCGGACATTACGCACACGCCGCTCGCACTCCGTCCAGGCACGGTGCCGCTCCAGGATGCCGTCCACCAGGCTGAGGTA
The DNA here is from genome assembly GCA_009377665.1 of Dehalococcoidia bacterium. GTDB lineage: Bacteria > Chloroflexota > Dehalococcoidia > WHTO01 > WHTO01 > WHTO01. The sequence continues at coordinate 3,178 of WHTO01000152.1, forward strand.
GCGGGTGTTCGAGGTGGTCGGCGTAGAGCGCGGGCGGGAGGGTGTAATCCGCTCGCTGCCCAGCATGCCCACTCCCTGCGCAAACCAGAGCGCTATGGCGTCGGCCCGCTCATTGCCGGCGATGCCGACGTGCGCCTGCACGTACTCCCACGTCACGCCGGGGCGTTGAAGCTCATCCAGTTCCTGCCAGAGGGCGATGTTCTTCACGTCATCGCGTTGACGTGTTTTCCAGCCGGAGCGTTTCCAGTTGGCGACCCACTCGGTGATGCCCTTGCGGACGTAAGTGCTGTCGGTGTAGATCAGGACGGCGGCTTCGTCCCTGGTCGCTCGGAGCGCCTCGATAGCTGCGCGCAACTCCATCTGGTTGTTGGTGACCATGGCCTCGCCGCCGCCAAGCTCGAGGATGCGGCCGTCCGAAAACTCGATGTGCACGCCCCAGCCGCCCCTGCCCGGATTGCCGAGCGACGACCCGTCGGTGTAGGCCACGGTCTCGGTCAATCGTTGCTCCATTCCACGACGGCGAAGACCAGAGCGCCGACGCCGACGATGGCGATCAGGAGGGTAGCCAGCAGAGGCAGGCGTGTGGCGGGCCGGAATGTGCCGCGCTCTATTCCGACGAGGGTTTCTCGATAGTCGATGTAAGCGAAGGCAACGAGACCGCAGCCAACGAGTACGGAAAGCGTCCCCAGCACAATGGCGAAGAGTCTATCGCTTCCTTCAACCTCGGTCAGGGCCGCCGCGGCAACGCCTGCGCCGATCAGCACGATTGCCGTACGGAGCCACGCCAAAAAGGTCCGCTCGTTCGCCAGGTGCGTGCGGATCATCGCGTCGTCGATGTCGACCTCGGAGCGCGCAGGCTCAGGCGTTTGCACGTTCGCCATGCCCTATGGGTTCGACCGGCTCTGCGGCACGCTGGGCCAGGAAGGTCTGCCAGTCCTCGTCTAACCCTTTTTGGCCGTAGCGATAGCCCCAGGCATCGCCGAGAGAGTTGGCCAGCAACGCCGAGACGAAGTAGCCGCCGATCAAAATCACGATGAACGCGGCTATTCCCCAGTTGCCTGAAATGAAGATTAGACCGGCGGAAGCGCCGATCATCGCCAGCAACAAACCGCCATAGGCGATGCTGCGCACAATCCGTGCCTCGCGGCCATGCTTGGTCTTGATCATGACCAGGACATCACGCGGTACTCGCTCGACGAGGCCAACCTCGGCGACGGCCAACCCGCAATGGCTGCACGTGCTGGCCCCTTCCACGAGCGGGTTGTAGCAGTTGGCCAACACCTGATCGACGGCAAGCTCGCCCTACACTCGGCGGTTCGCCAGCCACTGGTCACAAAGCAGTTTGTTGGCCGCATAGGCGTCGTCCGGCTCGGCCTCGGTCGATCAGAACCCGCGGGCAGCGTGCGCATGGAAACGTGGCCGGGCGATTGGGATGTCATGCTCGGAGAGCACGGCTCGGATCTGCCCGACCCCCGAACTGGTCATAGTAGCCGCGCGACCGAGTGGGCGGTCGAGCGTCGCCTGGGCGCAAACCCGATGCTGTGTCGTTGGCTGGCTGCTAGCACGTCGACTAGATTGCGAGTCACGCGCCTGCTAGCACCTCAAGACCCGCACGTTCCTCGACGTTTAGATGCGCTGCACGACGAACCGCCAGCGCAGCGACGTGCCCCGGTTGTGCCGATAGATCGTAAAGCCTCATTGGCTTGAACTCACGACTCAGCAACGTGGGTGGCTGTTTCGGCCCGCTAACGACCACGTTCTTCGGGTCAACACCTAGTCCATCCCCGGTCGCTTTTACCACAGCTTCCTTGCGTGTCCAGAACCGTAGAAAGCCCCAGGGGCGGTCCGCGGGTTCGAGGCGTAGGAACAGTTCTCGTTCCTGAGGTGCCAGCACATGTTCGACCAGCTGGTCGAGGTCACGTTGGTGCGCATGTTCCACATCCAGTCCAACCTCGGCACCGATGTGACAGGCGACACCCACCCAGTCAGCGGAGTGTGACACCGACAGCTGCAGCTGTGACCCCAGAATCCTCGGCTTACCATGTGGCGCCCCGCATCTGGCGCAGCGGCGGTCCACCAGGATCTGTCGTGGGGGCCGGCTACAGTAGCCACCAGCGATGCATCGCACCAGGCTGGCGCTCAACAGGAACCGATCAGCGTCGGCCGGGTGAGGAAAGCTGGCATAGCGGTACCGTTCTGCAGCATCGATTAGCCGCTTCATCTCCTGATCGCACTCGCGCAGATTTGACCAATAGATCTGTACCGTTGTTTGATCGAGCAACCCTTGCATCATTGAACCGTCCCAGGTTCTCTGGGTCTGTCCGGAATTTTGTGTAAGTGCATCTGGCTAGTTCAGCCTAGGCGGTCGCCGTAGGTCATGGATAGGACGTTGAGGATCTGTTTCGAGCGGTTGATCTGGCTGGTGGGTTGGGGCGGTTCTTCTCTCGTTGTTTGACGGCGAGGTAGGGCACCTTGAGTGCGGATTGTTCGTCGGGACCGGGCGTTGGGGGGACTCTGAACCGTCCCCGGTCTCGTGACTGGCCTGAAGCCACGAGAGGGTGGTTGTTGTGCCAGCACGGAGGAAGTACCCCAACGAGCTGCGTGAGCGGGCGATGCGGCTTGTGCAGGAGGCCCGTGAGCAGGATCCGGAGTTGTCGCTAAACGCCGCGGTAGTGCGGATCGGTCAGCGCACGGGGGTGAACGCCGACACGTTGCGGGGGTGGTGCAAGCAGGCCGACATCGACGCGGGTCGCCGGCCGGGCACCACGACCAGCGACGCGGC
>WHTO01000012.1 GCA_009377665.1 Dehalococcoidia bacterium
GTCGGCGAGGGCTACATGAACGCCCTCAATCGTCTGCTCACGACGAAGGGCAGCCGGGCGCCAGTTGCGGTGGAAACGACTCCCTAGCTTCGCAGCAGGACTGGGCAGGCCGGCGGCGGTGCACCGCCGCCGGCTTTGTTTGTTGGCGCAGTTGGCTCGGTCGCATACGCTTGAAGCGCGTGATGTCTGAGCGAAAGAACACGGATGCGATCCCGGCGAAGCCGCAGGGCGACATCAACCTTCCCTTCCCGCTGCACGACGACGAAGAGGTGTTCGCCTATCTGCATCGGCACTGGTTCGTGCTCTACCCACGGCTGCTGGCTTACCTGGCTTTCGCGGTCGTGCCACCCGCCATCCTGATCGCTGTCGCGATCGAGCTCGACTTCCTCGAAGGCGTCGGCCAGGCAATCGTGCTGATCGCGAGCCTGGCCTGGTTCCTTTTCTGGCTGTTCCGCTTCCTGCTGACCTGGTATCGCTACAACAACGACATCTGGGTCATATCGGACCAGCGCATCGTCGATTCCATCAAGCTCAACCCCTTCAACCTGAGGATGTCGAGCGCCGACCTCGTGGATGTGGTGGATACGAACATCTCGCGCAGCGGGATCATCCATACGCTGCTGAACTTCGGCGACGTCCAGTGCCAGACGGCCGGGTCGTCGACGAACTTCAAGCTGGAAAACGTGCCGCAACCGGCCGCCGTCCAGAGTCTGGTAGACCGCCTGCGCGATATCGCCCGGCGCGGCAACCTCGATCTCGAAACCCCAGCCGATAGGTAGCCGTCGTTGCCGGGATTCGTTCCGCGCGCGGCGGGAGGGCACGTAGCGACGTGCAGCTGCAGGAGAGCCGATGCGGCGCCATCTCTCGTAACCTTTTAGTAGATGACTGTTGTAGCGCCGATCCCGGCGGGACTCAAGCAATGGGCGGCGGCGCTGATCCTGCTCGCCGCGCTGCTCCCGCAGGTCCTCTACATCGACCACCACTTTCCGTTCGCCGAGACCGCCCACAGCCATGCTGGAGCGGCTGCCGAACACACAGCCGGTGCGGAGGACGACTCCGACCACTCGCTTCACTGTCACGGCTCGCTTGGTTCGTGCTCGAACGTTCCGATGACCGCCGGGCCAGGACAGCTCCTGTCCTCGGCTCAGCTCCTCGTGCACCCCGTGATGGCCGAGCTCGGCCTCGACGCCATCGCCAACGAGAAGGCGCCCGCGCAAGCCATCGCCGCTCCGCTCGAGCGGCCACCCCAGGAATCCCTTCTCTTCACCAGCTAGAACGAACACTGGTCGGCATCGTGGCCGGAGAGGCTGCTCTCCCCGAGGAGGCCGCCCGCCGCCAACGATCCGCCGTCCGCCCGACTAACGCCGGGCAACATGGATGGGAAGGCCCGCTGGGCCCTCCCAGTTGGAAGGGAACTCAATGTTGAGGGTATTGTTGAGGGTATTGCTGATAGTCATGGCCGCCGCGGCGGCCGTTTACGGTGGCACGGCCGCCGTAATGGCGCACTCGGAGCCGGAGAGCTCCAACCCGCCGATTGGCGGGACCGCGACCGAGACGCCCACGCAGGTCGAGGTGATCTTCACGCAGGAGCTGGTCCGACAGGGTGACGACAGCGCCCTGCTCGTCGTGGACGCTGACGGCGCCAGCGTCGCCGCCGGCACCGCGGAGATCGACGACGCCGACCGCACGGTCATGCGGGTGCCGTTGATCCCCGACCTCCCGAACGGCACGTATACCGTGCTTTGGAGCTCACTGTCCTCCCAGGACGGGCACCCGACGACCGGGTCATTCATTTTCACGGTCGCCGCGGACGAAGTCGTCACGCCGACCGCCGAGGCTGCGCCAGCGGCGACCGACGAGCCAGCAACGACGGAGGAGGCCTCTCCCGAGGCCACCGAAGGCGCTGCGGGGCCGTCGCCAACAAGTACCGCAGTCGTCGAATCGGAGACAGACGATGACGATGGTGGGATCCCGGCCTGGGTGATAGTGATTGCGGTGGTAGGGATCGTGGTCGTCGGCGCGGGCGCGTTTGGGGCTTCCAGGATGCTCAGGTCGGGGTAGGTGATGGCTGGCCGCCGCCCGCTGATCAGCGCCGGGCTGTTCGTCCTGATCCTTGTGGCCTTTGCGCTTTCGCCAGCGCCGAGGTCTTCGGCGCACGCCCTGCTCTCGAGCGCCGAGCCCGGGGTCAACGCCTCGCTGCGCGAGGCGCCCTCGGTCATCACCGCCAACTTTACCGAGCCCCTTCAGCACGCCTTCAGCGCGATCGAGGTGTACGCGCCCGACGGACAACGGGTCGACCGGGGTGAGGCCCTCTTCAATGAAGCCGACGCCAACCGCATGTCGGTGGAGCTGGAGGGGCTCGACCCCGCGATCTACACCGTCGTCTGGAAGACGCTGTCGGCGGTCGACGGCCACACCTACGTTGGCTCCTACACCTTCACCCTGCTCAACCCCGACGGCTCCTTTCCGGGCGGCGGCGCCTATGCCTTTGGCGGCGGTACCGGCTCGGGCGGATCGCCGACCTGGGTCGACGGGGCGTTCAAGGCGGCCGGCCTGTTCGCCGGAGTTGCCCTCGCCGGCGGCTTTCTGTTCGTTGCGCTGGCCGGGCTCCCAGCATCACGCGGATTGGGCGAGGGCCGAGCCGCGGAGGTGCGGGCGTTCTCGCGTCTCCTCGGCGCGGCGGTGTTGTTGCTGGTGCCGTTGGCGCTGACGGCCGAGGTCTACCTGCTTTTCGAGCAGGCCAACCAGCTCGGCGAGGGCTTCAGCGTGCTCGACGAGATCGTGTTCGATACCCAGTTCGGCCGCTGGTGGATCTACCGCCTGGCGCTCTTGCTGGCGGTGCTTGCCGCGGGGATCTTCGCCGTGCGACAGGGAAGGCGAGGAGAGTCAATCGCCTGGCCCGTTGCCGTCGGAGCCGTTCTGGCGTCGGCTCAGCTCCTGGGCAGCTCGCCGATCAGCCACGGCGCCGCGGCCGCACAGGGCGAGTTCTGGGGAGTCGGCGCCGACTTTCTGCATCTTCTCTTCGTTGCTGCCTGGCTGGGCAGCCTCGGCTTCCTGATGCTCACGTTGCTCGCCCGCCGGCGCCACGTCGATCCCAGGCGCTGGCGGCGCTATTCGGCCGACATGTTGGGGCGCTTCAGCGCGCTGGCCGCTTCGAGCGTGGCGCTCGTCATCGTCACCGGTATCACGGGCGCCGTGATCCAGCTACCGTCGCTCGACAGCATCAGCGAGACCGACTATGGCGTGACCTTCATCGTCAAAATGGCGCTCGTGGCCGCGCTCCTGGCCGTGGCGTCGACCAATGCCTTTCTCCTCCGCCCAGGGATCATCACGCGCAGGGCCTCGCCCTCCGCAGACCCTCGACTCTCGATCCTGGAGGGCCGCATGCGGTTGGCGATCCGTCTCGAGATCGCGCTGGCCATTGCGGTCGTCGGCGTTACCGGGTTGCTGACCCAGCTACCGACGGCGCGCGTCGTGACGCAGGAGGAGGCGACCCGGATAGACCTGGATGAGGTCCAGCTCTCGGCCTTTACCGGGGACGCCGAGGTCGGCGAAGGTACTGCCTCGCTGCTGATCAACCCGGCGCAGGTTGGTCTCAATCGGATCAGGGTCGACTTCGACGGCGACAGCGGCCCCGTGAGCGATGTGACGCTCAACGTGGAACACGCGACCGCAGGCGCCAGCCAGGTTCCACTGCGGCGCGCGGATCCCGCCACCTGGAGCGTCGATGGGTCTTTCTTCGGTCTTGACGGTCCGTGGGACGTCGTGCTTTACGTACAGCGTGAGTCGCTCGACGATACATTCGCCGAGTTCAGGATGCAGGTCTTCCCGGCGCCGCCGCCGCTCCCTGCCGCTGACAGCGGTGGGGCGTTCGCGCTCCCCGCGCCGCAGCTCGACTGGAACACGGTGGGTGGCCTCTGGCTCCTCACAGCGGGTGGCCTTCTGATCCTGTGGCGCGAGCCGCTTACCCGACGGACGGCGCGGGCCAGTGTCCCGGCGCTCTCCGGCGGTGCCTTCTCGATCTTCGTGGGCTTCGCGCTGGTGGTGGGCGGCGACCACAGCGAGCCCGGGGCTGACCTCGATAATCCAGTACCCCTTGCCGATGAGTCCGTGGCCACCGGCGAGATGCTCTACGTGGCGAATTGCGCCCAGTGCCACGGCGACACCGGCCGCGGCGATGGACCGCTCGCCGATGAGCTGCGCCCACCACCCGCCAACTTCCTCGTGCACGTGCCCTTCCACACCGACGGGACGCTCTACGCGTGGATCACCCACGGTATCCCCGGTACGGCCATGCCGGCGTGGCGTGAGGAGCTGACCGACGAGGAGCGCTGGCATCTCGTGAACTACCTGCGGGCCAACTTCAACGAACCGCCGCCCCTGGAGCCCGTGGAGATCAGGGCGCGGTGAGCCGACGCTTAGCCGTGATCCTCGTGGCCGTCATCTCCCCCATCGCCTTCGCCTGTGGAGGCGGGGATGGCGCGGGTCCCCAGGATGACGCGAGCGTCACGGACGACCGGCCGCCTGGCCCCGCGGCGACCCCCGAGTTCTTTACCGCAACTCCCAAGGTCTTCGAGTCGCTGTTCGCCGATGTCGAGCAGGACGGCTTTGACCTCGGCAGCGCCGCCGCTCCCGTCGAGGTGGTGTTCTACGCTGACATGCAGTGCTCAGGCTGCGCAGGCTTCGCCCTGGAGGTCCTTCCCGCCTTGATGTCGGACTTCATCGAGGATGATCGCGTCCGCGTGCGCTTCCATCACTTCGCATTCCTCGGCAGGGAATCGCTGTGGGCTGCTGCCGCGGCGGAATGCGCGGCCAGCCAGGACCGCTTCTGGGAGTATCTCGACGTGCTGATGACCAACCAGGGCCGCCCGAACGCCGGCGCCTTCGCGAAGGCTAACCTCAAGGCCTTCGCCGAACTGGTGGGGATCGACCACTCGCGCTTCGATCCGTGCCTCGACAGCGACGAGAGGCTGCCGGCCGTCGAGGGTGCGACCCAGGAAGCCCTGGCGTCAGGGATCCAATCCGTGCCGGCGGTGACCGTCGGCGGCCTGCTGGTATCCGGGGCCGAGGACTACCAGCAGCTGCGCACGGCCATCGAGGATGAGTTGGCCGCAGTGCGCGTCGCCGGGGACCGGGGCCTCGGGTGGTAGCCCCGGCGCGCAACCGCGCCTTCCTGGGCGTCGTCGCGGTCGTGGGCGCGCTGGTCGCCGCGCTGTTCCTGGCTCTCACGGTGCTCGGCGGGAGCGGCGATGACCAGCCCGCCTGCGATCGCGTCGCCGGCCTGCCGATCACGCAGCTGCCCATCGACCAGGAACGCTTCGACACGGCTTTCCAGGGCATCGCCGAGACGCGCGATCTGACGCAGAGAGCCTCCTCGGCGCCCCCGCAGGAAAGGCAGGAGCTGCTCAGCCAGGCATTCAGCACCTTCTATCTGAAGGCTCACGACCTGACGCACGACTTCGATTTTGACCTCTGCGAGGCCAACTACGACCTGGCCGAGGAACTCAGGTTGTCGATGGTCAACCTCGAAAACGCCCTCGGTGCTCAGAACAACCCGCAGGCCATCCTGGCCGGGCTGGACGAGGTTGAGTTGCAGATCCAAGAGGCCAACGAGTACCTGCTTTAGACGCGACGGTGCCGCGGTTCGCCTATATTCCAGTTGGAGTCCCCAATGGTCGAACAGCTGCCAGTCGCTGACAGGCTCGAAGAGCACCTCGAGAGCTCCGGACACCGTGTCACGGCGCCGCGCCGCGCCGTGCTGCGCTCCATCGCGGCCAGGGCGGAGCACTTCACACCCGACGAGATCGTGGAGGACGCGCGGCCCGCCGGCCGGGCGACCGTCTTCCGGACGATGCGCCTCCTGCAGGACGAGGGAATCATCTGCCGCGTATTGATGCGCGACGGCAGCCTGCGCTATCGAGTGGGCGAGCTGGGCCACCACCACCACCTCATCTGCATGGAGTGCGGCGACGTCAGAGACTTCAGCGGCTGCGATATCCCGGCCGGTGTCCAGGAGATCGGCGAGATGGCGGGGTTCGAGATCCAGGGTCACTCGCTCGAGCTTTACGGCCGCTGTGCCCGTTGCCGCGCGCGCGAGGTCGCGCGCGAAGGCTCATCAGCCGTCACGACCTAAAGCCGCCCCTACCACCCGCCCGCCGGGCCCCACATGCTGCCCAGGTACACGACAGGATCCCCACTGATCGGGGGCGCCTGGAGTGATTCGCCGTGCAATTTGACATCTCATGGGGAAAAGTGGTAGAAAGTGGGGTACCGATGGGATCTAAGCCGGCGGCCCCCACTGAATCACTGTTCTCTCTCAGGGCCGCCGGCGGATCCGACAGGAGTGTTGCGGCAAGATGTTCCGAGGGACCTGGGACTATTCGGTCGACGATAGGGGGAGGATTCCAATTCCTCCGCGCTACAGGCCGCTCTTCGAGAAGGGCGGCGTACTCGTCGATGGCAGTGAGGGTTGCCTCGAGCTCTACACAGAGCAGGACTACGCCGAGCGCTCCGTCGAGATTCAGCAAATCGCGGACACGACCGCGGATGGCCGACGCATTCACCGCTACTTCTATGGCACAGCCCGCGAGGTCGAGCTGGATCGCCAGGGCCGCATCCTCGTCCCGCAGAACCTGCGCGACGCGGCGGCTATCGACGGTGGGGTTGTCGTGATGGGCCGCGGGCGTGTGCTGGAGCTCTGGAACCGCGAACGCTGGGAGCGCGAGAACGAAGTCGTCAGGGAACAATACAGCCCGGCCCTCGAGCGCAGAAGCCAGGGGCAGCCGGGATGACAGTGATGGTGCTGGAGCCCGTGTCAGCTGAACGGCGACACGCGTCCGTGATGGTCGATGAGGTCATCGCCGGTCTCAACGTGAGGCCCGAAGGCCGCTATGTCGACTGCACCGTCGGCCTGGGCGGGCACGCCGAGGCCATCCTCAACGCTGGATCACCGGGTGCAGAACTGCTCGGTTTCGATCTGGACCCCGCCGCCCTCCACCTGGCCCAGGAGCGCCTTGCCCCCTTCGGGAGGCGGGCGCTTCTGGTGGAGGGTAACTTTTCGGCCGCAGCCGAGGTCGCCCGTGAAAAGGGGTTCGTCCCCGTCTCCGGCGTCCTCTTCGACCTGGGTGTCTCCTCCCTGCAGCTCGATGACCCCGGCAGGGGATTCAGCTTCCGGCACGAGGCGCCGCTGGACATGCGCATGAGCCCGTCGCAGGAGCTGAGCGCATACGACATCGTCAATCACTACGGCCAGGACGAACTGGCCGACGTCATCTGGCGCTACGGAGAAGAGCGCCACAGCCGTCGGATCGCACGCCTGATCATCGCGAGCAGGCCGTTGCGGACGACCACCGAATTAGCCCACACAGTCGAGCGGGCTGTGGGCCATGCCCACGGAAAACTCCACCCCGCCACCAGGACTTTTCAGGCACTTCGCATCGCCGTCAACCGAGAGCTTGATGTTCTCGAAGACGCGCTGCGCGAGGCCTGCAGCCTGCTCGACTCTGGGAACCGCCTTGCGGTCATCTCATTCCATTCCCTGGAGGACCGCATCGTCAAGAATTTCATTCGATTCGAATCCACGGACTGCGTCTGCCCCCCGACGACGCCGGTCTGCCGGTGTGGCCATCGTGCCTCGCTCCGCCCGGTAGGCCGGCGTCCAATCTTTCCCTCCGACGAGGAGGTCCAGACCAACCCTCGTAGCCGCAGCGCGCGGCTGCGGGTGGCCGAGCGCGTCTGATGGTAGCCATCCCTCGCAGCGCTCCGGCCGCGCTCCCCCGTACCTGGCATCTGCCCGTATCGGGCCGCACGATAGTGGTCCTCGGCCTGGTCGGATTGGCCATGCTCGGTCTCCTCCGTGTCGTGCAGAGCAGCTACACGACATCAACCGGATTCACGGTCACAGAGCTCGAGCAGCAACGCACGGCTCTCCACGCCGAGGTCAACAACCTGGAGAACGATGTTACCGTCCACGCCTCGCTCAACCGCGTAGAGGCCGAGGCACGCGGCCGGTTGGGGATGGTCGAACCGACGCAACGAATATTCGTCACGGTGGACGAGGCTGCGCCTCCCCTCGATCGTCTGCCTGCCCGCTATCAGCCCGCGATCGCCAAGGAGGATGCCGGAGATCTGCCCTGGTGGCAGAAGGCTCTCAGCGCCCTCGGTATTGACTAACAGCACCGGCGCGCTTTGCTCGGCGGACGTCGGTGGACAGTTGAATAAATCGACCTGAAGGGGAACCATTTGCCTGCCCAGGGAAAACCGACCTGGCGGCTCCTGTTCTTGGCCCTCGTGCTCCTCGTGAGCACCGGCGGGCTGATCGCGCGCCTCTTCCAGCTCCAGGTCATTGAGCACGGACGCTACGCCCGCGAAGCCTACGAAGAGCATTACGCCGAGCGGCCGACCTACGCCACGCGCGGGCCAATCCTTGACCGCAGCGGGCAGCCCCTGGCCATGAGCGTTGAGGCCTGGGACATCTACGTCAACCGCCTCGTCTGGGAGTCGGAGACCCAGGCCGCCGCCGAATCCTCCAGCGTACTCGCGCCGATAACCGGGGAAGAGCCCTCGGCGCTCGTCGCCCGCGTCCTTAACCAGGCCAACGGCGAGCTGCTGGTGGCCGAGGCCATCGATTACAGCGTTGGCCTGAACGTCCGGGAGCAGGAACTAACGGGCGTGCGGTTCGAGCCGAGCAGCCGCCGTGTGTATCCCGAGGGAGACCTGGCCTCCGCGCTCATTGGCTTCATAGGCAGAGACAGGATTGGTCTCGCCGGGCTCGAGGAGCGCTATAACGAGACGCTCCAGGGCACTCCGGGCGTGACGATCTACGAGCAGGACAGCATGGGCAACCAGATCGCCGTTGGGCAACTCAGCGTCCTTGAGCCCGAGCCAGGAGGAAGCGTCGTCCTAACCATCGACCGCGGCGTGCAACGCGCCGCCGAGCGGGCCCTGGACGAAGCCATCGCGCACTACGAGGCGAAGGGCGGGTCGATCATCGTGATGGACCCGTGGACCGGGGAGATCCTCGCCCTCACCAGCCGCCCATCCATCCAGTTGTCCGCCCTCGATTTCAGCAGCGAGGAGATAGTGGACCTCTCGCGCGTGCGGGCGGTCACCGACCTGTACGAACCGGGATCGCCGTTCAAGCTGATCACGATGGCCGCGGCATTGGACGCCGGCGCCGTCACCCCCGACACGACTTACGAGGACGCTGGCTCGTACACGTGGAGCGACTTCACGATCCGCAACTGGGATGGGTCCGCCAACGGCATCCAGACCATGACGCAGGTGCTGGAGAAGAGCCTCAACACCGGGGCCATCTGGGCTGCCCGTACGACGGGATCGCAGGTCTTCTACGACTACCTGGCCCGGTTTGGCTTTGACCAGGCCAGCGGCATCGACATCTCGGGCGAGGCGGTGGGCAGCTATCGCCTGCCCGATAACCCGGCGTGGTCTCCTTTGGACCTGGCGACGAACAGCTTCGGCCAGGGCATCAACGTCACGCCGCTGCAGCTGATCAACGCCGTCAGCGCGATCGCGAATGGTGGCAACCTGATGCAACCTTACATAATCAAGGAGGTTCATGGTCCTGACGGAGTTGTGCGCACGCAGCCGGAAGTCGTTCACCGGGCAGTTTCCGAGTGGACCTCGCGCACCCTCCGCAACATGATGACGCAGGTTGTCGACGGCATCTCCGGCCAGGCCGGCATTCCCGGCTACAGCATCGCGGGCAAGACCGGCACGACTTCGATCTTCAGCAGCGCGCTGGGCGAGTACGACCTGCAGCGGGTCATCGTCTCCTTCACGGGGATCGTACCGGCCGACGACCCGCGCTTCGTCGTCCTCGTCAAGATCGACGAGCCGGCAGGGCAGGCCTGGGGCTCCACGGTGGCGGCGCCCGTCTTCCAGCGTCTCGCCATCGAGATCGTCAGCCTCCTCAACGTGCCGCCCGATACGGCGGTTGTGCAGAGGAACGAAGAGTGACGCGCTTCCTCACTGCCTCCGACGTCCGCAGGCTGCTTCAGGACCTGGTCGTGGAGAGCCGCGGTGACTTTCCCGGGCAACCCGTGGTGTTCCGCATCGATTCGCGTGAGGTAACGCTGGGAGACGGATTCTTAGCCCTGCGCGGGTCGACGGTCGACGGCAACGACTTTGTCAGCGACGCGCTGGCCCGCGGTGCAGGCGTCGTCATCACGGAGCGGCCGGCGAGCGATAACGGCGTTATCCAGGTGAACGACACCCTGGCGGCACTGCACGAGCTGGCTCGCCTCTGGCGGCGGGAGCAACAGGTGCGCATCGTCGGGATCACCGGCAGCGTGGGCAAGACCACCACGAAGGAGCTGACGGCCGACGTGCTGTCAGCGGCCGGTCCGACGCTACGTAACGCCGCCAACTGGAATACCGAGATCGGCGTCCCGCTGACGTTGCTCGGGCTGACCTCGGACCACCGCTGGGCCGTGCTCGAGATGGCAATGCGAGGGTCGGGCCAGATCCGCGACCTGGCCCGGATCGCCACGCCCGACGTGGGTGTCGTGACGAACGTCGGGCAGGTCCACGCCGAGCTCCTCGGGTCGCTCGACGCCATCGCCTGGGCCAAGTCCGAGCTGATCCGCGAGCTCGGGCCGGATGGGGTCGCCGTGCTCAACGTGGAGGATCCACGCGTGGCTGCCATGGCCCGGAAGGCTGCCTGCCGAGTCGTCGAGTACGGCTTCCGGCAGAGCGCCGCGATCCGGGCCGATAAGGTCAGCACGCACGGCCTCGACGGTGTGACCTTCGACCTGGTCGCAGAGGGCAGGTCGACCGCCGTCAACCTCAAGCTGCCGGGACGTCACAACGCGCTCAACGCCGCCGCGGCCGCCGCGGTCGGCCTCACCGAAGGGCTCGCGCTCGAAACGGTGGTTGCCGCGCTCGAGTCTTCTGTGCCCTACCGGATGCGGCGAGTCAGCGGCGTGCGCGGGTCGTTGATCCTTGATGACTCCTACAACGCCAGCCCGGCGTCGATGCGCTCGGCGCTGGACGTGCTCGTCGAGACCGAAGGCCGCCACGTCGCAGTCCTCGGGGACATGCGCGAGCTGGGTCAATACGAGGAGGACGCCCACCTGGACGTTGGCGCCTACGCCGCCGACCGAGCGGACATCATCGTGACCGTCGGCGAGAAAGGACGCTTGATAGCCGACGCCGCCCGCGAGAAGGGCCATCACGCCGCCCACGCCTATCCGACCAAGGAGGATGCCGCCGCCGACCTGCGCAAGAACCTGCGGGCCGGGGACGTTGTGCTGGTGAAGGCGTCGCGTGCACTCGCCCTCGAAACCATCGTCAACGAGCTGGAGGCAGAGCCTTGATCTACTCGCTTACGGCGGGAGCCCTGTCGTTCATCGTGACCTGGATCATCGGCCAGCCGCTGGTCAACTATCTGCGCGAGCGCAAGGTAGGCAAAGAGATCAGCGAGTGGGGGCCGCAGACCCACCTCGTCAAGGCGGGCACGCCGACGATGGGTGGGTTGATGATCTTTGCCACCGTGGTTCTGGCGATCATCGTGTCCTACCTGACCGCGCCCCTGGCGGACCGCGCGCGGGGGCCATCGATCTTCCTCCCCCTCGGGGTGATGGTCGTCATGGGTGTCGTCGGCTTCTGGGATGACCTCGGCACGCTGCAGGGCAGCAAGAACAAGGGCCTGTCGTGGCGCTTTAAACTAGGCGTTCTCCTGGCGGTTTCAATTGTCGCTTCGCTGGTCCTCTACTACGGGATGGATATCCACTCGATCAACGTCCCGGGGGTCGGCCAGTACGACATCGGGCTGATCTACATTCCGATCGCGATCGCTGTCATCGTCGGCACGACCAGCGCCGTCGCCATCACCGACGGCATGGACTCGCTCGCGGGGGGCACGACTGCCATCGCCTTCTCGGCCTACGGCATCATCGCCTTCCTCCAGGAGCAGACCTTCCTGATCACGTTCTGTTACGCCGTGGTGGGGGCGAACCTGGGCTTCCTCTGGTACAACGCGCACCCCGCGCAGGTCTTCATGGGTGATACGGGCGCGCTGGCGCTGGGATCGAGCCTGGCAGTGGTCGCCCTGATGACCGGCCACTGGCTTCTGTTGCCGCTGATCGGTGCCGTCTTCGTGGTCAACGCCGCCTCGGACGTGATCCAGATCGCCTATTTCAAGCTGACCGGCGGCAGGCGCATCTTCAGGATGGCCCCATTGCATAACCATTTCGAGCTGATCGGCTGGTCCGAGCCGCAGGTCGTGATGCGCTTCTGGTTGATCAGCATCGTCTGCGCCATGGCCGGAATTGCCCTGGCGCTCACGGTTTAGGGATGAAGGGAAAAGGCATTCTGGATCAGGTGAAGGGCCAGTCATCCGAGTTGAGCGGGCTTCCGGTGACGGTGGTCGGCCTCGGCATGGAAGGCGTGGACCTGGTCCGCTACCTGGCGGCGCGGGGCGCCGAGGTCACAGTGAGCGATGCTCGCGACGCGGAGCGCCTGGCCGGCCAGATCAAACAGCTCGCCGGGCTGCGTATCCAACTCTCGCTCGGCGAGAACAGTCCAGAGGTCACGCAGCAGGCGGCTGCAGTCTACGTGTCGCAGGGCGTGCCGCTCGATTTGCCTGCGATTGAGGAGGCGCGCCGCGCCGGTGTGCCCATCCGATCGATGATGCAGACCTTCCTGGAGGAATGCCGGGGCACCGTCGTGGGTGTGACGGGAAGCAGCGGCAAGTCGACCACCACCGCTCTGCTCGGCGACATCTTCAAGGCGGCGGGGCGCGACACGTTCGTCGGCGGCAACATAGGCGTGCCTCTGCTCTCCAACCTCGAAGCGATAGGTCCGGGGGACTGGGTGGTCCTCGAGATCAGCCACACGCAGCTGGAGCTTACCGACGTGAGCCCGCACATCGCCTGCGTAACCAACGTCACGCCCAACCATCTCGACCGCTTCCGCTGGGACGACTACGTCGATCTCAAGCGCAACATCGTCCGGCACCAGGCGTCGGGGGACATCGCCGTCCTCAACAGGGACCACGAGGTCTCACGCGGGTTCGCCGCTGACACCCCGGCGCGGAAGGTCTTGACGTCGCTGCAGCCGATCGCCGAGGGCGACGCGGCGTTCCTGGCGGGACGGAGCATCGTGGTCCGTATCGAGGGCAGAGAGCTCGAGGCCTGCTCCCTGGACGACGTGCGGCTTCCCGGACGGCACAACATCGAGAATGTGCTCAGCGCAACGGCCACCGCCGTCAGCGCCGGGCTGGACACCGCCGCCATCAAGCGCGCGATCCAGGCCTTCCACGGTATCGCCCACCGGCTGGAGCTGGTGCGGCGGGTTAACGGCGTTCGCTACTACAACGACAGTATCGCGACTACCCCAGAGCGCACGATTGCCGGTATGAGGGCGCTCGACGGGCCCCTGGTCCTCTTGCTCGGTGGGCGTCACAAGCACCTGCCCTGGGAGCCGCTTGTGTCCGAAGTCGCCGGGCGTTGCCGCGCGGTCATCTGCTTCGGCGAGGCGGCGCACGAGGTCCGTGAGGCCCTGGCCACCGCCGGCTACCGGACGTTACTGTCGTTGACGACCTGGGCGACGCCGTGGAAACGGCCGCCGCGGCGGCGCAGCGGGGCGACATTGTCCTGCTGTCTCCCGCCTGCACCAGCTTCGACGCGTATGACAACTTCGAGCAGCGTGGCGAGCACTTTCGCCGGTTGGTCAAGGCCATCAAGGACGGGGCCCGATGACGGCGCAAGCGCGGGTGCGCCTCCGCCCGGCGGCGCCTGACTACGTCCTGATGGCCATCGCAGGCATCCTGGTGGTCGTCGGAGTGCTCGCCGTCTTCAGCTCGAGCTTCGCCGAGGGATATCGGCTCTACGGCGACGTCAACTATTTCTTCTTGCGCCAGGCCATGTGGGCTTTCGTCGGCGCCGTCTTGATGGTCACTCTGATGCACACCGACTATCACCTGCTGCGCAAGGCCAGCCCGTTCCTGATGCTGCTGGCGGTCGGCTCGCTGATCGCGGTCCTGACGCCCGGGATCGGCCTGTCCGCCAACGGGTCGACTCGCTGGATCCAGCTCGGGCCCCTGCCCGCGATTCAGCCAAGCGAGTTCGTAAAGCTGGCGATGGTCATCTACATCGCGGCCTGGCTCACAGCCAAGGGTTCGGAGATCAAGGAGTTCAAGGTCGGGCTGCTTCCGTTCGTGCTGCTGGTCGGCGCTGTCGGCAGCCTGGTGATGCTGCAGCCGGACATGGGGACGGTGATCATCATCGTCGCGACGACCGTGACCCTCTTCTTCATCGCCGGCGCTGAGCTGCGGCACGTGGCGGGGATCGTGGGTGCCGGCCTGGTCGTCGGAGCCATCCTGATCGCCGCCGGCGACTACCGGGCCGAGCGCTTTTCGGCGTTCCTGGGCGCGGAGGATGACCCTCTTGGCAGCGGCTTCCAGATCCTTCAGCTATCGATTGCGCTGGGTAGCGGCGGTCTCACGGGCCTCGGCTGGGGCGTCAGCCGTCAGAAGTTCTTCTACATCCCCGGTGCGCATACCGACGGCATCTTCGCCATCATCGGCGAGGAACTTGGGCTGCTCGGTCTTCTTGTCGTCATCGCGCTGTTCGGGTTCCTGATCTATCGCGGGTTCCGCACCATCATCAAGGCTCCCGATCAGTTCGGGATGCTCCTGGCCACGGGTATAACGGTCTGGATCGCCTACCAGGCGTTGATCAACGTCGGCGGAATCACCCGGTCGCTGCCACTTACCGGCATCCCGCTTCCTTTCATCAGCTATGGGGGGTCCGCCCTGGCGGCCACGATGGCCGCGATTGGCGTGCTGCTGAATATTTCGCGCCACGGCAACGTGCGCAAGCAACCGGACTTCCGCAGCCCTCATGGCGTGTCGTCGCGCCGTCCGATCACCGAGGAGAGGGCGAGTCGCCGTGGAAAGGACGGTTAGAAGGGTGGTGCTCGCGGGGGGCGGCACAGGGGGCCACTTCTATCCAGCCCTGGCGGTGGCTGAGGTACTGCGTTCACGCGACCCCGGGATAGAGCTTACCTATATCGGCACCTCGAAAGGGGCCGAGGTGGGGCTCGCTGCTCAGCACGGACTGGCCTACACCTCGGTTGCCGCCGGACAGGTGAGAGGGAAGTCTCCGCTGCGAATTGCTTCGTCGCTCGGCCGCATCGCGCTTGGAAGCTTCACCGCGTTGTCCCGTCTCGGCGGCGTCGACGTCGTCTTCGCTACAGGCGGATACGCCAGCGTTCCCGTGATCTCGGCGGCATGGGCAAGGCGTGTCCCGAGCGTCGTCTTCCTTCCCGACGTCGAGCCAGGATGGGCCGTACGCTCAACCATCGGCATGGCGAAGCGGGTGGCCGTCAGCAACGACGCTGCGCTGTCTGCCCTGCCGCGCTCGAAGTCGCTGGTCACGGGCTATCCGGTGCGCAGCCGTTTCTTCGACATCGACAGGACAACGGCACGCCGGGACCTCGGGCTCCCTGCCGACGACAAGATCATCCTGATCTCGGGGGCAACGCTGGGCTCGCTGGCGATCAACCAGGCAGTCTTCTCCGTCCTCGAGGACTTGCTCAGGATGGCCCACGTCATTCATTCGACGGGCGCCGACCACCTGGCAGACGCCGAGGCCCGCGGCTGCGACCTGCCGGGACCGCTGGCCGAGCGCTACCACCCGCACGCGTTCATCGATGACATGGCGGCGGCCATGCACGCCGCCGACCTCGGGTTGATGCGTTCGGGCGCGTCGGTGCTTGGTGAGGTGCCCGCAGCCGGGCTGCCGTCCGTGTTTGTACCCGGCCGCTTTGCCGGGGGCCATCAGAGGGCGAACGCCGAAGCGCTGGCCCGGGCCGGCGCGGGCGTGGTGCTTGACGCCCCCGAACCGCGGCGGATCCTGACGCTGGTCGGCGGTCTGCTCGCGGACGACGAGAAGAGGGCGGGGATCGCCGCCGCCGCGAAGGCGCTCGCGAGGCCCGACGCCGCCCAGGAGCTCGCCGACATAGTCATGGAGAGCGCGCGCTGATGGCTATGGCGATGCCACACAGCATCCCCGGCCGCGTGCACCTTGTGGGAGTCGGGGGCGCGCACATGTCGGCGATTGCCCGCATCCTGTTGCAGCGCGGCCACGCCGTCAGCGGGTCAGACCTGCGCCCCGGGCCGGTGACCGAGGGACTGGCGGAGCTCGGCCTATCCTTCCGGGCCGGACACGACGCGGCCAACGTTGGGGACGCCGAGCTCGTGGTGCACACCGTTGCGGCGAAGCCCGACAATCCGGAGCTGGCCGCCGCCCGCAGCGCCGGTCTGCCGGTGCTGACGCGCGCTCAGATGGTGGCGCGGCTGCTCGCAGGGCTGCGCCTTGTCGCGGTCGCGGGCAGCCACGGCAAGACGACGACATCCTCGCTCGTGGCGCATCTTCTGAAGGAATCGGGGATGTACCCGACGTACATGCTGGGCGGCGAGTCGCGGAACCTCGGCAGCAACGCGGGCAGCGGCGACGGCGAGTGGGCAGTCGTCGAAGCCGACGAGTATGGACGCGCCTTCCTCGAGTACGAGCCGGACATCGCTGTGGTCACCAACATCGAGCCAGACCACCTTGACTACTACGGCGACTACCAGGCCGTTAAGGATGCATTCCGGCAGTTCCTGGAACGAGTCAAAGCGGATGGCCTGGTGATCGCTGCGACAGCAAGCCAGGGGTTGGACGAAGTACTCACCGCGGCCCGCCCGCCCGCTCGCATCCTCCGTTATGGCGCCAACGGCGTTTCCACCTGGAAGGGCTACAAACTGACCTACGACGACGGCCTTCAGAGGTTCTATCTGCTGGGCGAGGGCCGAGACTACGGAGTATTTCAGCTCGCGGTCCCGGGCCGACACAACTTCTGGAACGCCGTGGGCGCGCTCGCTGCCGCGATCCACGCTGGCGCCGACGTCGAATCCCTGCGGCGGGCTCTCCCCCGCTTTAGCGGCGCGCGTCGCCGCTTCGAGAGCGTCGGGGAAGCGCGGGGTATCAGCATCCTCGACGACTATGCGCATCATCCCACCGAGATCAAAGCCACGATCGAGGCTGCTCGCGCCCGCTTCCCGGGACGGAGGCTGGTCATCGTTTTCCAGCCGCATACCTACAGCCGGACAGGCTATCTCTTCGAGGAGTTCAAGGGCTGCTTCGAGGGTGCCGACGGGCTGTTCGTGCTCGATACCTACGCCGCGCGCGAGAGCGGAGGAGAGGGTCCGGGAGGGCGCGAGCTGGCCGAAGCCATCGCGCAGCCCCCGGCATCCTTCATCGCCACCCACGAGGAAGCGGTGGATGTGCTCGAGGCGTCACTGACGGACGGTGACGTTGTTTTCACGATGGGCGCGGGCGACGTGGACAGGGTCGGACCGGCACTGCTGGCACGGTTGGAGAGCGGCCAATGAGCCGGATGGAAGCGATCGTCGGCGAATTGGAAACGATGGGCCCCGTGAAGCGCAACGAGCCGCTCTCCCGACACGTCACGTTCGGCGTTGGCGGTCCAGCTGATATCTTCTTCACGGCGCGCAGCCGGGATCAACTCAGGAGCGCCTTCGTCATAGCGGCCGCGCATGGGATCGATTGCTTCGTCTTCGGTTCAGGCAGCAACATCCTCGTCGGCGACGGGGGGATCCGCGGGCTCGTGATTGAGAACGACGCCTCGGCCGTCGACGGCCCGTCGCCCGTGGAGGGCGATGGGCTGGCTGTGCTCGCGGTGGATAGCGGCGTCAGCTTTGCCGGCCTGGCGCGGCGAATGTGCCGGGCGGGCTGGGCCGGTATCGAATGGGCCGTAGGGATACCCGGGTCGCTGGGCGGGGCGGTGGTCCACAACGCGGGCGCCTACGAAGGCTGTCTCGCCGACATCCTGGTGGATGCCTCGATCTCCGACCAGCGGGGGCAGGAGCGCACCTGGGCCAATGAGGAACTCGGCTTCTCCTACCGCAACAGCATCTTCGGCACGGGCGACGCCGAGCCATCGGTTGTCCTCGGTGTCAGGCTGTTGCTCAACAAGGACTCGGCCGACAGGCTCGCCGAGGTTGTGGGCGAGTATGACAGGTCGCGCACGACGGCCCAGCCACCAGGGCGCAACTGCGGGTCGGTGTTCAAGAATCCGCCCGGTGACTCGTCGTGGCGTCTGGTCGCCGAAGCCGGTTTGCGTGGGGCCCGTGCTGGTAACGCCCAGATTTCCGAGAAGCACGCGAACTTCATCCTCAATCTCGGCGGTGCTACCGCCGCGGACGTTAAGCAGCTGATAGACGCGGCTCAGTCCCGCGTCCGCGAGCGCTTCGGCGTTGAGCTCGAAACCGAAGTCAACCTCGTCGGTGAGGGATTCGCGTGAGTAAGACCACTGTGGGGATCCTTTTCGGCGGACGCAGCGGCGAGCATGAGGTCTCGGTTGTGTCGGCGCAGGGCGCCCTTGGCGCGATAGACACGGCGCGCTTCGAGCCGGTCGCCCTGGGTGTCACGCGGTCCGGGACCTGGCTCACCCCGGGTGAGACACGCGAGGCGCTACGCTCGCTGGCGCCCGGGCGTTACGAGCCCCTGCCCGAGGTCGACGCTAACCCGCTGCTCGTCCGCCACGAGGTGCTGCGGGCCGTGTCTGGGCTGGATGTCGTCTTTCCGTTGATCCACGGACCCTACGGCGAGGATGGTTCGCTCCAGGGTTTCTTCAAGGTGGCCGGCATACCTTACGTCGGAGCTGGCGTCGCTGCCAGCGCGATTGGACTGGACAAGCAGCTGCAGAAGGCGATCTGGAAGCAGGCGGGCCTTCCCGTTGTCGAGTACCTGGCGGTGTCGCGGGAGGAATGGCTGGAGTCGCCGGACGAGGTCGCCCGCCGAGCCGAGGGCGACCTCGGGTACCCGGCCTTCGTGAAGCCATCAAACGGCGGGTCCAGCGTCGCCATCAGCAAGGTACGGTCGCGCGAGGACCTGGGCGAGGCAATGGACGCCGCGCTGGCCTATGGGCCGAAGGCCCTCGTCGAGAGGGCGATGACGGCCCACGAAGTGGAGTGCGCCGTCCTCGGCAACGAACGTCCCGAGGCGTCGCCGCTCGGCGAGATCATCCCCGGCCGCGAATTCTACGACTACGAGGCCAAGTACCTCGACGTGGGCACCAAGTACGCGGTGCCGCCGCGGATCCCGGCCGACCTGCAGCAGCAGATCAAGGAGATGGCGATAGCCGCCTACCGCGCTATCGGCTGCGAGGGCATGGCTCGCGTCGACTTCTTCGTGGAGGACGGCGGGAGTATCTACCTGAACGAGATAAACACGATCCCCGGGTTCACGCCGATCAGCATGTACCCCCGTTTGTGGGCGGAAGCGGGTGTCTCATACACCGAACTTCTGACGAAGCTCATTGACCTGGCGCTGGAGCGTGCCGCAAGGGGTGACGACTGATGGCGCGGGCGATACCACGCAAGTCACCGCTACGCCGGGCCGCCCGGGCTTCCAGGCCATCGAGGCTCCGGATGCAGAGTCCGACGTTCTCGCGCCTCCCCTTCCCCGGCCAGGGTGCGGTTTTGCTGGCGCTGGTTGTCGCGGTCTTCGTTGGGCTGGCTGTCCTCGTTTACAACTCATCGTTTCTGCAGGTCCGCAGCTTCGAAGTAGCGGGCGTGCGCGTGCTGAACCAGGGAGCGCTTATTGAGCTCAGCCAGGCCTATGGCGAGAACATGCTGACTCTACGCACCGGCGAGGTCGAGGATCGCCTCGAAGCGAACGCATACGTGGCGGAGGCCACGGTCAGCCGTGACTGGCCGGGTGTCCTGCACATCCAGATAGTCGAGCGCGCTCCAATCGGCACCTGGCAGGTCGGCGGGTCGGCATTCCTGGTGGATGCCGAGGGCGTCGTGCTCGACGTACAGGTTGGAACGCCACCGGCCGGGACGATCCCGATCGCCGCCGTGGACGGGACGGTGCCGCAAATTGGCGAGAGGGTGGACGCCGACGCGATCAACCTGATCGACCGGCTGCGCTCGGATATCCCCGCCTTGAGCGGCGAGAACGTCGCGTCGTTCGAATACAGCAGGCTCTTCGGTCTGACCGTGATTACTGCTTCAGGGATCCGCGTCGTCTTCGAGGACAGCAAGGACTACGACTACAAGCTGGCCACCCTGGTGAGCACGCTTACCCAGGCGCGCGCCCAGGGGCTGGCTTTTTCGGTGATCGACCTCCGTTTTGGAGATAGTCCGGCATTGAGGTAAAGGAGGGAACGTGATGATGGACGCCTCGCCCGCGCCGCACGTCATCAACGACGGCCAGAACCATCATCTTTCGGCCCGGGCTTTGCCCGGGACCGCCAGTACAAGGGAGGAGCGATCGTGAGAAAGTCGAACACCTTCGTCGCGATCGACATCGGCACGACGAAGGTCTGCACACTGGTCGGTGACCGCAACATCGAAGGCGACCTGAGAGTTCTCGGGATCGGGATGGCGCCGTCGACTGGAATCAGCAAGGGAATGGTGTCCTCGATCCAGGACACCATCGAGTCGGTCAGGGTCTCGGTCGCCAAGGCCGAGCGGGCTGCCGGTACCCGGATCCTCGCGGCCCACGTCGGCATTACCGGCAACCACATCGACTCGATCAACAACCGGGGCATAATCGCCGTCCCGAACTCAGAGAAGGCGATCTCGCGGGAGGACGTCGAGAGGGTGCTGGATGGCGCCGGTATGGTTTCCCTGCCCAGCAACCGGCGGATAATGCACGTGCTACCGCGCCATTTCGAGGTTGATGGGCAGAGTGGGGTGACCGACCCGGTGGGGATGTTTGGCCTGAGGCTGGACGTCGAGGCCCACGTGATCACGGGCGCCCAGTCTGCCATCCAGAACCTGACGCGCTGCGTCGAAGCCGTGGGCGTGCAGGTCGAGAACCTTGTCCTCCAGCCCCTGGCCAGCGGCGACGCCGTCCTCGACGACGAGGAACGGCGCCAGGGCGTCGTCCTTGCCGACATCGGTGGGGGCACCACCGATATCGCCATCTGGGTCGACGGCGCCGTCTATCACACCTCGGTCCTTCCGGTTGGTGGCTACCACCTGACCAAGGACCTCGTGGTGGGCCTGCGCACACCGTTCCACATAGCCGAGGACGCCAAGTCGCGCTATGGGCATGCCCTCCCCAGCCAGGTAAGCGCCGACGACGCCATCGAGATCGACGCCTTCGGTGGCGAGCGCCGGCGCCAGGTCACGCGGCGGAGGCTTTGCGAGATCATCCAGGCCAGGGCGGAGGAAGTGCTCGAGATGATCTTCGTCGAGGTCAAGCGGGCCGGCTTTGAGGAGCAAATCTCGGCGGGACTGATCCTGACCGGCGGCTCCGCCCGCCTGCCCGGGCTGGACGAGCTGGCCGAGCAGGTGCTGGCCGTGCCGGTGCGCATCGGTTATCCCCGCGGCGTGACCGGCCTCATCGACAACCTGCAGGACCCGGCGTACGCCACCAGCGTCGGCTTGCTCAAGTGGGCTGCGCACGGCGGCGAGGCGCCGGACGGCGCCGTCCGCAAGTCGAGCGGCGGGGCCAGCCCGTCCACTCTGCCGCGGATCTTCCGCTGGATGGGTGACCTCGTGAAGGCGCTGCTCCCGGCATGAGGATCGAGATGCTGTGCCGAGGCGCTGCCGCGGGGGGTGACTTATTGGGGTGAGCGAACGGAGCGTCCGAAGAGCGAGCTTGGAGCCCCGCCAGGGTTGCCAACACAGGAGGGACCTATATGTCCAACAAAGTTAGATACGACGGCCTGCCTCAGATCAAGGTGATCGGCGTGGGCGGAGGCGGCTGTAACGCCGTCAACCGCATGATCGAGGAGCGCGTCGAAGGCGTTGAGTTCATCGCCGTCAACACCGACGGCCAGGCCCTGGAACGCTGCCGGGCCGAGGTCAAGATCCGCATCGGGGACCGCGTAACGCGAGGCCTGGGTGTGGGCGGCGACCCCAACAAGGGACTGCGCGCCGCCGAAGAAAGCCGTGAGGAGCTTGTCGACGCCGTCAAGGGCGCCGAGATGGTCTTCGTCACCGCTGGCATGGGCGGCGGGACCGGCACCGGCGCCGCGCCAATCGTGGCCGAAGTCGCCAAGGAGATCGGCGCCCTTACAGTTGCGCTCGTGACCCGGCCTTTCGACTTCGAGGGGTCGCGCCGCAGGGCCCGGGCCACCGAGGGCATCGAGCGTCTGCAGGACCGGGTGGATACCCTGATCACCATCCCGAACCAGCGCCTGCTCGCGATTTGCGACCAGAACGTCACGATCGAGGAGGCCTTCAAGCAGGCCGACGACGTACTGCGCCAGGGCATGTCGGGCATCTCGGAGTTGATCACCACGCCGGGTGAGATCAACCTCGACTTCAACGACATCCGCACGATCATGAGCGAGGCCGGACCCGCGTTGATGGCAATCGGTCGCGCCGCCGGCGAGAACCGGGCTGTTGAGGCTGCGAGACAGGCCATCCACAGCCCGATTCTCGATATCGGCATCCAGGGCGCGCGCGGCGTGCTTTTCAACATCACCGGCTCGCGCACGCTCGGGCTGCGTGAGGTGCACATGGCCGCCCAGGTGATCGCCGAAGTCGTCGACCCCGACGCCGAGATCATCTTTGGGACGGCGATTGACCCCGACCTCGGCGACGAGGTGAAGATCACGGTCATCGCGACCGGCTTCGCTGTCGACCACGAGGCGACGATCGCCGACGAGCGCATCCGCCAGCTCCGCATCGAATCGCTGGAGCAGGTGGCTGACACTGAGTTACCCACGTTCCTGCGGCGCTCTATGGCGCTGCGCTAGGACGTGCGTGGCTGGAATTCCTTGCGAAAGGAGGGCTCTGTCTAGCCGAGCAAGCAGGACCCCCGGGATGGGATTAGCTCCTGGTGTGGTCACGGCGCCCCGCCTGCGCACCAGGATCAGTGGCGGCTCCGCCCATGGCGGAGCCGCCACGCCTTTACGTCCGCACGATCGGATCAATGTGGAGCCTGTCGTGCGGGCCGTGCCATGCTCTGAGAATGGCCGTGCGCGCCCTCTTCTTCGCCGGGCTCTTCGTCGTCTGCTGGCTGAGCGTCTGGGCACTGTTCCTTGTCTTCGGCGATTACCTGCGCACCGACCGGATAGCTGACGCGCTCGAGTCTCCCTCCGCCTCGGTTGATCTCGCCCTGGCGGCGCTGGTTACCCTGCTTTTCTCGCTGGCTGTTCTAGCCTCCTCGGCGCGGCGCAGCCGCGGCTAGCCCGATTGGTGGGGCGGGAAATGGCGAAGCCCTCTCGGAAGAGAGGGCTCCACAAGGGTTCAGCAGGCCTGTAAGCCGGGTTCTGTAGCCCACCAGGGTGGGCCGGTGGCCATCCATCTAGCCCGTCCGTTACCGGCCGGGTCACGCGGCCAACCCGAGGGTCGAGGGCCGGGCGCCCTTCCCCGCCGTGGCGGGGGCCCTCCTATTCGGCCTTGCTCCAGGTGGGGTTTGCCCGAACCGTGCTGTCACCAGCACGACGGTGCGCTCTTACCGCACCATTGCACCCTTACCCCGAGGGGCGGTATGTTTCTGTGGCACTTTCCGTCGTCTCGCGACGCCCGGGTGTTACCCGGCACCCTGCCCGGTGGAGCCCGGACTTTCCTCTGCCGCAACGCGGCAGCGGCCACCCGGCCTCCTGAACCGTCTAAGTCTAACGGATTGCGGGCGCTAGCCGGCGCGCAGGACGAATGGGCGGGGGCCTCGCGAGCCGCCCTCCCCGTAGACGGCGTATCGTCCCTTGCCGTCGTTCTTCGCCGTGTACAGGGCGGTGTCGGCTCGCCGCAGGAGGTCGTCGCTGGTCGCTCCGACGAAGTCGCCAAACGCGATACCGATGCTGCCGGCGCAATGAACAACATGATGGTCAACGTTGATCGGCGCGGCAAGAGAGAGAAGCAGCCGATCGGTGATAACAAAGACGTCCTCGGGTGCCTTGACGCCGTCCAGCAGCACGGCGAACTCGTCTCCGCCGAAGCGTGCCGGGCAGTCACGGGTGCGGACACAGCCCCTGAGCCGGTCGGCGACGACCTTCAGGACCTCGTCACCCGCGCGGTGGCCCAGGCTGTCGTTGATTTGCTTGAAGCCGTCGAGGTCGAGGAACAACAGTGCGACCTCGCGATGGTCCTCGTCAGTCCCGGTAAGCGTGTCGTCGAGGCGGTGCATGAAGAGCGAACGGTTGGCAAGGCCGGTCAGGCCGTCGTAGAAGGCCTGCTGCCGAAGCTTGTCCTCGAAGAGGACGCGCTCGCTGACGTCGCGGACGTTGGTGACCATGCCGCGCACGTCCGGGTCGTCCAGGAGGTTCGTAACCGTGCCCTCGAGGTGTCGCCACGTCCCATCCCTGTGGCGATAACGCAGCGTAAACGGTGTGGTGGTCCCACCCTTGTCGGTCATCGCTTTATCGAGCGTCTTGCGAGAAAGCTTCATGTCTTCCGGGTGCATCAGGTGGAAACCGGTCGTACCGATGATCTCCTCAGGATCGTATCCCAGCACGCGCTTGATGGACGGGCTGAGGTAGGTGATAACGGCGTCTCTGTCGCGGATGATTATGACGTCCGACGCGTTCTGCACGAGCCAGTTCATGCGGTGCTCGACACGGCGGACGGCGTCATCTGATCGCTTTCGGGCGATCAACGTTGCCACCCGGTCCACGACACCCTGCAGCAGGTCGAGCGTGACCTGGTCGATGCGGTGGATTCCGAATGCGGTGAATACGCCGAGGAGCCGGTTGTCCACCATGATGGGATAGCCCGCGAACGAGGTCATTCCCCACCCTGCGGCCCACTCCCCCGCTTCGTCATCGTCCTGCAGCATGTGGGTAACGTGTGGACGCTGGTCACGCGCGATCATCCCAACCTTGAACTTCCCGACGGCGATGCGCGTGGGCACACTGGCGAGCAGATCTGCGAACCCAGAGCTGGCCAGTGGGATCAGCATGTTGTCTACGTCCAGCGTCCAGATCCGCGCGTAGGCCAGGTCGGTGTGGCGCGTCAGCGTGTCGACGCACTTCTGAAGCCCATCCTGGACCGTTGCCGCCTCCGCCAGGGCCAATGAGAGCTCGCTGTTCACGGCGTCCCTCTGCTGGCGCTGCACTCGCTCCGAGATGTCTCTAGCGATGCCCTGGCGTCCGACTGGTTTGCCATCGGCGTAGATCATCCGCGTCGTCACCTCGAGACGGATCCGGCCGCGCTTCGTCGTCGTCTCCAGCTCGGTGGCGGCGCGGCCTTCGGCGCGTGATCGGTGGCGCAGAGCGAACAGCTTGCGCCGTTCCTCACTGGGGACGAAGTCATCGAGGCGCGTGCCCAGGAGTTCTTCCGTCGTCATTCCCATCAGTTCGGCGCAGGCGCCGTTGGCGGAGGTGACCCTGCCCTCCAGGTCGACTGTATAGATGGCGTCGCTGGCATTCTCGAAGAGCTCGCGGAACCGCTCCTCGCTTGCCTGCAGGGCGCGCTCGGCCGCGGCCCGGTCGCTGATGTCGACCATCGAGCCGACCATTCTGATGGCTTTGCCTTCGTTGTCGCGAATGACCGTACCGCGGCCCAGGATGTCGGCATGGTCGCCGTTGGCGTTCTTGAAGCGAAACTCCTGCGACCAGTCGTTGCCCGATGCCAACGAGCGCTTGAGTGAAGACCAGACCACGCGGACGTCTTCGGGGTGGATATGTCTTACGCACCAGCCGAGGTCGACGTCCGAGACGTTGTACCCAAAGTGACTGCGGATCGCTCCGCCGAACAGCGAAACCTGCCGCCGGGTATCCCAATCGAACACCACGTCTCGCGTACCACGCGCCACCAGCTGGAATCGCTCGTCGCTGTCGCGAAGCGCCGCGCCGGTCTGTTCGAGGTCGGCAAGGCGTCCCTGGAGGGCCGCGTTTAGCCGCGCGTTCTCGAGCGCAACCGCGGTCAGGGTGGCGAAACGATCCAGGGCGGTCAGGTCGGCGCTTGTAAAGCGCCGGCCTTCCTCCAGGTAGCCGACGCCAAGCATGCCGATAACCAATCTTTTCGAGATGATAGGCACGGCTGTCATAGCAGCCAGTGGTGGACCGGTCCTCTGGACGATCCTGTCCGGCCAGCGCGGGTAATCGTTGACGGCCAGCGGCCGGGCGCTTTCCCAGGCTCTACCGACTGCCCCCTCGCCGCGAGCGATGCGCCGCCCCAGCTCCGGCTCAAAGATGCCGGTGGCAAGGACGATGGCGAGCACGTCATCTCCTGGCTGCACCAGGGAAACGTGCGCGTGCTTCGTGTCGAGAAGCTTGCAGACGCGGGTGAGGATGGCGTGGAGCACGTCGTCGTCGTCGTGCTCGTTAAGCAGACTCATGCTCGTTTCGTGGAGCGCGGCAAGATGCTCATTTTGGGAGACCAGCGCGTTTTGCGCTTCGTTCAGGTGCGCGTTGGCCCTGGATAGCGCCCTCGCCCACCTGATCAGTCCATAGGTGGTCACAGCCAGGGCACCCACCAGCGCGACCTCAAGTTGGAACAACGCCGGGCGACCGGGCGATAAGGACTCAACGGGGCTGCCCAGGGCCAGGTCCAGCGCCACGAGAGCCAGCCCCGCAAGCGTGACGGCAGCCGGCAAGACGAGCCAATCAAGGCTCTGAGGGCGCAGGTGTCCCAGGATGGATCCCATCGATGTATCTCAGGGGATTGATCGTCTTAAACGGCTTTCGAGATTAGGTCGCGCATCCGTCGCCGGAGGATCGCGCGCCGCCGGTCGTTAGCGGCGCAGTGCGATCGTCACGGCCTCGCCCACCTCGACCCGGTCGAGCGTCGAGCGCAGCAGGGCCTGCGCTTCGGCGAGCCCGACATCGCCAGGGTGCTCGCAAAGCTGAGCAAGGGCTTCCCGCTCTCTTCTCACCACGGCCTCGTGGTGGCCTGGTCCTTGCTGTTCGCTAAGTGCGTACCGGCGCAGTTCGAGGTCCAGGCGCTCGCCGGCGATCGCCGCCGCCATGGTTTCGAGAGCTTCATCGAAAGAGGAGGAGCCCGCGAGCAAGCGGGCCATTCGTCCGTCGGTTGACCGCAGCTGCCTCTCGATCCCGTCCAATTCCTCGGCGACCGGAGCCGCGCTCTCGCGGTCAACGCTGGAGACGGTGACGCCTTCCGGCGGTTCCTCTGCCAGCGCGAGCAGGATCTTTTGCTCGAGGTCGTGGGCTCGCGTCGTGTTGTACTCGCAAATGCCGCGGTTGGTGCGCGATTGGCACTGGTAATAGCGGTAGACGGCTGTCTTTGATGAGCCATCGGTCTGGCGCTTCCAGGTTTGCCTGCGGCTGACGCCGATCATGTGGTTGCCGCAGCGTGCGCAGTAGACCAGCCCGGACAGCAGGAAGCCGCCGCTGGACCCACGGGCCGTGCCCGGGCTGCGACGTGAGGCCAGTTGCTCCTGCGCACGACGGAAGTCGTCCATAGCGACCAGCGGTGAATGGCTACCGGGGATGCGTACGCCCAGCCGGTTGTAATTTCCGAGGTAGGCGCGGTTACGCAGGACGTCGCGCACGCTGACCATAGTCCACATGTTTCCGAGCCGGGTGCGGTGGCCTTCCTCATTGAGACGCCGCGCGATTGAGCGCACACCCAGGCCCTCGCGCACGTACATCGAAAAGATGTACCTCACGACGTTCGCTTCGGATGGGACGATCTGCAGCCGGCGTGAAGGACCCGCGCGGTAGCCGAATGGGAGGCGTCCGAGAACCTCCCCCCGCAGAGCCCTCTTCTGCATCGCCGCCCGAACCCGTTCGCCGGCTCCGTCGGCCGCGCTGGAGCGCGTCGCGTAGGCGCCGAAAACGTCGGTCTGGTCAAGCACAAGAACCAGGGTGCCGCACGTTCCCAGCCCGAGATAGGAGGCTACAACGACCTCTCTTGAATCCCCGAGTGCCGAAACGCGCGGTACTACTGTCAGAGGGACATCTCCGCGGGGATCCTGCAGATAGCGAACGAGGTCGATGAAGCCCCGGCGCTCGTCCCCGCGGTCACGGAAGGTCGCGGCTACCTCGTGTCCCGACCCAGAACAATAGTCGAGGAAGGTTTGATTCTGTTCCGCGAGGCTTTCCGGGGATCCGGTGTCGCGGAAGTAGCCGCAGGCCCGCTTCACAGCGCGTACAGGATACGGTTGCAGCTACCGCAGTTGGTCAGCGTCCGCGATAGTCGCGCCGCCTTCACGATGTGATCGGGCAGCTCAACGCGGCATCCGCCGCAGACGCCTCGTGACAGGGCGACGATTGCCGGGCGTCGCCTGCTGCGCATGTCTTCGTACTGACTCAGGGCGCCCGACGGGATTTCGGCGTTGGCCTCGCGTCTCTTACCTTCCAGCTGCTCGATGGCCTGTTGCGTGGCGTCCCGTTCGTTCGTCAGCTGCTGGCGGCGCTGGGCCCAGGCGTCCTCCTGCTGCGTGAGGTCGCGATGGATGCTGGTTTCCTCTGCGCGAGCGGTCTCGACCTCGTCCATGAGC
Source organism: Dehalococcoidia bacterium (assembly GCA_009377665.1). Classification (GTDB taxonomy): domain Bacteria; phylum Chloroflexota; class Dehalococcoidia; order WHTO01; family WHTO01; genus WHTO01. The sequence goes on from WHTO01000012.1 coordinate 28,398, forward strand.
AGAAGGACACGCTCGTCGAGCGCCTGGCGCTGCCGGCGCAGCATCTTGACGTCATTGTCCAGGTCCGTGAGCTCTTTGGGGGAGCGCACGGAGCCTGAGTACAGTTTCTTCTCCATGTCCGAGAGGTGTTGCGTCACCTCCCCGTCCTTGAGCTCTAGATCTTTCTCGGTGACGTTGAGGTCCCTGAGGCGCTCCCTCACCTCCTGGAGCTGCCCGCGCAGGTCATCGAGCCCATCGGGTTCCTCGAGCTGAGCCTCAAAGAGCTGGAGGGAGCCGCGACGCGACTCGATGTCGGTGTCTATCTGTTGGAGGGCGAATAGGTCGGAGACGAGCGTCAAGTGGGCCTTCCTGGAGCGGTGGGAGGTGTGAACGGCCATTATCGCGGAGACCGCTTAGCGCTTCAATGAGGGCGTCGGGTTCCGCGCTTCCGCGCTTGGGTCGTCCCTATACTGGATGTGGCAGCCGTGGAATTCAACGTAGCCCAGCTTCTCCAGGAAAGCACCGGCGCCACCCGCCGCTATGAGGGCCTCCGCGAGGAGGTTGCCGTGATAGATGGCGGAGAGCAGGTACCCGTCGAAGGAGACGTGACTCTGACCCGCACCCCCGGTGGTGTACTGGCCGCGGCCCGCCTGCAGCTGCTCGTGGGCGAGGACTGTGCGCGCTGCCTAACACCTTTCGAGGCCCCGCTCAGGGTGACGATCGAAGAGATCTACCACCCGACGATCGACATCGTTAACGGGCAGCGGCTTCCGGCCCCCGAAGACCCCGAGGCATTCCTGATCGACGAGCACCACATTCTTGATCTCACGGAGCCAATCCGGCAGTATCGCCTGATGGCGGGGTCGCTTGCCCCGCTCTGTCGGCCCGATTGTCGTGGCCTGTGCGCCGTCTGCGGCGCTGACCTGAATGATTCAGCCGAGCAACACCAGCACGAGCGCCCGATAGACGCTCGCTGGTCCGCCCTCAATGAGCTGCAGACCCAGCCAAGCAAGGAATAGCAATGCCCCCTCTGCCAAAGCGAAAGTACCCCAAGTCCCGCCAGGGAAAGCGACGCAGCCACCTGCGCGCCGACGCTCCGGGCCTGGTTGATTGCCCCCAGTGCCGCAGCCCCCGGCTGCCACACAATGCCTGTCCGGTCTGCGGGACCTACAAACGGCGCCAGGTGCTCGACATCAAGACGCCGGAGCTGCCCGATCAGCGTCCGTCCTGACCGCCGTCTTTCACTGAGCGGCCCGCGTGCCGCCAGGCGGTCGCCGCGATCGGCGACCGCGAGGGCTTGAAGCCCCTCATCGACCTCGCCGCCCTGCCCGACGGCGAGGACGCCTGGATCTTCCCCGGACAGGGTGCCCAGCAGATCGGGATGTCGCTCGATTTTGCCGCTGCCTTCAGCGAATCCGCCGCCCTTTTCGCTGAAGCCGAGGAGGTCCTCGGCTACTCGCTCGCCGACTTGATCAAGGATGGGCCGGACGAGACGCTCACGATGACGGTGCATACCCAGCCGGCCGTTTTCGTCGCCAGCCTGGCCGCCCTTAAGGCCGCCGAGGCTACGGGCCTGCTTTCCAGGCCGCGCTGCCTGGCCGGCCACAGCCTCGGTGAATACTCGGCGGTTGTGGCCTCGGGCTCGCTGTCATTCGCCGACGGCCTACGACTGGTCAACGAGCGCGCCCGCCTCATGCAGCAGGCCGGGGAGGCAAGTCCGGGGAGTCTCGTTGCCCTCCTCGGAGCGGACATCGAGCAGGCGCTGGCGCTGGCCGCGGACGCCGGTAGCGAGGTCTGCAACGTCAACGCCCCCGGCCAGGTCGTGCTTGGCGGTACGCTTGACGCGGTCAGGAGAACCATCGAGCGCGCCCGCGGGTTCGGCATCAAAAGGGCCGTCGAGCTAAAGGTCGGCGGGGCGTTCCACTCCAGCCTCATGCGGCCGGCGGCGAATGGGTTGGCTCGCTTTGCGTCCGGCATCGACTTCGGCAACCCGGAGGTGCCGGTCGTCGCCAACACCAGCGGGCGGGCTCTTACCTCGGGCAGCGGCCTGGCGGAAGAGCTCATTCAGCAGATAAGCAATCCCGTAATCTGGAGGACAGCGTGCGGACCATGATTCGGCCGCGGAGTGGGGCGGTTCGTCGAATTCGGCCCGGGGAACGTGCTGACCGGAATGGTTAAGAGAATCGATGTCGGGATGTCGACCCTGAGTGTCAGCACGGTCGATGACCTGGCGACGAGATCGCCGTCATGATCGACCTCAGCGGCAGGAGCGCGTTGATCACTGGCTCGTCACGCGGGATCGGCGCGCAGATCGCCCGTGTCCTGGCGTCGTGTGGCGCCGATATCGCGATCAATCACAGCAAGAGCCCCGATCAGGCCCAGGCCGTGGCGGCCGAGATCCGGGCGCTCGGCCGCAGGGCTGCTGTGATCCAGGCAGACGTACGGAAGGCTGCGGACTGTAATCGCCTCGTCGGCGGCGTCGTCGATGAGCTTGGCGCCATCGACATACTGATCAACAACGCGGGTACGACGAGCGATAGCCTCGTCATGCGGATGACCGACGACGCATGGCAGTCCGTGCTGGACCTGAACCTGACGGCGGCCTTCAACTGCATACGCCCGGCCGTGCGCCAGATGATGCGTCAGAGGTGGGGTCGAATAGTCAACATAACCAGTGTGGGGGGTTTGCGCGGAAACGCTGGCCAGGCCAATTACGCCGCTTCCAAAGCGGGTATGATCGGACTGACCAAAGCTATAGCCCGCGAGATGGCGACCAGGAATGTCACCTGCAATGCCGTCGCTCCCGGCCTTGTCAAGACCGAGCTCACTTCGGATCTGCGCCAGGAGCAAGAGCGGTACTACCTGGAGATAATACCGATGCAGAGACTCGGAACAGAAGCCGAAATCGCGCCCGCCGTCGCGTTCCTCTGTTCGGAAGAGGCCGCCTACATTACCGGCCAGGTGTTGAGCGTGGACGGCGGATTGGCGATGTAGATGGCGACCACACCGAGGCGTAAGGCGAGGGTCGCCGCGCTCCAGGCGCTTTACGAGGCCGATGTGGCCGGGCATCCGCTGGAAGAATGTCTCGAACGTCAACTGAGCGAGCGGATCGATGACCCGCAGGCGGCCGAGATGACCACTGAGCTTGTGCGAGGGGTGAGCGCAAACGCGGTGGCGATAGACGAGACGATCCGCAAGACGGCGCCGGGTTGGAAGCTGGAGCAGATGGGCGCGGTCGACCGCAACATCCTCCGTCTTGCCGTCTACGAATTGCTTCACAATAATGAAGCACCGCTGAGCCCTACCATCAACGACGCTGTTGAGCTGGCGAAGACTTATGGAGGCGAAAGCTCAGGAAGGTTCGTGAACGGCGTTCTTGGTGCAATCAGTCTTACAGGGGACCCCGAGCGGGACGCTTTAACCAGGATTCAGAAAAGGAGCCACAGTGGCCACAGTCTATGACCGCGTAAAGAAGATCATCGTCGACCAGCTTGGTGTGGAAGACGAGCAGGTTCTATCAACCGCTTCCTTCGTCGATGATCTCAACGCTGACTCGCTCGACCTTGTCGAGCTGATCATGTCGATGGAAGAGGAATTCTCGACGGACGGCCAGGCTCTTGAGATTTCAGACGAGGACGCTGAGAAGATCATCACAGTGCAGGATGCCGTGGACTTCCTCAAAGACCACGGTGTCGAAGACTGAAGCGAGGAACACTCGGGCTTCAGAACCTCATCAACTAGGCTAGGGCAGCTATGCAATTCTTCGGTGTCGGCCTCTTCGAGCTGACGATGGTCCTGCTCGTGGCCCTCCTCGTCGTCGGCCCCGACAAGCTGCCACAGACAGCTCGTGAGATCGGCAAGGGCGTGCGCACCCTGCGCCGCTACGCCTTCGATGTCCGGCAGGAGCTCGGGGAAGGCTTCAACGAGTTGACGCAGGAGCTGGAGGAAACCAGGTCGGAGCTTCGCGACCTGCGGCGCGAGCTTACCGCCACCGGCTCTTTGGTGGAGGAGGACCTGCGCGAGGCGGGCGCTGCCATTGAGGGCGAGTTCGTGGATGCCGAGGAGCAGCCCGACCAGCCCGAGCAACCCGCAAGCCATTCGAGCTCGAACGGGTCGAGTGGAGCGTCCGCCAGGAGAACTCGCAGCGCCGGCCGGCGCCGCGAAACCGAGGACTGACCCCGGTGGCCACGACGACACGTCCTCACTCGCCCGAGCCACCGCCGGCCCCCGAACGGTCCGAGTTCCAGGAGAGGTCCATGACCATCCTGGAGCACGTTGCCGAGCTGCGGACGCGGATGATGATCTGCGCCGGCGCCATGGTCATCACCACTGCGGTCTCGTTCTATTTCGCGAAAGAGGTGATGGACTTCCTGTTGATGCCGGCTGAAAGCGCCCGCCCGGGATTCCGGCCCATTCAGACCGAGCCGCTCGAGTTTATCGCGTCATACTTCAAGATCGCGTTGCTGATGGCGCTCGCCGCGTCGATGCCTGTGCTGGTGTGGCAGCTGATAGCCTTCGTGTCGCCCGGTCTGACTCCCCAGGAGCGGCGCTGGATGCTGCCCATCGTGCTGGGCACCGGGTTGTCCTTCCTGTCTGGTCTCGCTTTCGGTTTCTTCGTCGCCCTCCCGCCTGCCATCGACTTCCTGATCAACTTCGGCGACGACGTTGCCGAGCCGACTTTGCGCATAGGGCCCTACA
>WHTO01000153.1 GCA_009377665.1 Dehalococcoidia bacterium
CGAAGGAAGACTCGAGGCCGATCGGCGGTTCGTCCTGGTATCGAGTGAGATCATCGAGGCCACTCAGGGCCTGGATGATCGTCGCGTAGGCCCTCAAGTCGCTGAGCGGGCCGTCCTGCCCGACGGCGCTGAGCGACAGGTAGATGAGCCGCGGGGTGGCCGAGGCCACGTCGTCGTATCCGAGTCCATGGCGCTTGAGGACACCCGGCGAGAAGTTTTCGATGACGATGTCCACCTGGGCCATGAGCCGCTCGAGGAGCTTGGGCGCCTCCGGGTGCTTGAGGTTGATCGCGAGACTGCGTTTGTTGCGGTTGACGCTGTGGAACATCGGGTTCTGTTCGGGATCAGGCTCGGTGCCGATGATCGGCCGCCCCTGCCGCATGTAGTCGAGCCGGCTGCGGGACTCGACCTTGATCACGTCGGCGCCGAGGTCACCCAGCATGTGCCCGGGGAGAGCACCGGCGAGGACCCAGCCGAAGTCCAGGACTTTGATCCCGGCCAGCGGTTTCATACCTGGACGCCAGGGCGAGGGGACGCTGCCACCGGCGCTGACTCCCTGAAGGGGAGACCTGGATAGACCCGGCCGGCGTCGGCGATGAGGAACTGTCGTGCCGCGAGTTGTTCTAGCGAAACTGCTTCTTCCAGGGACAGCACGGGAGCCGCAGGAATGGCCGCCGCGCGGCAGGCGGCAAACACCTCGTCGCGCGTCCTGGCCTGAAACCAGTCGCTGAGGAGTGCGTCGGTCCTGTCGGCGTCAAGCGCGCGGCGATCCTTGAAGTTCGGCTCCTTCGACCACTCAGGGTGCCCCACGACCTCCAGGAACCGTCGCCACTGCCGTCCCTCGGCGCAGTCGACGGCTACCCAGCCATCGGCGCAACGGAACAGCTGGTGAGGGTACAGGCCATCGGCCACCCGGTGGCCTGCTCGCTGTCGCTTGCGGTTGTGGAAGATCCAGTTCACGATCCCGGTTCCCGTGTGGAACGTTGCCCAGACATCGCTCTCGCTGACCTCGATCACCTCGGTCGAAGAGACGTCTCGCTGGAGGGCAGCAAGCAGGGCCGTGACTGCGACCAGGCCAGCCTGGGTGCCACTCTGGTTGCCCGGGTAAGGCAAGGGCGGTCGGTCATTCTTCCCGACAGAAAGAGAAGCCCCACCCAGCGCCTGGCACTCAAGGTCGGTTCCTTGCCAATCGGCGTACGGTCCGCTCTCGCCGAAGGGAGTAACCAGGGCGACTCTCAAGCGGGAGTCCGGCCGGTGTTCAAAATCGAGATTCAGCCGTTTGCGATCGGTCCGCGTCATTCCCACGACCGCCAGGTCGAAGCCATCGATCGCCGCGGTCAGGTTGTTACCGAGCTCTTCCAGCGAAGGGGCTCGGACAATCTCCTTGCCCCTTTCGAGGTAGGGCGGCGACCTGTGTTCGGGCGGGTAGAACGCGGTGACGCCGGCGCCGAGATCGGCGAAGACTCGCCCGGCGAACTCAGCAGCAGCCCGGCCGCCAACCTGCGCGACCCTTATGGATTCGAGCATTACCCGTCCCGGCCAGCGCCTAGCTGGAGTGGGACCGGAAGGGATTGCGGGTCTCGAGAGGGGAGAAGCACTTCGGCAACGCCCTCGGCGGTCCTCTCACCTCGCTGGTTCTCCGCCCACACCTGCAGGTCGACCAGGTACTTTTCGCCCTCGCGCCGCTTGCCGGCGACTCGTCCCATCGACCAGGTGCTGTCCGCGTTGATGCATGGCCGGGTGAGGCGCAGTTGGAGCCTGGCGAGGAAGCCATGGTCACTGCACCAGTTAGTCAGCAGGTCGCCAACCCAGGCAACTCGCTGCAGCCCAGTCTCGTGGGCTGCGGGGAAGCCGCATGACTGCGCGACCTTGTCCTTGAACCAGACCTCTTCCCAGGAATCGGGCATACCTATCTCCGGGTCGATAAAGAAGGCCCCAGGATGTCTGCGCATATCCTGCATGGCGTCGGCGAACAGCCGCGTCGGCCGGATGGAGCGGATGAAGGCAAGCATGTCTTCAGAGGTGAGAGGGCCTTTGACCACTGGCACCAGGTCCTCGCCCACCTCGACATCGTCCCAGTACCGCGGCCGCTCGCCCTGGATCTTCTCCTCGTCGTATGAGCGCGCCACGAGGTCAAGCTCATCCGGTGTGTAACGGTGCTTTTCTAGGGCGCTATAGAGACCCCTCTCGAGCGTTGCCGCCCGCGACGGTCTGAGCATGGTTATGCGGGCTGTGGCAAGCGTCCTGTCCTGGCTATCGGCGAATTCCACCACCGACCTCTGGCGAGGAGTCGCACCCGCGAAGGCGGTCTCGACGACGTCGACTCGCTCGACGGCTGCCTTACTGGCGATCCTGGTCCCTTCGAGGATGGGGAGTGAAAATCCCCAGTCCACCTCTCCATAAAGGCTGTGATATCCCGCGAAACCAGGGGCAACGTAGGTATCGTCAACGCCGTAGAGATAGAGAGGATGCGCCACCAGGTTGCCCCACACAGATGACCTGGCGGGTGTCTGGTCCAGGAACAGCGGGTTGCGATTGCCGATGCCCTTGCAAAACGAGTGCATCGTGCCGGCTGTCGCCAGGTCTCTGACGACGTTTCTCCTGAGCGGGACGCCGATGAGAGCTTCCGCCTCGGCGGTGAGCTGATCCAACCCCCGCTCGTCTGTAACCAATCCAGCCTGTGTCATCCTGGGACTACTCCCTCCCCCGACTTTGTTGGCAGAATGGCCCGTGCCCTGCCAGGAGCATGCACCTCTCCACGCTGGTTCTGACACTCTATTTCGATGTCGACAAAGTGCTGGTCGCCAGCTACGCCCCGGTCGGTCACCGTACCCCCAACCGTGGTGGTGTCGCCTTCGATGTTGAAGCGCCTGAACTCGCAGTCGAGCTCAGCGAGAAATGCTCGGTCTCCCATCCAGTTGACGACGACTTCCGCCATCCACGCCGCGCGCTGCGGCCCGACGTCGTATGCGCCGGGGACGCCAATCAGTTGAGACATCAGGTCTTCCCAGTGACCCCGGTGAGGATGATCCGGCATACCGGTTTCGGGATCGGGTTCGGAGTATCCGGGGTGATCCCGGTAGGCCTGGAACATGTAATAGTGGGAACCCTCGCCCCCAGCTCCCCTTCCGACGGGTCCCGATCCGCCTCCGACGCCGCCCGACAGGCCGATGTCAATGATGCGAAGGGGGCCTTTGGTCAGGGGAGGAAGCTTGTCGCCAACGGCCACATTTTCCCAGTAGCGAGGTTCGTCGCCGCGGACTCTCTCGCCGTCGTACGCCGCCCACACTCGCTCCAGGTCCTCGGCCGAGTAGCTCTCTTTCTTGACGGAGGAGTACTTGCCCTTCTCGCGGGCGGCGCCGCGTTCAGTCCGGATGCTCCAGCCACCGGCGCGTCCTACGAGTTGGTGATCCTGGTTCATGTAGATGACGTCGGCATATACGATCACCATTCGACCCGCGTAGCTGCTCGGCTTCTCCAGGATTTCGCTCGGTCTATAGGTCGCGGAGATGACGTCCCCGGGGCGCACGTGTCGGTACCAGCGCCAGCGGTTGCCGCCGTGGAAGCTCTGGACGCCCGGTAGCCCACCTACAGGTGTCCCGCTTGTGTGCTTGACCGCGTTCAGAAACGTCGGAAAGGCGACCAGCGACCCGTGAACACTCGCGTTGGCGTACGCTGCATCTCGGTACAGGCTGTTGTGGGTGCCCATCCCTATGGCGTAACGGATGAGCAGCTCGGGGTTTATCTCAACGCTGCTACCACCTGCGTAATAGGAACCTACTCTGCGTCGGAGGTCCGCGACGCCCTCGTCGGTTATCCGGCCAAACTCGTTCCTGATGTCAGCCATTCATGCACCCCATTTTTCCCCGTGAGTTCGTCGCGGCATGCCTGGCGGTTGCGGGGCGATTGGTCATCCCGCGAGCCACACCCTGCTCAGTTGGCGCACACCCGCGAACGGTGACCCCTCCGGGGCGACATAGTTCCGGACCTCCGGATACCACGCGAACGGGGCCGTCTCATGGAAGAGCGGGAAGTACGCTGCAATTTCGAAGAGCCTGTCCTCCAACTGGCGCACGAGCTGGCGCCTGGCCTCCTCATCGGCCTCTCCAACCTGCGCCTCGAACAGTTGCAGCGCCTCCTGGTCGTCGAAGCCGAAGTCGTTGGCGGGGCCGATCTGCGCGGCCGCGAAGAATGGATCGCCCAGTTCCCGCGAGGTTCCCGCTCCGACATAGACATCGAAGTCGAGCTCGTTGCGGCGCAGGTTGAAGGACTCCTGCTCCGTCGGCTGAATGCTGACGTTCAGTCCGATCTGCTGCCATTGATCCTGCATGAAGATTGACCAGGCCTCCCATTGCGGGCTCGGTGCGCGCTGCATGATCGAGACCTCGAGGCCGTCGGCGAAGCCGGCAGCCTCGAGTAGCTGGCGCGCTTCCTGGCGGTCGGCCTCCTTGTCCTCGCGGTATCCCGGGACCTGAGCCAGCTCGTCGCGTGGGTATTCGAATGGGCCCGGCGATATAAAGGCCGCGACTTCGCCCTGTCCACCGTTCAGCACCTCCAGTGCCTGCTGCCGGTCAATAGCGATGTTCATTGCCCTGCGTACGCGCGGGTCGGAGAACGGCTCCCGCTGGTGGTTGGGATAGAAGACCGCGTGACCGAACTGGATCTTGTACTCGACCACCATGTCGGTCCTACTTTCCAGTTGCTCGGCGAGATTCACGTCGAGCGGCGCCCTGATGCCACTCATTACGGCTCTCCTGGCTTCGAATGTGGTCAGGGCGGTTGCCTGGTCGACCGTGAGGAGCGTGGTCAGTTCGTCGACGTAGGGCTCATCGGGAAGGAAGTAGTTCGGGTTGCGGACCAGCGTGACGCTCGATCCGGGCGTATACGAGTCGAGCATGAAGGCGCCCGTCCCGACGGCGTTCGTGTCCAGGAAAGCCGGATCGCTCGTCAAGATGCCCGCCGGGCCGATCGTCATCCAGCCAACAGCTATCGAATCCAGGAACGAGCCGCGCGGCTGAGACAGCACCATGCTCAGCGTGCGCTCGTCGGGGACTGTGATGCCGGCAGGGTCGACGTTGGCAAGGTAGTCTATCTTCCGCGAGTGAAGCCGAGCCGGACTGGGGTCACTGAGGATGTACTCGAACGTGGCCTTCACGTCCTCGGGGCTAAAGGGCTCACCGTCGTGCCAGGTCACGCCCTCGTGGAAGGTGAAAATGTAGGTGTTGGGCTCGGGCTGCTCCCACTCGCTTGCCAGGTCTGGGACTATTTCGCCTGTGGGTGAGTGCTGGATGACCCCGTTGGCAACCGAGCCCAGGGATCCATGGAGGCTGCTCGTGACCTGGTTCACGTGGTTCAGGTCCGGGAGGTCGTCCTCCTGGATTTGTGTCAGAGTGCCGCCACGTTGGGGACTTCCTGAATCGGACGGTTGTTCTCCACTGGCGCCTTCTGTCCCGGTGGCGCCTGGGGCGCCCTGATCGTCATCGTCATCGTCGTCATCGTCGTCGTCTCCGCAACCGACCGTCGCGTATGCGCCGAGTCCGGCGGCCGCAAATCCGCTGCGTTGTAGCAACCTCCTGCGCGTCAGCTGCCTCCGCTGAAGCCGTGTCCAATAGTTCGCCTCCGTCATAGTTCCCCCCACGTTATCTATTCGTTAAGAAATGCTTACTGCCCTGATGTTTCATTTTCCGGTGGCCAGCGGCGCGAGCAACGGCCAACCGTTAATGGCCGTATAAGCTGAGACTTATACCCAGAGGCGCGTACAACGCGGCACTTCTCGGGACCGATGTTGGACAGTGCGGGCCATGGCAGGCGCTAGGTGTACTTTCCCGGGAGGTTGGTGACACGGCTGATGGGAGGGAAGCCTCCGATGGCTGTGTGTCGACGGTGATGATTGTAGATGTGCAGCC
>WHTO01000154.1 GCA_009377665.1 Dehalococcoidia bacterium
GACGACACCGACGTAGCGACGGAAGAGGAAACAGAGGACGAGGCCACGGAAGAGGAAGCCGTTACCGGGGACGACGATGATGACGCAGCGGCCGGCGAAGAGATTCGCATCGCCGCGGGCGAGGCGATCGTTATCGGTGTCTCAACACCGTTGACCGGCCCGGACGCTAACCTGGGTATCGACTCGCGGGACGGCGCGATCGTGGGTGTCGCGCAGTGGCAGGCGGACAACGAAGAGCAGATTCTCGGACACGACATCGACGTCGTCGCCGAGGATGACGGCTGTTCCGACGCTGCTATCGCCACGACGGCAGCCGAGCGGCTGCTCGACATACCGAACCTGGTCGGTATCGCGGGACCGACATGCAGCGGTGGCACGCAGGCGGTAATCCCGCTGTACCAGGAGAACTCGGTTGTGATGATCTCTGGTTCGGCCACTCGCTCGGACCTGACGCTGGAGCAGCCGGAACCGAGGTTCTTCTTCCGGACCGCTTTCCGCAACTCGGCGGAGGGCGTGCTGCAGGCTTCTTACGCAATCGATGAGCTGGGTGCAACGACCGCCTATGTGATCGACGACACCGAGCCCTACGGTGAGGACCTGGCCAATGCGGCACAGGACGCCCTCGAAGAGGGTGGCGTAACCGTGACGCGGGAGAAGATCAACCGTGGCGACACGGACTTCTCGGCCCTCGCCAGCCGCATTGCCGACGACAACCCGGACGTCGCGATCTTTGAGGGCTTCAACCCCGAAGGTCAGCTGATCGCGGCTGCCTTGAACAGCGCCGGTTATGGGGGCGGCTTCATCAGTGACGACGGCGTTGCTTCCGTCAACGACTTCATCACTCCCGACCCCGACGTCGCCGAAGGCGCAGTCTTCGCCGGTTGTGCCGGTGAGCTGCCCGATGACTACCTCACGTTCTTCGAGGAGACCATCGGCCAGGTGCCTACGACCCCGTTTGCGGGTCAGTACTCGGACGCGGCCTACATCCTTCTCATCGCGATCAACGAGGTTGCTGAGGATGACGGTGGTGAGCTTGTTATCGATACGGCTGCGCTACGCGACGCGGTAGAGAATGCAAGCCACGACGGTATCACCGGCTCCATCGCGTTCGACGAGAACGGTGACCGTGTCGGTGAGACCCCCGAAGAGCTCGGCCTGGTGCTTTGCTCGGTCCAGGGCGGCGAGTTCGTAATCATTGAGTAACGGCTAGGAAACTTCCGAAGCTCTAAATGGGGCGCGGTGCTGGTAAATAGGCGCCGCGCCCCATACTTTGTGTTGAGGCCCACTGAGGATTCGGGACTTGAATGTCCAGAAGCGGAGGCTGGCAAGTGCGTGACCAACTAGCGGCACGTCTTCCGTTCGTGCCGGCCAATCTGGTTATGCCGCTTTTCGTGCTGCTGTTGCTGGCCGCCGCCTATCTGCTGGTCCAGTACACGCCGCTCATCGACCCGGTCCCGGCGATCTGGCAACAACAGATCGCTAACGCGATGGCCCTTGGCGGGCTCTACGCGCTGATCGCCATTGGCTACACCATGGTTTATGGCATCCTGCAGATGATTAACTTCGCCCACGGCGAGATCTTTATGCTTGGCGCGTTCGCCGGCCTCTGGGTCTTCGATAGAACCGCCGATCTGCACGATGACGCCTCAGCCCTGGTTGTCCTGCTGGCAATGATCGCGGCCATGGGCATGTCGGGCGGCAGCGCCTTGCTGCTCGAGCGCATCGCCTACAGGCCACTGCGCCGCGCGCCACGCCTGGTCCCGCTGATCAGTGCCATCGGCGCATCGATATTCCTCTCCCAGCTGGTCACTGTAATCATCCAGGGACGGCCACAGTCGGTACCTCGCGTCTTCCCGCAGGGCCGGTTCGACCTGGCCGATGCCGCAATCCGCTACGACCAGATATTCCTCATTGTGATGTCCTTCGTCTTCATGTTTGGGCTGTTCTACTTCGTGCGCTTGACCAAAGCCGGGAAGGCAATCAGAGCAGTGGCGGAGGACAAGGATGTAGCGGCCTTGATGGGCATCAACGTGGACAGGGCCATCCAGCTAACCTTCTTCCTCGGCGCTATCCTCGCCGGCGCCGCCGGTGTGATGTACGCGATGTACATCCCCACATTGACAGGCACCATGGGCTTCATACCTGGAATAAAGGCCTTCACCGCCGCCGTACTTGGCGGCATCGGCAGCATCCCCGGAGCGATGGTCGGCGGCTACTTCATCGCCTTTGCTGAGACGCTCGGCGTCCAGGGAGGCATCTCGTTCAGCAACGCTGTCGGCCGGCCTGAGTGGGGACAAGAGATCAGCGGCTACAAGGACGCGATAGCCTTCTCGCTACTCGTGCTGGTATTGATTTTCAGGCCCAATGGGATCTTCGGCGAAGAAGTGGGCAAGAAGCGGGCTTAGAAGATGGCGGAAGAAGAAGTCTACCAGCCCGACGACCCCTTCAGCCGTGTCCAGCAGACCATGGCTAAGGCTCGTTCGGCGCTTGGACAGGCGATCCGTGCTCCTTTCCGCGTCGCTGGTCGTCAACTGAGGCCGGTTGGCAACGCCTGGGAGCGTGTAGACCCACGAGTGCAGACACTCTGGATCTTTATTCCGGTGATTCTCGTCCTGCTTTTCCCCCAGGAGACGCGCAGCTCGCCGCAGGCGTTCAGCCTCATTGCCATAACTCTATTCATCTTGCTCGGCACGAGCAGCCCCATGGCCAACCTGTTGTTGTTGGCGCTGACCATCCTCGTGGTTATCAACATGGGAGAGCTGCCTGACGAGTGGCTACCTGAGGAACTCGTGATTGTCCTTCCGGTGGCCTTCGCCGTGGCTTACGGGCTGCATGTCTGGAAGGGCGCTGACTTTCGCATGCTGGCGGCGATCCTGGTTCTCGCCAGCCTGCCCTTGACGATTGAGCTCGGGCCTAGCGCCGAGCCACGGACTTTCGTGCTCTTCCTCGTTGCCTTCAACATCGTCCTCGGCCTCGGCCTCAACGTTGTGGTCGGCTACGCCGGCTTGCTCGACCTCGGCTTCGTCGCCTTCTTTGCGATCGGCGGGTACACATGGGCCGTAATGAGCACAACCGCGTCGAACGCGCCGCTCGGCGAGATCGATGCGGGCTTCTGGCTGATCATCATCGCTGGCGTTTCACTGGCGGGCCTCATCGGCGTGCTGCTGGGCGTGCCGGTACTGCGGCTACGCGGCGACTACCTGGCTATCGTCACGCTCGGGTTCGGTGAAATCATCCGCATCATCGCCACCAACGCCGATAGTCTCACCAACGGCGTGTTCGGCATTCGCGAGGTGGGGAATGCCGAACCGTTCCCAGAGATAGACATCGGTCTCTTTACAATCGGCGGCGAGTTAACCAGCAATACCGAGGCCTTTTACCTGTCGATTGTTTGCGCGCTCGTCGTGGGGTTCGTTGCCGAGCAGCTACGCAGCTCACGTACCGGCCGAGCCTGGGAAGCTATTCGCGAGGACGAGGACGTCGCCCAGGGAATGGGCATCAACACCGTGCACTACAAGCTCCTCGCCTTCGGTCTTGGCGCGGCCATTGGCGGGCTCGGTGGAGCCATCCGCTCCAGCCATTTTGCCGCCGTTACGCCCTCCGACTTCCAGCTCCTCGTGTCAATTAACGTCCTCGCCATTGTCATCATCGGCGGCATGGGGAGCGTTCGCGGCGTCGTGCTCGGGGCCTTCATCCTCGCCGGAATGCCCGAAATCCTCCGCGATGTGACCCTCGTCTCCATCGTCGACGGCGGCCTCAACGTCTTCTTCATCCCAGAATTCATCCAGGCAGGTCCCGTTTGGCTCGTCGAACAGCTTCCCTGGGATCTCGCCGATCGCTCGGGTCAGGAGCTCAGACTCGTGATATTCGGGCTCCTGCTTGTGATCATGATGATCGTCAGGCCACAGGGCTTATCACCCTCGCCCCGGCGCATTGCCGAGTTCGAGGCCGTCCAGGAAGAAGTGTCCGACAGGCCGGCGGAGATTGCTGGCTTCCGGGAGGATGCGCTTGGCGAGCCCCCGACCAGCCCTATCGAGTCGCCCCAGCCCTCTCCTGGCAGGCCCGGCGAACGGTCGGAGCGAGGCGAGTAATCATGGCTATCCTGGACATTCGTGACGCAACCAAGAGGTTCGAAGGACTCCTCGCCGTCAACAACGTGGACCTGAAGATTGACGAACGGCAGGTTGTCGGCCTTATCGGTCCCAACGGCGCCGGTAAGACAACTTTTTTCAACATGATCACGGGTTTCTATACGCCGGACGGCGGCGATATTTTCATTGGAGACAAGCGTGTCAATGGGTTGGCGCCCGACCAGATCTGCGCCCTCGGAGTCAGCCGGACATTCCAAAACATACGGCTCTTTCAAAACATGACAGCGCTCGAAAATGTCATGGTTGGCCGGCACCGCCATTTGAAGTCGGGCTTCGTTACCTCGATGCTCCGGGCCCCGTGGGCCCGGCGAGAAGAATCCAAAGCGGAGCGCGATAGCATGGCGCTACTGCGGTACGTCGGCCTGCGCGGCAGGGGCAACGAGCTCGCTCGCAACCTTTCCTATGGCGACCAGCGACGCCTCGAGATCGGACGCGCGCTCGCCAGTGAGCCGACCCTGCTGCTTCTCGACGAGCCGACCGCCGGAATGAACCCGCTGGAAAGCCTGCAGATGGTCGAGTTCATCCGCAAGCTTCGCGACGAACGTGGAATCACGATCCTCCTCATCGAACATCAGATGCGCGTCGTGATGGGGGTCTGCGAGTACATTCACGTCCTCGACTATGGCGAGAAGATCGCCGAGGGCACGCCGGCAGAAGTCCAGTCAGATGAACGCGTAATTGAGGCATACCTCGGGAAAGGACAGGCTGCAGGTCATGTCGCTCCTTGAGCTAACCGATGTCGTTTCTGGATACGGCGCAATAACCGCGCTCAAGGGGGTCTCGTTCTCCGTCGAGGAAGGCGAGATCGTAACGTTGATCGGTAACAACGGCGCCGGCAAAACCACGACACTCCGCACCATCTCAGGACTGATCCGCCCGCGCACAGGCCAGGTCCGCTTCAAGGGCAGACAAATTGGCGCCGTGCCCCCGCACAAGATTGTCCAACTCGGTATTTCGCAGTCACCAGAGGGGCGCGGCATCTTCTCCCGCTTGAGCGTCACCGAAAACCTCGAGATGGGCGCTTATCAGCGAAAGGACGAATTGAAGACCGACATGGAACGCGTCCTGGATCTATTCCCGAGGCTGCGCGAGCGCAGGCTGCAGGCGGGTGGGACGCTCTCCGGTGGCGAGCAGCAGATGCTGACGATCGGCCGGGCGATGATGGCGCGGCCACGCCTCTTGCTGCTCGATGAGCCGTCGATGGGCCTTTCTCCCATTCTCACGGAAACGATCTTCCGCACGATTCTCGACATAAACAAACAAGGGACCACGATTCTTCTCGTTGAGCAGAACGCCGCTATGGCCCTCAGTATCGCCGCCCGCGGCTACGTTCTCGAGTCCGGGACAATGGTTGCTTCGGACTCGTCCGAAAACCTCCGCAAGAGCGACCTGGTTCGCAAGGCCTACCTCGGCGAAGAGTAAGCGCTACATCATCAGCCCTGACCACCCCGACGCGCCCGCTGACGCCTCCTGTCCGCCCGCACGGCCGACGCACGCTCCACAGCCGCCACCAGGGCGACTGTTGAGATCAGCGCGCCGCTCGTCCTTCCACGGACCGCCCTGCCTATGGAGACGTAAGGGATACGGTTCCGTGCCAGCCACGACCTTAGCCGCCGCCTGTCGTCTGGAGATTCGCCGTCAAGGCCGGCCATGTTGGCTAGGTCGCGCAGCCCGATCAGATCCATGGATGCCTCCTTGG
>WHTO01000155.1:0-3935 GCA_009377665.1 Dehalococcoidia bacterium
GCGCGTCTTCGATTCGGTCGCGCTCGACCTGGTCGCCGAGGCCGTTGACGCCTACCGCCGCGCCACTGGCGACGAGGTGACGCCGGATGGCCTGGCGCCGCCGGCGGCGATCGTTGCCTTTTCGCTGCAGCCGCTGCTCGACGACCTCGGGTTGTTGGAGCGCATCGTTCACACCGGCCAGGAGATCGAGATGCAGCGCGCCGTCGCGGTGGGCGAGCGCCTTACGGCCACGCTGCGCGTGGTCAATTCGTCGCAGCGAGCCGGCGCGACGTTCGTCGTCATCGAACAGGAGATTCGCGATGGCGCGGGATCGCTGGTGATGCGCGGGCGCTCGAACGTCGTCGTCGCGCCCGCGGGGCAGCCGGCTCCATGAGGGCGGGTGACGCGCTGCCGGAGATCCGGCAGGTCCTCGACCAGGAGCGCATCGACGCCTACGCGCAGGCCAGCGGCGACCACAATCCCCTGCACGTCGACGCCGGGTTCGCCGCGGGGACGCAGTTCGGCGGCACGATCGCCCACGGCATGCATCAGCTCGCGCTGCTCAACCAGGTCATGACGGCGGCTTTCGGCGAACGCTGGCTGACCGGCGGGCGCATGAAGGTGCGCTTCCGGGCGCCGGCCCGGGCCGGCATCGAGGTGGTCGCCGGGGGCAGAGTCGCGAAAGCCGAGGGCGGTCAGCTCAGCGCCGCGCTGGAGCTTGCGGCGGCCGACGGGGAGGTGCTTGTGACCGCTGAAGCGTCGCTGGCTTACCCTTGAGCCATGCCCCCTCTTGAGCGTCGTAACCGCGCTGTGATCACCGGGATCGGCATGATTACGCCGATCGGCAACGATACCGAAACCTTCTGGAGCAACGCACTGGCGGGCAGGTCGGGCGCCGGGCCAATCACGCAATTTGACGCCACCGATTTTCCCGTCCAGATCGCGGCAGAGGTCAAGGACTTCGACCCCTCGCAGTTCATGGACTTCAAGGCGGCGAAGCGCATGCATCGCTTCTCGCAGTTCGCGGTGGCCGCCGCGAAGATGGCCGTCGATGATGCCGGCATCAAGTTTGCTCCCGAAGAGCTGGACGACACCGCTGTGATCATCAACACCGGCGCCGGCGGGATCGGCGATGTCGAGGACGCGACCGAGACCTATCTGCAGAAGGGCCCCAACCGCGTTTCGCCGATGCTGGTGCCCTCACTGATCCCGAACATGGCCGCCAGCAACGTCTCGATGGCCTTCGGGCTGCGCGGCCCCGTGCTTTCAGGCGTTGCGGCGTGTGCCAGCGGCATCTTTTCGGTGGTCGATGCCCAGCGCTATATCGAGCGGGGCGAGTGCGAGATCGTCCTCGCCGGCTCAGCCGAGGCAGCGCTGATCCCGGTCGCCTTCGCGGGCATGGCCAACATGAAGGCGCTGACCGATTGGAAAGGCGACCCTGCGAAGGCCTCGCGCCCCTTCGACCGCGACCGCACGGGTTTCCTTTTCGGGGAGGGCGCGGGTGTCATGGTGATCGAGAGCGAAGCGCACGCGCGCAAGCGTGGGGCGCGCGTCTACGCCGAGGTCGCCGGCGGCGCGTTCACGGGTGACGCCTACCACATCACCGCGCCCGAGCCGACCGGGTACGGCGCCGCGCTCGCCATGCAGCGAGCCCTGACGAACGCCGGCGTGGCGCCCGCGGACGTCAATTACATCTGTGCCCACGGTACCGGCACGCCGCTCAACGACGCCGCCGAGACGCGCGCCATTAAAAAGGTCTTCGGCGACCACGCCCATGAGCTGGCGATAAGCTCGCCGAAGTCCATGGTCGGCCACCTGCTGGGTGCGGCGGGCGCGATATCGTCGACCGTCTGCGCCCTCGCCATCCGCGATGGCCGGGTGCCGCCGACGATCAACCTTGACAATCCTGACCCCGAGTGCGACCTGGACTACGTCGCCAACGCATCGCGCGAGATGACCGTCGACGTTGCGATCGCCAACGGGTTTGGTTTCGGCGGCCAGAACGGGGTCGCTGTCTTCAAGCGCCACGAGGAGCGCTAAGCGTGGCCGATCAGAAGGAGTTCGCCGAGCGCAGGCGGATGGCTCGCTTCTGCTTCGCCTGCGGGAGCGACAATCCCGGCGGGATGCACCTCGACATCCGCCTCGATGGCGAAACGGCGGTCGTGGACTTCGACGCGGCCGACGTCTACCAGGGGTTCCCAGGCCATATGCACGGTGGCATCCTGGCCACCGTGCTGGACGAGGTGATGGCGTGGGCCGTCTACGCCGCCGGTTCGTGGGCCGTGACGGCCAGGGCCGAAATCCGCTATCGCGACCCGGTGCCCCTGAACGGCCGCCTGCGCGGCGTCGGCGAGGTTACGCGCAACCGCGGACGCAGCTTCCAGGCCCGCGGCCGCGTCGAGCAGCCCGACGGCACCGTCGTCGCCGAAGCGACGGGCATCTTCATGAAGGTGCCGCCCGAGCGGCTGCATGAGATGGACCAGTTGCGGATCCCACCGCCACCGGGCGGGTAGCTCGGAAGGTCGCTCGCCGCGGCAGATCCCCGCGCCCGGGAAGGCTTGAGTCGCTTGCCTATGCTTGGAGCGTGGCATCGCGGGATACCCTCCTGGACGAAGACCTGCGTCACAGATGGACGCTGGAGCGCTTCTCGACGCGGTTTGAGCCGCTCCTTCCGCTCGACATAAGCCTGCGCCAGGTCTGGTTCAGGGCGCGACGTAACGACGCCCTCGCGTTTGGTACGGAGACCTACGTCGAGTACCGGATCGTCTACGGCTACGTTTACACGCGCGAGGCTCCGAGCCCGCTGCCGCCGGCGGAACAGCAGCCCCGACGGGCCGCCTTCAGACGGGAGTGTGAGCGCCACCTGCGGCACGGTACGTCGTACTGGGAGCAGGTGATCCTGCCTGAGATAGAGGCCAACCTCGAGCGCCTGCGCAGGTTCCCCGCGGACGTGACCGACGCCCGGGAGCTGAGCGGCCACCTGCGCGAAGCTGTTGCGGTCTACGAACGCCACTGGGAGCTGCACTGGCACCTTGGGACCGAGGTGGCGAGGGAGCGCTTCCTCGCCGGCTATGGCGAGTTCGCGCGCGGCGGGCCTGACGAAGCCCTGGACATGCTGCGCGGCGTCCCCACGTGGAGCAGCCGGCTGGTCGACGGGCTGCGATCGCTCGCTGACGTGGCATCGAGGGACCCGAGCATCCTCGGCGCCGTGGAAGTCGGTGTGCTTCCGGAGGACGAGGCGTTTCGCGCGGTCTTCGAGCAGTTCATTGGAGAGTTCGGGCAGCGCACCGGAACGGGCTACGGGTCAGGCTACTCGTTGCGCGAACCGACATGGGGCGAGGAGCCGGAGCGTGCGCTTCGCCTGGCGGCGTCCTACGCCCGCCAGGAGCGGCGAGCGGACCACGAGCAGCCACCGCGGGCGGCGCCCAGGCTGGCGCCGCGCGCCGCGCTGAGCGAGCGCTTCAAGCGCGACCTCGAGGCCGCGCGCGGCGCCGAGGGGTTGCTCGAGGACCACAATTACTACATCGAGCAAATGACCGGCGCCCTCACCCGGCGGTCGATCATGCGCCTGGCCGACGCCCTTGTGGCTACGGGTCACCTCGATGCGCGAGACGATGCGTTCTTGCTCTACCTCAACGACCTGATCAACGCGTCCTGGGTCCCCCCGGAGCTAACGCGCGACCGCGTGGTCGAGCACCGCCAGCAGCATTCGCGGTGGCTGGCGACGACCCCACCCGACGCAGTGGGGGGTGACGCCGAAGTAGAGACCCCCGAGGACACCACCGAGCAGGCGGGCACCCTGAGCGGCGTCGGCGCCTCGCGCGGACGCGTCAGGGGTCGCGCCCGGCTGGCCCTCGACCATTCGGTAGCGCCCGCGATCGAGCCGGGCGAGATACTGGTTGCCCGCAACGCCGGGCCTCTGTGGTCGCCGATCCTGCCGCTGCTCGGCGACCCCG
>WHTO01000155.1:3945-5848 GCA_009377665.1 Dehalococcoidia bacterium
GATGGTGCTCGACGAGGGCGCCATCTTGCAGCACGCCGCCCTCCTGGCGCGCGAGTACGGGATCCCCGCCGTCTTCATGACGCGGCGCGCGACCCAGGCCATTCCGGACGGAGCCCTGGTCGACGTGGACGGCGCCGCCGGCGTGGTTCGCCTGCTGGCCGCCGAAAGTACTTGTTCGGGTGTGACCAGGACCTGAGCAGCTCCTGGAAGTCTGGCCGTCGTTCGGTTTTGTAAGCATGGGGCAGCCACCTATCCATGGAAGGGCGGCCCGTGACTCTCCTCCGTCGAAAGGCTCTCTCCAACTGGCTCTGGTGCGGCCGGGAAGTAGGTCTGGAACAACTCGAAGCGAAGGTTTGACGGGTCGAGGGAGATGGGAGTAGTTTTGACAGAGCAAAACTCCTCGCCCGTTCGAGCCATCAGGAGGGAACATGTCAACGCAAACGGCCACGACCTGGAAGATGAAGGGCACGGTCATCGGTGCCTGCAGCTGCGACTGGGGCTGTCCGTGCAACTTCGACGCCCGTCCCACCCAGGGCTGGTGCCATGGCAACTACAACTTTTTCGTCGAGCAGGGCAACTCCAATGGCGTGTCCCTGGACGGCGCGGGTTTCGCCCTGGCCGCCGAGATACCCGGCGCTGTCCACGAAGGAAACATCCGGGCCCTGCCCATACTCGATGAGAAGCTGACTCCCGCGCAGATGGAGGCGCTCGGCCCGATCCTCGGCGGCGGGCTCGGTGGTCCATTCGCCATCCTCGCCTCGCTGATCACGGAGCAACTCGATCCCCAGGTCGTCGCCGTGGACTGGAAGCTGGACGGGCCGAACAGCCGCGTCAAGTGGGGCGAGATCCTCGAGGTCGAGCTGGAAATGATCAAGAACCCGGTGACTGGCGAGGAGAGCGGGTTCACGCTGGACTTCAGCAACGGCCTGCTCACCGACAGCGCCGAGTTGATGACCACCAGAGCCTTCCGCCTGAGCCACCCGGAGATGTCGTACGACCATTCCGGCCAATACGGGGAGCTTTTCCGCTTTGACTACTCAGGCGGCAGCATCTAGCAGCGCGGGCGCCAGGCCCGCGCAGCTGACGCCCGGCTCGTACGCCGTCCTCGCCGGCCTGTTCGCCTTGGCGACGCTCTCATGGGTCTTTCTCGCCTGGCAGCCCGGGATGGAAGACGACGGGATGAACATGGGCCTGACCATGGGCATGGAGGCCCCTCTCTTCCTGGCGACGTGGGTCGTCATGATGGTGGCCATGATGTTCCCCACAGCCGCGCCCATGGTTCTGCTTTTCAACCGGGTGCACAGTCAGCGCCGGGAGCGTGGGCGGGCCTTCGTGCCGACCTGGGTGTTCGTCGCCGGCTACCTGGTCGTCTGGTCGGCCTTTGGAGTGGTCGCCTACGCGGGAGCGCTCCTCGGCGAAGAAGCGGCGGGACGCTGGATGTGGCTGATGGACAACGCTGCCCGGCTGGGCGGCGCTGTGCTCATCGCGGCCGGCCTCTACCAGCTATCGCCGTTGAAGGACATGTGCCTGACGAAATGCCGGATGCCACTGACGTTCATCATGACGAGCTGGCGCGAGGGCTATGGCGGTGCGTTGCGGATGGGCCTCGAGCACGGCAAGTATTGCCTGGGCTGCTGCTGGCTTTTGTTCGTGATCCTCTTTCCGCTGGGCATCATGAACGTCGCCGCCATGGCTCTCGTCACCGTCCTCATTTTTATGGAGAAGGCGTGGCGTTTTGGTACGCAGGCGCGCTTTGCGGCATCTGCGGTTCTGATCGGCCTGGGTGCCCTGGTTCTCGCTAACCCGGACCTTCTGCCCACAGTGCTCTAGCTGTACTTTCCCGGGAGGTTGGTGACACGGCTGATGGGAGGGAAGCCTCCGATGGCTGTGTGTCGACGGTGAT
>WHTO01000156.1 GCA_009377665.1 Dehalococcoidia bacterium
CCGGAAGCCCACGACATCGGAAAGTTCCTGGGCGACGCGTTCAGGCTCGGCATTCGGAAGGTCGATCTTGTTGACGACCGGGACCAGGGTAAGGTCGTGCTCCAGCGCCAAGTAGACGTTGGCCAGGGTCTGGGCCTGGATTCCCTGCGACGCGTCAACGACCAGCAGCGCGCCCTCGCAGGCCGCCAGGGAGCGCGACACCTCGTAGGCGAAGTCGACGTGGCCGGGAGTGTCGATCAGGTTGAGCTCGTACTCCCGGCCTTCCTCCTCGTGGCTCATGCGCACGGCTTGCATCTTGATCGTGATGCCCTTCTCGCGCTCGAGGTCCATCGTATCCAGGATCTGCGCCATCATCTGGCGCTCGTTGATCGAGTGGGTGTACTCCAGCAGGCGATCGGCCAGGGTCGATTTACCGTGGTCGATGTGGGCGATGATGCAGAAATTGCGGATAAAAGCGGGGTCCATGCCTTCCGAATCTAGCAAGAAGGGCGGCTAGACATTCCCGAGGCAGCGAGCCATGGTTGATTGTTGACGCAGCCGCCGCGGCGGCGAACAATCGGATCCAACCCCAACGCTGGAGGCAGCCATGCCCGTGTATGAGTACTATTGCGAGCCGTGTGACGGCGTTTTCGAGACCATTCGCATGATGAAGGAGTCTGGCGAACCGGCGCCGTGCCCCGAGTGCGAGGGCGCCGCGGAGCGGATCATGCCCACCTCGTTCTCCGCCTTCGTGATGCGCGGGGGGTATCCCCGCCGCCTGCCCGACAGGGGCACCTACTGGCACCTTGGCAAGGAGGTCAAGGAGAAGCCCCGAGGCGTGGCGCCCAACGAGCACCAGGAGCTGATCAAGCCTCGTCCGAAGCCGGCGCTGAGCAAAGGCGAGAAGGCAGCGCGCCGCGATTGGACGCGGGACGAGCGAGCGCGGACGCAGCGGCTGAAGAAGGAGGTCAAGCCCGGCGAGCGCCCACCTGCGGCGCCGCGCCGCCCGAAGCTCCGGTAGCATAACCCGATTCGCCCCGTCCGAGCACCGCTGGCCGCGGCGGATAATTCTGCCGTCGACGAGGCCATCACCAACCCTGCAGAAGCATTCGCTGAGAGGTCGCAGACTCGTGCCGGCTGGCTGTCGACTCCCCGACTGAGGGACCAAAATCGTCGCCTATGCTGAAAGAAAGTTCTCAGGGAAAGGCTTTCTTCGATGAAACAACAACAGGTCGACGAACTCATGTACCAGGCTCTCGAAACGGAGATCGGCGGGCAACTCGTGTACGAGGCGGCAATACGGTGCGCCCAGAATGAGGAGCTCAAGGAAGAGTGGGGCAAGTACCTGGACGAGACCCGCGATCACGAGCGGATCCTGCGTGAGACCTTCAGCAAGTTGAACCTCGACGCCGAGACGCAGACCCCCGGCCGGCAGGTCGTGCACCACCTTGGCGGCGCGCTAGTCCAGGCGATGGAGATGGCGCTGGCGAACGACAAGCCGGAGGCCGCCGAGCTGGTGGCCGCCGAATGCGTCGTCCTCGCCGAAACCAAGGACCACCAGAACTGGGAGCTCATCGGCAAGACCGCCGAGGAGATGAAGGGCGCGCCGTCGAAGGCCCTCATGGAGGCTTTCGAGCAGGTCGAAGAGCAGGAGGACGAGCACCTTTACCACACGAAGGGCTGGGCCCGGGAGCTCTGGATCCAATCGCTCGGGATGCCGGCCGTGCTGCCGCCCCCGGAAGAAGAGAAAAAGGTGACAACGGCCATCGGTGCGGCCCGCGCCGAACAGTCCCGGGAGAAGATGCTCTAGCGCGACATTCGAGCTCCGCTTCTCCCCCTCTCCTTTGAGGGTTAAGAGCCGGCTGACTAGCCTGACCAGTGTGGCACGACTCTGGACGGGGTTAAGGCTGTGGATAGCAAGCAAGCTGCTCGACGTCGCCGAGGCGATAAGCGGCGGCGGCCGGCGCCGGCGCTAGCTCCTGTTGGGCGACCTCACTGGATGGAGCGAAGGATGTCCATGTATCGTCCGTGACCAGTCGGGCTTCGCCACTGGCGGGCGCTCTCGACAGATGTGCCCTCGCCCCACTCGTTGAAAGTGGTGACCAGCTGGAAGCGCGCGTCGGACTGGACCATCGCCCTCACGTTGCGGCGCCAGCGGGCAAACTGCCTGGGCAGGCGCTCTTCACGCCCGGCCTGGTTGAAGCCGGGGCTGATGCTGTAGGAGTGGTGACCCTGGCTGTCCGCCGGTACGGCGGGCGAGTATTGATGCCAGCCGTGCGGCTGCCGCGGGCAATCCTCGTATCCGGGAAAGACCTTGAGGACGATGTAGGCACCGGGGACGTTCGCCTGCCTCCAACGCCTGGCCATATCGCAACCGTCACCGCCATCGGCGTAAACGAAGACGACAAAGCGTCCGTTCACCCGGAGGTACGCGGGGTGCGAGCCATACTGACGCTTCAGGTAGTTGAGGTCGCGGCGAATCTTGACAGGTGAGGGATCGCCGAGGCTCTCCTCCTCGTAATAGACCGACCAGCGGAAGGGCGTCTGCCGGGCGACGCGGAGAAGGATGTTCAATCGTCGATCTGTGTAGTCGCCACGACCCCACCATGACGATATGCCGGCCTCTATCCCGCCGTAGCGCATCGAGGCAATGTGGCGGCGCACAACAGCGCCGTTGTTCGAGGCGTAGAGGCCCAGCGAAGGGTTGTACTTGGTGTATGGGTAGGGCACTCCCTGGTCCCAGGCGTTGGGGAACCATGGATAGTAGAAGGCTGCCCGGATCGGGAACCGCGGCTGCACGTCGACGGTGGTCTCGGACAGCTGTACATCGCGCCCGACGCGATTGCCGGCCTCGGCCTCCTGGGGAGCGTCAATGGCTACGAGGACGACCGCGACCACCGCGCAGAATAGCCGCAGCAGGTAAGGAAGAGTCGGGTGCCGGAACCGGCACCCACGGTAGGCGTCCGTGTGATTTTCGGTTGCTTGCTTCACTCGCCGAGAGGGCCGAGTGGCTGGCACCTAGAAACGTAGGCCTTTCAGCGTCCTCTTAACCCTCCGTACCATTAATCGTCCGTCCAACGTTGATCTTTAGCGGCAGGCTGTCCGGCCAGAGTCCGCAAAGCTCTGTCCATCGATTGGAATGAAGCGCCACCGGAAGGCGCCGTTCAGGAGCGACAGCTTGAGTACGCCGTGCGTCTCGTCTTCGCGGACCACGCTGTTAGAAGCCACGTTGGGGATCTCGGAGAGGCCTTTGCCCCCCGTGCCCACGGTGAACTGGGTGATCCCCCGGAAGCGAGCGAGCTGTCCCCAGGGCGTCTGAGGACGGAATCGTTCGTAGAAGTGGTCGTGCCCGTTGAGCACAACGTCCACGCGGTGCCGGTAGAGTACCTGCCAGAAGGGGATCATGTCCGCCCGATTGCCACGCTCCCCGGAGGTGAAACGTGGGGAGTGCCAGTAGGCGATCGTGCAGGGGCGGGGGTTGTTGATGAGGTCGCGGCGCAACCAGTTTACCTGCCGCGATCCCCAGTCGCAGCCACCGACCTCCGAGCAGTTGCTGTTCAGGACGACGATGTGCCAGCCGCCCCGGTTGTAGCTGTAGTAGCCCTTCCACGGATTTCCGGCGGCAGCGCCGAAATACTCGAAATAGGGCCTGGCGCCATCGGTCAGGTACTCGTGGTTGCCAACCGCGGGCATCGTCCTGTGCTTGTGCCGTCCCCAGGTCGGGTGATAGCACTCGGCGAACTCCTCGACTGTCCCGGATTCGTACACGTTGTCGCCGACGGTGAAGACGGTTCCGGGTTGACGATCAAGGATCTGCGCCGTTTCCTCGTCTTCGTCAACGCCGCAGTCGGCGATGTCACCGGCGCCAATGAGGACGGCAGGGCGCGCGGCCGCGGGTTCGGCCATCGCCGGCGGAGCAGCCGAGTCTCCCTTGCCCGGCAACAGCGTCCAAAGTGCCAGGGCCGCTATGACAACGGCGAAGTAGCGGCGCCGCTCTGCTCCGGGGGCCGGTCTGCTGTCCGCGCGGGCTTCCGTCATGTTCTGCCTCTACTAGAACAGATAACGCGCCTATTCGGATGCTCGTTTCGGGTTTTTTGACGTTTTCATAGAAGCCTGAACAAGTGGTAGCCAAAGGATTAAGATTCAGGAACAACGAGGCGGTTGGGACCCAGCTCAGCCGCTGGCCAAGAACCCGGAGCGCGCGTCAAACACTCACCGGGGCAGGGCAGAGACCGGGGATCGAGCGATCCCTGCTCTACACTTTTCGCGTGCCGGTGGCGCAGCGCCGCCTGGAGCAAACGAATGGGTACTGGAACGGCCGTACGCCTGATCAGAAGGTGGTGTGCTGTTGCCGTCGCGGTTGGCCCGCTGCTGATCGCTGCAGGCGGCATCTCCAGTTCGTCGACGACCGCCGGCGCGACCGGCGCCCCGGACTCTCAGGTCGTGCTCAGGCCCGTCGCCGACGGTTACGTCAACTCTTCGCTGCCTACAGCGAATTTTGCGACGCGTTCGGCGCTGCGCGTGGACGGCCTGCCATTGCTACGCGCCTACCTGAGGTTCGAGGTACCGGTCCTGGGTGGAGCCGTCGATGAGGTCGCCCTGCGCGTCTTCGCCAACAGCAGCAACCCGTTCGGGCTCGACATCTACACGGTGGGCAGCGCGGAGGAAACGGGCTGGCAGGAGGCATCGCTCACCTACCAGATCGCCCCCGAGCCTGGGCGCCGCGTTGGCGGCAACTTCGGTCACCCGTCTTCGACCTTTATCGAAGTGGACCTCAGTGAGGCGCTTTCCGGCCTGGGACCCGGTTCGCTTGACCTGGTGCTGGCCACGCGCAGCACGCGGGCGGTCAGCTACGGAAGCCGCGAGTCCGGCGTGACCGCCCCGTCCCTTGTCCTCAACGGCGCAAATCTCACACTCGACCCGCCGGGCCCGCCGGCAGGGCTAGCAGCCGAGGGTTCGCCGGGCGGCATCCGGCTCAGCTGGAGCGGCCCGCCGGAAGCGAGCGGGTACAACGTGTACCGAAGCGTCGCTGCGGTCGAGGACTTTGTGCGTGTCAACGAATTACTGGTGACCGACAGCCAGTTCGTCGACGTGGGTGCGCCCGCCGGCCAAAACGTGTCGTATATGGTGGCCGCGGTAAACGAGGCCGGCGTCGAGTCCATTCCTGTAGTGGCAACGGCCGACCGCCCGGACACGGTGATCTCGGTTCCCACGACCGACGCTGTGGTGGCTACGACCGGGCTCGTTGACCCGGGAGGCCCATCGCCACAGTTGCTGGGGCGCGGGCCCTCGGGCTCATCGGCCTACTGGCACTTCGACCTGAACGGCCTGGGATCACGCGTCACGGGCGCGTTGCTCCGCCTGTACGTCCTGTCGGGCATCGGCGAGATCGTGGTCCGGGTGGTCCCTCAGGAGCAGGGATCGGCGGCCAGCATCGACAACCTGCCACCGGCCAGCCAGGCGTCCGTCCGCACGAGTGTCCAAGCCGGCGGCTGGGTAGTCATTGACGTGTCCAGCCTGGTATTCAACCGCGCTACGACGATCGCCCTTTCCGCCGCCGGGGGAGATCTCCTGATTGGCAACCCGAGGGTGCCCGACACCGTACCCCAGCTCATCGTCAGCACCGACGGCGCCGGCGGCGGGACCCCATCGCCGGCACCGGTCGGCCTGGCGGCGATCGGCGGCCAGGATGGCGTCGAACTGACGTGGGATAGCGCGCCGAGCGATGGACTGGCGGGTTTCCTCGTTTACCGCTCACACGCACAGCAGGGGCCATTCAGACTGATCGCGAGCGAACTG
>WHTO01000157.1 GCA_009377665.1 Dehalococcoidia bacterium
GAGGATCGTCCTG
Source organism: Dehalococcoidia bacterium (assembly GCA_009377665.1). GTDB lineage: Bacteria > Chloroflexota > Dehalococcoidia > WHTO01 > WHTO01 > WHTO01. The sequence goes on from WHTO01000157.1 coordinate 14, forward strand.
ACCCCCGCGGCAAGGGCATTGTTGCCCTGGTACCCGTCGAGGATCTCGATCTCCTGGAGAGAATCGAAAACCTGATCGACATCGCGGAGTCGGACAAGGCCCTCGCGGACGTGCGTCGATCGGGGTCAGTAGACTGGACAGCTTTGAAGGCGGAGCTCAATCTCTAGCTCGCCTTGAGTTACAAGGTTCGATTCGGCAAGGCAGCAGACCGCAGTTTCAGGAACCTTTCCGGGTCGACACAACGTCGATTGGCCAGCCGCATCGACGCACTTGGCGTGAATCCCCGCCCCGCGGGTGTCCGAAAGGTGGCCGGCCGCGGCGCCCGATATCGGCTGAGAATCGGAGATTACCGGGTGATCTACCAGATCGAAGACGCCGTTCTCCTGGTCCTTTCCTTGCAATGGGGCATCGACGAGGGTCTACCGCGAGTCATCCTCGCCTCAGGTGGATGTTGAGTGCCAACGGCGCGGGCCGCGCTCGCGCTGGCCGGCCAAAACTACTGTTCGGCTGGCTTGTTGCGGGCGTGGGCGACGATCGCGTAGTAGTGCAGGTCGCCGTAGCCGTCCTTCGTCGCCTGTTCGAGCCGGCTACGCCCGGCTTCCGCCAGCCTCATATCCAGCCCAACCTCTTCGCCGGCCTCGCGGACGAGGCGCAGATCCTTCTCGGCCAGGTAGAGCTTGAACGTGGTGGGGTAGTGGCCGCTCTCGATGCTCGGGCGGACGCGCGCCAGGGTGCGGCCGATGGACGTCTCGTCGAGCACGTCCATCATGATCGTCTCGTCGAGGCCGTAGGCGTCGCCGAGGGCCATGGCCTCGCCGAGCTCGGCGGCGATGACCTTGAGGGTGGAGTTCAGCACGAGCTTCATCGCCGCTCCCGCCCCAGGGGGCCCTAAGTGTTTCGCGTCTCCGAGCACCGAAAGCAGTGGCGCCCAGCGAGCGTAATCATCCGGAGAGGCGCCGACGTAGATCTTGAGCGTCCCGTTGTTGGCCTCGGGCACGGTGCCGTAGACCGGCGCGTCGATCACGTCGAAACCCTGCGGCAGGCGGGCCGCTGCGTCCTTGATGGCGCGCGGGCCCATCGTTGACATCTCGACCAGGGTGGTTGGTGCGGACGAGTGAGCCACGCCACCCTCGCCGAAGAGCACACTCTCCAGTGCCTCCGGGTCTGCCAGCATGGTGAGCACGGCATCGACGTCGCTGGCCGCTTCGGCCGGCAAGTCGACCTGGATACCGCCCTTCTCGACCAGGGGCGCAGCCTTGCTTCGCGTACGATTCCAGACCTTCAGCTCGTGCCCGGCGTCAACCAGGCGCTCGGCCATCGGCGAGCCCATCTGTCCGAGTCCACAGAATCCGAGTTTCATCGTTCACCTCACGTCCCGGCTCACGAGGAGGAAGCCGCCGGACTCCCTAGAGTCCGAGCAAACCGGCAGCCGTGTCTCCGAGCACGAGTTTTCTGTCCTGGTCGTTGAGAGCGCTGGACTCCTCGATCTCGATGGCGACGCGCTCATTTCCCATGTCGTAGGGATAGTCGGAGCCGAGGACTATGCGGTCGGCGCCGACGATGTCGATGAGGTGGGTGCGCACCTTATCGGAGTGGCTCAGCGAGTCAAAGTAGAGCATGCGGTAGTAGTCCATCGGCGAGCGCGGGAGCTGCTTCGTCTCGGGTCGGACCTCCCAACCGTGGACCCAGCGCCCGATCAGCGCGGGGGTGGAGCCGCCGCCGTGAGCGCAGACGATCTTGAGTTCCGGGAACTCCTCGAGGATCCCGCCGAAGATCAGGCTGGCGACGGCAACGGCCGTGTCGGATGGATTGCCGATGAAGTTCCCGAGGTACCAGCTGCGCAGCCGGTCGGGCCCGAGGACCATCAACGGGTGCATGAAGATGACGGCGCCCAGTTCGCTGGCCCGCTTGAACACGGGCCGAAACTCCGGCGCGTCCAGGTTCTTGCCGGCGACGTTGGTCTCGATTTCGACGCCGTTGAGCCCGAGCTCGCCCATACAGCGCTCGAGTTCGGTGATCGCGGCGTCGGGGTCCTGCATGGGCAATGCGCCCAGGGGAGCGAAGCGGTCGGGGTACTGGCGCTTCAGCTGCGACAGGTGATCGTTGACGCGCTGGTGCGAGGGGATTACGTGCTCGGCCGGATGGTAGGAGTGAAAGAGTCCGGGCGAGGGACAGATGGCGGCGAGGTCGATGTGCCGCTCGTCCATCAGCTTCAGCGTGACATCGATGTCGAAGATCTCCCGCATCAGCGGGCTTTTGCGCCCGCTCGAGACGATGTACTCCTCGCCATCTATCTCCTGGATGGTCTCGTTCCAGGGGTTCTCGCGACGAAGCTCGTCCCGGTATGACTCAGGAATGTGGTGGAAATGCAGGTCGATGTTCACGGGCTACCTTCTCCTCATACGTCATCCGTGCAATCGTTGGTGATACGTGAATAGGCCCGAGAGCAAGGCTACCGAATTTACTGAGCGGGCGCTCGCTAACACGGACTCGGTCACACCCGTGACGACGGCGGAGACCGACACATCGCGACCGCAGAACCCGTGGAGTTCGCGGCTCGCCGGCGCCAACGACCGCCAGCTGCGCAAGCTCGCGTTGCTGGGATTTGCCAACGGCTGCTTGAGCATCGGCCTGATGTCGGTGATTGCGCTCGCCACCGGCGAGGCCTTCATCTTTCCTTCGTTGGGGCCCACGGCATTCCTGTTCTTCTTCAGCCCGTTGGCGGCCGCAGCTTCGCCACGGAACACGCTCATGGGCCACGGGATCGCCGTGGCCATGGGCTGGTTGTCGCTGGCTGTTTTCGGCCTCACCGATGCGGGCACGGCCATCGGGTCCGACGTCGAGCTCTCGCGGGTGTTCGCAGCCGCGCTCTCGTTGGGCGGCACGAGCGGCCTCATGATCCTGGCGAGGGCGCCTCACCCGCCCGCCGGCGCGACCACGTTGATCATCTCGCTGGGGGCGCTGACCGAGCTGTGGCAGATGGCGATCCTGATGCTCGCCGTTGTCCTGCTGACGGTGCAGGCCTTCGCCATCAACCGCCTGCTCGGGGTGGACTATCCCTTATGGCGCTCGCGCGAGGACAGACAGCCACGGACGGATCAGCCTTAGAGCTTGCGCAGATGGACGGACTGGACCGAGTGGTCGGCGCTCTTCTCGAGGATCAGGTGCGCCCTCGTCCGCGTGGGCGCGATGTTCTCGACGAGGTTGGGCCCGTTGATTGCCTCCCAGATCCCGGTCGCGAGCCGTCGCGCCTCCTCGGTCGAGAGCGAGGCGTAGCGGTGGAAGTAGGACGAGGCGTCCCGGAAGGCGGTGTCGCGCAGCGCCAGGAAGCGCTCGACGTACCACTGCTGGATGTGCCGTTCGTCGGCGTCGACGTAGATCGTGAAGTCGAAGTAGTCGGAAACGAAGACGCCAGGAGGCCGCTCGTGGTCGCCGCCGGTCTGGAGGACGTTGAGGCCCTCGACGATGACGATGTCGGGCTGCCTGATCGTCTGCACCTCGTCCGCCAGGACGTCGTAGGTCAGGTGCGAGTACACGGGCGCGCTGACCTCGGCTCGGCCCGACTTTACGTCGGCGACGAAGCGGACGAGGCGGCGCAGGTCGTAGCTCTCGGGAAAGCCCTTGCGGCTCATGATCCCTCGCGACTCGAGGATGCGGTTGGGGAAGAGGAAGCCGTCGGTTGTCACCAGGTCGACGCGCGGATGATCGGGCCAGCGCGAGAGCAGCGCCTGGAGGATGCGCGCCGTGGTGCTCTTGCCCACGGCCACGCTGCCGGCGACGCCGATGACGTACGGGACCTTGCCGGTGGGCTGGCCCAGGAAGGTATCCGCGGCGCGATGCAGGTCCTGGACCGCCGCCACGTAGAGGTTGAGCAGGCGCGAGAGCGGCAGATAGATCTCAGCCACTTCGTTGAGGTCGATGCGCTCATTGATGCCTCGCAGGTCCCCAAGGTCTGACTCGCTGAGGGTGAGCGGCGTGGCGGCGCGGAGGGGCGCCCACTCGTCGCGGCTGAACAGCCTGTAGGGCGACGGAGTGGCGCTGGCCGGTTCTGCCAGGGTCACCTCGGACTGCCCGATCGGGGGCAACGACGGCCGTCGATGCGGCGCAACCGCCTCATCAGCCGCGCACGCCGCTCCGTCAACCTACCAGCGGGTGATGGCAACTCGCGGCCGTGTGAAGAAACGTATCGAGTCCCTGCCCTGGGCCTGGAGGTCTCCGAAGAAGGATTGCCGCCATCCGGTGAAGGGGAAGTAGGCCATGGGGGCGGCGACGCCCACGTTGACGCCGACCATGCCGCAGGGGACGGAGCGTATGAACTCGCGCGCTGAGCGACCGCTGCTCGTAAAGATCGAGGCAGCGTTGCCGTAGCGGGTGCGCGAGATGGCGGTGAGCGCGTCCTCGACGGTCGGGGCGTGCATCACGCCGAGCACCGGCCCGAACACCTCGGTGCCGGCAAAGTCCTGGTCGGGGCTGACGCCATCCAGCACCGTTGGACCGATGTAGTAGCCGGGCTGGCTGGTGTACGAGCGGCCGTCCAGAAGAGCGGACGCTCCGTCGCCGATTGCGGTGTCGATGTGCTGGAGGACGCGCGTCTGGTGATCCCGGGAGACCACCGGGCCGAGCTGGTTCGACGGGTCGAGGCCGTCGCCGACCCTGATCGCCGAAGCGCTCTCGATAACCGCGTCACGGACCTCGCCGAGCCGCGACCCCTCGCCCACCGGCACGAGCACGCTGCCGGCGAGGCAGCGCTCGCCCGCTCCGCCGAACGCGGAAGCCACTACCGCCGAACGCGTCTGCTCGACGTCGGCGTCTGGCATGACGACCAGGTAGTTCTTGGCGCCACCCAGGCACTGCGCCCGCTTTCCGTGCGATGTCGCCAGCTGATATACCCGGCGGGCGACCGCTTCGGAGCCAACGAAGGAGACCGACTCTACGTCGGGATGTTCTACCAGGGCCTCGACGGTTTCGCGGCCACCGTTGACGAGGTTGACGACGCCGGGCGGAAGCCCGACCTGGTCGAGCAACCGCATGAACTCGATCATGGCGAGCGGCACCTGCTCGGACGGCTTCACGACCACCGTGTTGCCGCAAGCTATGGCGTAAGGCAAGAACCACATCGGCACCATGAGGGGGAAGTTGAACGGACCGATGATCACCGAGACGCCGAGCGGATAGAACGTGACCGTGGAGTCGATTCCCGGGGCTATCGAGTCCAGTGACTCACCGGACATCAATAGAGGCGCGCCGCAGGCCACCTCGACGTTCTCGAGCCCGCGCCTGACCTCGCCGCGCGCATCTTCGATCGTCTTTCCCTCGTCCTCGACGATGGTGCGGGCAAGGTCATCGAACGCGGCGTTCATTTTCTCACGCAAAGCGAAGAGGTAGCGGATGCGTTCCGGGATCGGCGTGTCGCGCCAGCCCGGGAAGGCCTCGCGGGCGGCGGCGACAGCGGCGTCGATGTCGGCCCCGTCAGCGAAGGTCACCTCGCCGATGGCGTTGCCTGAAGAGGGCGAGTGGATCTTGTGAGCCGGGCCGCTGCCGGCGACCCACTGACCGTTGATGTAGTTCTTCGCGGTTCTCAGGGTCTCGGGGGCTGTGGTCGCCATTTCTCCAGCCTTTCTCCTGAACGGCCTCTAGGTGTACTGAGCACAGAGGTTGGTGACAGCCCGGGTGAATGAAAGGGGCCTCCGACGGAACGTGTGATTGTACGAATCACCGTCCGAGGAGGCCCCATGCA
>WHTO01000158.1:0-4805 GCA_009377665.1 Dehalococcoidia bacterium
CCCAGTCGGGCGACGCGTGCAGTCCAGTGGCGAGCTCCACGATCGCGTCGAGGACGTCGGGTTGCTCGTTGATGAGCACGACGCGCTCGGTGGCGATGCACTCCTGGCCGCATCGCGAGAATTTCGACCTCCGCAGGATGTCTGCGACGCGTTTGGGATCCGCGTCGTGGCCTACTACCAGGGGGTCCTTCCCTGGCCCTTCGAAGATGATCTTCGTGCCTGGTGGCCCGGACAGCAACTCCTCGCCCAGGTGATGTCCGCCGTAGGCTAGCAGGACCGGGTGGGTGGAATCCGTGAGTACGTCGTGAAGAAACTCGCGCGCTGGACGGGTGTCTAGCCGCACTGGCGCGGGGAGCGCCATGGCGGCGAGAATCTCCTTGCACAGCCGCGCCAGCGTGGGAGCGCGGGAGGAGAAACGGACCGTAACCGGGTTGCCGACCACGGTCAGGCTCGCCACGAATTGTAGGGCGAGTGCGCCGAGATTGTAGGGCAGCAGCAGGGCTACCGACTCGCCGGGATCACAGATCGGGGCGCGTCCCTTGATCCACGGCCACGCGAGTGCGAGATGGCGCAGCGAGCTGATCGCTCGGTCGACCTCGCGGCACATGTCCGCTGGCGGGAACCGGAGGTCGGCAGAGGTGGCGTCGATGAGTTCGTCGCGCCGGGCGGCGACCTTACTCGCTAGCTCAGCGCCGACCCGCTCGAGGTTCTCCGGTCTAGCCACGATGGTCACCTCGGTCCCCTCAGTCACCGGCCAGCGCGAGTGTAGCCTCGGCGCGTTTGACCAGCGGCCCGTCGATCATCTGGCCGTCGATCGCCGGCGTGGCGTGGCCTTCTGCGAGCGCGGCCTCGTACTCCGAGAGCAGCCGGCGGGCCCATTCGATCTCAGCGTCCGTGGGCATGAACAGGCGGTTGGTCAGTTCCACCTGCCGAGGGTGGAAGCAAATCTTGCCGGTGTAGCCGTAGCTGCGCGCTTCTGCGCACTCGCGCTCGAAGCGCTCCTCGTCCCTGAAGTCCAGCGTTCCCTGGTCGAAGCAGCTCAGGCCGTAGGAACGAGCGACCATCGCCACCAGCGCGCGCGGATACGCTACCTCGACGTTGGATGTCGAACGCTTGGCGCCAATGCTGGTGGCGTAGTCCTCGGCCCCGAAGTACACGCCGATCGCGTTGCTCGCCTCTCCAACAATCTCCTTGAGGTTCAGGACGCCGAGGCCGCTTTCGATCCCGAGGATCACGTCAAGACTCGCGACCCGCGACGCATCCATGCCCACAAGGGCGGCGGCGTGCAAAGCGGCGACATCAGCCGCGCTACCGAGCTTAGGCAAGACGATACCGTCGTAAGGCCCCGTGGCTACGGCGGCCACGTCGTCCTCGAACCACTCGCTTGTCGGGTGGTTGGTGCGGATGAATAGGCGCTCTTGCCAGCCCTGGCCGCGCAGTTCCTGCACTGCCGCCGTGGTGAGACTACGCGCCTCCTCCTTGGCGTCGACGGGCGTACCGTCCTCCCAGCAGATGATCGAGACGTCCGCGCCCGCGCGCGGCACCTTGGTGATGATCTCCGGCAGGTTACCGGGGGAGAACATGATCGAGCGGATCAGACGGGCCATGGTGTTATCCTCCTGTGGGCGTCGACTGGGGCAGAGCTGCGTCCAGCGCCCGGTCGGCGGCGGCCCGGATGACCTCCAGCACGGCCGGGACGCGCTCAGGGCGCCGCCAGCTGAGGTTGAGTACCACTTTGGCTACTCCCATTTGACAGTATGCGGTGAGCCGCGCGGTCATCAGCCGGGCGAAGTCCTCGTCGCGGGTGACGGCGCTCGGAACAGGCTGCACGACCGCGACAGGCGGATCGGGCACACCTGGGCGGTGTCGGGTCCAGGCGGCCCGGAACTTCGCGATCGTCGGTGCGAGCAGCGCGTCGCCGTCCTCCCATTGACCGAGGGCACCGAACCACCCATCGCCGATACGCGCCGCCCGATCCACGGCAATCGCCGAACTACCGCCGACAAGCACCGGCAGTGGCTTTGACGGTATGGGGTAGGAGACCATGTCCTCGGGGATCACGTAGTCCCCGTACCGGCCGGCACTGGGCGCGCCCGTCCAGTACTGGCGGATGACGGCGACGGAGTCCTCTAGCCGGCGGCCGCGCTGCTTCCACGGGACGCCCACCGCTTCGAACTCCGCTTGCATCCAGCCAGCGCCCACGCCTAGCGTCACGTCCCCCTTGGCCAGGTGCGCCAGCGTCGCCACCTGCTTGGCGACTAGGAGCGGAGGTCGTAGCACCGGCAGGCAGACGCCAAGGCCGAGCTCCATCGAACCGGCGTACGCGGCGACGTAGCCGAGCGTGACGAAGCACTCGTACCAGGCGTCCTCGGGCGCGAGGAAGAACTGACCGCTGTCGCTATAGGGGTACTTCGAGGGGTCGGCGGGCGAGAAGGCGAGATGATCGCCGACGAAGATGCCATCCATGCCGGCCTCCCGACAGTCGGCCACCATGGCATCGATACCGACCTGCGCTGGCGGGTCGCCCCAGATGGGCAGACCGATCGTGACCCGCATCCTCAGTCCCCTTCGTACGGCTGGGTGGTGAACGAATCGCGCACTTCGCGCCGCAATATCTTGCCCACGGGGCTCACGGGCAGCGGCTCCTCGGTGATGCGCACGCGTCGCGGCTTCTTGTAGGAGCCGATGTGCTTCTGGCAGTGCGCCTGTACCTCGCTGAGGTTCAGCGTGGAAGGGGGGCGGACGCGGATCACCGCGCTGACCACCTCACCCCACTTGGGGTGCTCTGTGCCGACGACCGCGCATTCGAGTACCTCGGAGTGGTGCATGATCGCGTTTTCGACCTCGGCAGGGTAAATGTTGAACCCGCCGCTGATGATCACATCCCGCTTACGGTCGCGCAGGTACAGGTAGCCTGACGTATCCATCAGCCCCATGTCACCCGAGTGGTACCAGCCGTTTGCCTTGGCTTCCCGGGTGGCGTCGGGCTGGTTCACGTACTCGCGAAACATCGTGGGGCTGCGCACGCATACCTCGCCGACCTCGCCCGGCTCGCAGGGCCTGTCCTCCTTGTCGAGCACCTGGACGTCGACAAAGGGGGCCGCCACGCCTGCGGCGCGCAGCCGCTCGGATCCCGGTACATGGTCCGCCTTGGGCAACCACACGACGAAGCTGGGGGTCTCTGTGCTGCCGTAGCCTTGCGTGAAGATGGGGCCGAAGCGTTCCAGCACGCGCGTGAGGACGGATTCGGAGATCGGCGCCCCGCCGTAGGCGATCGTGCGAAGCGAGCTGAGGTCTCGCTGTCCCTCCTCCTCGAGCAGCATCCCGATCATGCTCGGCACCATCATCGTAATGGAGATCCGGTACGACTCGGTCAGATCGAGGAACTGCTCGGGGTCGAAGTGTGGCATCGGCAGGTGCGCCACGCCGGCCCAACTGTGACCGGCGATGTTGAACGCCGACGTGTGGCTGAATGGCGTCACGTGCGCGATGACGTCGCCGGGGCCGACCGACACCTCGAGACCGTGGAAACTTACGTTGCCGTTGGTCGCCGCCAACATGCCGCGGTGATCGGTCAAGGCCCCCTTTGCGCGCCCGGTCGTGCCCGCCGTGTAGCGCACCTGGTAAGGGTCCTCGGGCTGCACGATCGAGATATCCCGGGTGCGCGACGAACTGCCAGCGAGCAGCTGCTCGTAGTCATGCACACCGCCGACCTCGCACCCAGGTCCCGAGAGGACGACCACCCTGTTCGCGAAGCGTTCCCAGTGGCCGTCGAGCGCCTCGTGCATCGTGGCCGCGAGATGGGGTTCGAGCACGAGGGCACTCGCCCCTGCGTCCTCAAGCATGAGCAGGTGCTCCTGCGGCGCGTTGCGGACGTACAGCGGCACCTTGACAAGCCCGGTCAGCGCGCACGCCAAGTCGAGTTCGATGTACTCGGCGCGGTTGTCGGCCAGAACCGCTACCCTGTCGCCATGCTGCAGCCCGAGTCCGTCGACGAGCGCGTTAGCCAGACGCCAGGAGCGGTCCGCCAGCGCCTCGAAGGAAAGTTGCGATCCATCGATGTTCACGATCGCCGTGCGCCCGCGATGCCGGCGTAACGCGGCGACGATGAGCGTGGCCATCGTCGGCTCAGTAGGGTTCATTACGTCACCTCTGATTTGTCTGGGCTGCGTGGCGATGTGGCCGCTGCGCCGCCGGTGGGGCGCGGGTCGCCCTCCAACGCCTCCAGCAGTCCTGCGCGAAAGTCGGGATGCGCGACTGCGGCCAGGCGGCTGGCGCGCTCGGTGAGCGTCGCGCCCCGCAAATCGGCGACGCCGAACTCCGATACCACGAAGTCAACCAGGCCAGCCCCGACCGTAGCGATCGCATCAGGGAGCACGGGGACGATGCGTGATATCGCGCCAGAGCGCGCGGTTGCCCGCAGGACGGTGATCGTCTTGCCTCCTGGCGCGAGGCGCGCCCCTGTGAAGAACTCGAGCTGGCCGCCGACCGCGGCGACCCGCCGGCCGGCCGCAGTCTCGGCGTTTATCTGGCCCAGGAGGTCGATCTGCAGGGCGCTGTTGATCGACGTGAAGTCCCGCAGCTGCATGAGTACACGCGGGTCGTTTGTGTAGTCGACCGGATGTAGCCGTAGGTCAGTGCGGCCGCGTAGGCGCGGGTAGAGCTTCCGCGAGCCCATCACGATCGGCGCCACGCTGAGGCCACGGTCGAGGCCCTTGCGGTCGTTGGTCACCGCACCTGAGTCGATCAGCGTCAGCATCGCGTCGTTGATCAGTCCGGTGTGGATTCCCAGGCGGCGTCGGCGC
>WHTO01000158.1:4815-5675 GCA_009377665.1 Dehalococcoidia bacterium
GCGCCAATGCCCGCGCGATCGCCTGCCCTAAACCGCCAAGGCCGACCTGCACGCAGGCACCGTCTTCGACAAGCTGTGCGACGCGGTCGGCAATCGCGGAGTCCTCCGGGCGTTCATGGCCAGGGTCGAACTGCGGCAGAAGCGACTCGGAGCGCAGGAGCACGTCGACCCGGTCGCTGGGGATGCGAACCGATCCAGGTAGCGCTGCCATGTCGTCGCAGACCTCCACTACCACGCGTCTGGCAGTCTCCAGCGCCGCCGGGATGTAATCGGATACCAGTCCTGTGCTGAACGCAGAACCGTCCGGCGTCGCGCGGACGAGCAGCACGTCGTTACCGATGGCGCTGCTGCGCAGGAGCCCGGGCACGCGGCTGACGCCTTCTGGGATCATGTCGAGCTGCCCACGTTCCCAGATTGCCCGGTTGGCACCTAGGATCCCCGTCGAGGTCACTCGGACGGACGGGTCTGCCGGCACCACGTCGGGAAACAGCGACATGCCGCGGTAGAGCCGGACATTGCGCGGCGCGCCCTCGCGCTGACGGACCTCACACAGGCCCGCGAGGACCCGCTCCACGGTGTCGCCGGGCTCGGCGGTGGCTTGCGCGGCGACCAGGTGCACTTCGTTGCGGCCGCTGAGACCGAGGCGCTCGGGAGCGAGCGCGTCGGGCGCTGACGGTGGCTGGATGACGTAGGCCGAACTCATCACTCATCCCAGGTACATCTTCCGCAGGGCTTCTCGATCGTCAAGGAGGTCCCTGCCGCCCTGAAGGTTGATCTGCCCGTGGCGCATCATCGCCACGGAATCCACTAGCCCCTTCAGCCAGCTGGTGTTCTGCTCGGCGAGGAGGATGCTCAGGCCC
>WHTO01000159.1 GCA_009377665.1 Dehalococcoidia bacterium
CGTGGCCCAGGCTGCTCTCGGCGCGACGCTCGAGGTGCTAACGCTGGACGATCCCGAGCCTATCGAGCTGAAGCGTGGGACGCAGAACGGCGAGATCATCCGCTTGAAGGGGCGTGGCGCGCCGCGCCTGCGCGGCGGCGGACGCGGCGACATGGTTGTCCACTTCAACGTCGTCGTACCGACCCACCTCAACGACGACCAGAAGAAGCTTCTGCGTGAGCTCGCCGACTCGTTCGGGACGCCGGTCGACGACGACAAGGGCCTCCTCCACAAGCTGCGCGGCACGGTCAAGGGCGCCTGAGCCGCAGCGCGGCGAACATTCCTTAGACGTGGATTGGATAGAACTGAGCGTCCGCGTGTCGCGCGACCTCGAAGCGTCCGTGATCGAGGCCCTGACGCCCCTGGCCTCGGGCGTGGCGTCGGAGTCGCCGGGCGGCTACATCGCCGAGCCCGATGAGCCGCATCTGCTCGACGACGGCCCCGTGACGGTCAAGGCATACTTCTCGACGGAAGAGGATGCGATGAGCGGCGCCGAGACCGCCCGCGGAGTCCTTGAAGAGGCGTCAGCCGAGGGGGAGGTTTTCCTGACGCTGCTGGCCGAGGAGGACTGGGCGGGGCTGTGGAAGCGCTACTTCGGCGTCCAGCGCATCTCTTCCACCCTAGTGATAGTCCCGAGCTGGAAGGACTACCAGCCAAAGCCGGGCGAGCGGGTCCTGGAGCTCGACCCCGGGCTGGCGTTTGGCACCGGCCAGCACCCAACGACCCGTCTCTGCCTCAAGGCGGTCGAGCGCGCGGTGGGCCCGGGATCTAAGGTGCTGGACGTTGGGGCGGGGTCGGGAATCCTCTCGATTGCCGCGGTGATCTGTGGCGCGGAAAGCGTCCTCGCGCTGGACCTCGATCAGCAAGCCGTGGAGGCCACAACGCGCAACGCCCGGCTCAACCGCGTCGAGTCAAGGATCGAGGCGCTGGCCGGGACGCTCGGGGAGCGCTGGCCCGCCGGACGACAGCGGGAGCATGGCTTCGACGTAGTGCTGGCCAACATCAGCGCCCGCGCCATTGTCGGACTGGCCGTGGAGTTCGCGGCTCATCTGGCGGACGGCGGCACGCTGGTTGCGAGCGGCTTTCTCGAGGAATCGGTACCGGACGTCAGGGCCGCCCTTGGTACCGCCGGACTGCGCGTCGTCAGCGTCCGCCGGCAGGGCGAGTGGCGGCTGGCCGAAGCACGCAAAGGGTGAGAATCCCCCGGCTCTACAGCCGCGGCGGCGTCGCGAGTGACGTGATAGCGCTCGATCCCGAGCTGGCGAGACGGATAAGCCGCGTGCTTCGACTGCGTGACGGCGCGCGCGTGGACCTGTTCGACGGCAAGGGAAACGAGGTCGAGGGCGTGCTCGCCGGAGCCACGGTAGAGGTGACACGACGGTACACGGCTGTCGAGGAAGGACCGGAGGTGCATCTGTACCCCGCCCTGATCCGTGCCAACCGCTTCGACTGGCTCGTTGAGAAGACGGTGGAGCTGGGCGCAACGGAAATCCACCCCGTGCGCTGCGCGAGGTCGATAGTCGACGAGGGCGGCGGCCGCCTGGAGCGCTGGCGTCGGATCGCTGTCGAAGCGGCGGAGCAGAGCGAGCGGCGGATCGTGCCGGCGATCCACGAGCCCGTCGCTTTCGCCGACGGGATACGGCACGCGGCGGGAGAGCTGATCGTGGCCTGGGAGGCCGAACGCGCCGGGCAAGGCTGGCCGGGTGGTGCGGCTGGTCGCGTCTCCCTGTTTAGCGGCCCGGAAGGCGGATACACCGAGGATGAGATCGCGCTTGCCCGCGAAGCCGGAGCGACGACTGTTGGCCTCGGGCCCTTCGTCCTGCGGGCGGAGACGGCGGCTATCGCCCTGGTCGCGCTGGTTCGAAACCGGGCGGGCTAGCCGGGCCGACTTCGGTCCAGATCCACTGGTGCGGATTGACGGGTACACCGTGCACGAGCAGGCCCCAGTGCAGGTGATTGCCGGTGGAGATGCCGGTGGTGCCTACGCCGCCGACGATATCGCCTTTGTGGACGAGTTGTCCTTCTTCGACGTCGATGCGTACGAGATGGGCATAGAGCGTCATCACGCCAAGGCCGTGGTCGATGATCACCGAGTTGCCAGAGAGCGGCAGCGGATAGGCCATGATCACGCGCCCGCTGTTGGCCGCGGCGACGTCCGTACCTTCGAGGGCGCCGAAGTCGATGCCCTTGTGGTGGCTGCTGATCGGCCCGCCGTTATAGCTGCGGGCCTCGCCATAACCGGCCGTGATGTAGGTATCGATGGGCAGCATGAACGGCCCCGCCCAGAGCCGCTCGGGGGTGTAGACGGCGTAGGCCTCGCTGACCTTCTGCGCCTCCAGCGCGGCGTTGTCGGGCGTGAGGAGGCTGCTGGTCTCGCCTGACAGCGTGATGTTCTCGACCAGGTAGCCGGCGTCGCCGGCCTCGATGGTTGAGCTGAAAGAGTTGCCGTCCTCGAGGTCGACCTGCAGGGAGTGGCCGCCCAGAGGGAGGTCGGGTCCCAACCCGACGACAGCCCAGGCCAGACCGTCGCCGTGCGCCAGCGGATACTGGCGTTCGTTGAAGTGAACCATGCCGCCCAGGTCCGTGTTACGGACGGTGACGACGAGGCTGCTGCCCGGGGCCGCCAGCGCGCTGTTGACGTGGAGCTCGGGCGGCGACGGAGCGGGTGTTTCGCTGACGGCCGGCGTGGCCTCGACCACGGGTGCGGTCGCGACGGTGGCCTCGGGCTGCTGATCGAGGAAGAGGCTGCCGCCGTCCCCCGACGAACAACCGGCCAGCAACAGGGCGAGGCCCGCCCCGAAGGCGGCGATGCGCATGGCCCGCCCAGTCTAGAGGAGCCGGCTTGCAGGCTGCGCTGATCGCTATGGGTTGTAGTAGTCGTAGACGAGCCGAGAGATCTCGGCGATCTCCCCGTGCCCGCTGCCGCGCGCGACCATGACGACGATGATGTAGGAGCCCGCCGGGGAAAAGACGATACCGGCGTCGTGCGTCACGTCATTCCAGCTGCCCGTCTTATGGGCCACGCGCGTCCCCTCGGGCAGGTCGCGCGGCAGGCGATCGCGGATCTGCTGGCGCGCCAGGAGGTCCAGGATCTCGGCGTTGGTCTCCGGGGCGAGGCCGGGGCAGTTGTCGCAGGTCAGGGCCTGGAAGAAGCGCGACATGTCAGCGGGCGTGGTGCTCAACTCACCGCCGCCAAGCACGGTCGAGTGCAGCCCGATGCTGACCACGGAGCTGCGGATGCTGTCCCAGCCGACGCGGTCGGCTAGCATGTTGGCAGTGACGTTGTCGGACAGGGTGATCATCGCTTCCAGCGCCGCGCTGACCGTTACCTGCTGACCCGGGGTCGCGTATGGCGACGTGCCGAGCGCCAGGTCCGCCCACTCCTGGGTGACCGTCAACTCCTCCTCGAGGCGCAGGGCGCCGGTGTCGCGCTGACGGTAGACCTCGTACATGACGAAGACCTTGAACAGGCTGGCCGTGTAGAAAGACCGGTCGGGAGTGATGGCCGCGCCAGTCGCGTCATCCAACCTGCGCACGACCACCGCGACGTCGGGGTCATCAGCCAGGAAGGCTGAAAGCTCGGCAGCGAGGCCCTCATCGACGACCAGGCCCGGCACAGCTCCGGTCCCCTCTGACGGGGTGGCCGAGGCAACGGGTGTTTCCTCAGCGGTGGCCGATGGCGTGGTGGTCTCGGTCCCCGTGGGGCCGGTCGTGACCGTGGTCGGCGTTGCTGTCGGCGTGGGCGTGGGCTCTGTTTCGGGCGTGCTGGTCGCGGGCGCCAACGAGAAGCCCTCGCTGTCGGAGCCGTTCTCGCAGGCGATGAGCAGCACCCCGATCGTGGCGGCCAGCGCGAGGGCGGGAAGGCACCGTTTCATGGGTCGAATGCGGCTGTTGTATCGGCGGTCCAACGACTGGCCATCCCCGCGCATAGGGTACACCGGAACCACTTCCGCAGGTACGAATTAATCTGCTCCGTCGCCCGCCGGTGAAGAATGAACTGACTGGTGACCTGGCGCAGTGCAGCAGGCAGCAGGCGGTGGGCAAAGTCATGGTCGGCCACGGCGAGCTGATTGATCGTGATCGCACTCCTCTGCTCCGGGGCACGTGCGGGTAAGGCGTGCCGGGCCGGACAGTCCGCTACCCGCCGAGCTGCTCTGGTGGATAAGGCGCATTCGGCTCGCGCACGCGGCTCGTTGACCACCTCGGGAATCGCAATTCGAACAGGACGACCAGGATGCTGATATCGTCGGCATTGATGACTACCAGGAGGTCCGGGGGTGGCTGAGAGCAGGGATTGGATCGAGGTACTGTCGGCACCGACTCAGATCGAGGCCGAGATGGCGGTCGAGCTGCTCAGCCATGAGGGCATTCCGGCGAGGCTCAAGCCCGCCGACTCGCTCTCCTTCCTGGGCGGCTTCCTTTCACCGTTGCCGACGCGGGTACTGGTGCGAGCCGAGGACGAGGTGTTGGCCCGGGAGTGGCTGGAGCCTTCGTTTGAGGAAGCTTCTGAATCTTAGTCCTGGCCCGTAACCTCGCGCTTCAGCCTGAAGAGGCGCGCGATCAGGGCGCGGCGTACGGTCCTCCAGTCGCCGTTAGCCAGCACGGCCAGTGGGCGGACTAGAAATAACCCTCCCTTAATGGCTCACGTTCTCCGTTCGCCGTCCGACGCTTACCTTAGACAACAGTGGATGTCGCGGAACTCGCCAGGGCGATAGTACTTGGCATTATCCAGGGACTGACCGAGTTCCTACCGATCAGCAGCGACGGACATCTGATCATCTTCCGCTCGGCCTTCGGCCTTTCCGATGACGGCCTGGGCTTCGACGTCGTCCTTCATCTGGGGACGTTGCTCGCCGTCGTCGTGGTCTTTCGGGCGGACCTGGTGCGGCTGTTTCATGCTGGGCTGGAGGTTCTGCGCGAGCGGTCGATCGGCGACTCGCCGGACCGTCGGCTCGGCCTGATGCTGGTTGTAGCGACGGTGCCGGGCGTGATCGCGGGTGTGCTCTTCGAGCATCTCGTCTCTGGCCCCATGCGTCATCCCGAGTACGCAGGGCTTTTCCTGCTGGCTACGGGCGGTCTCCTGCTGCTGGCCGAGAACGTGCCGGCTGCTCAGCCGAAGTCCATTCACTCGCGAAGCTACGCTCACGCGCTGTTCGTGGGCTCGTTGCAGGCGACGGCGATCCTTCCGGGGCTGTCGCGTTCGGGAGCAGCCTTCGCCGGCGGGCGCATGATTGGGCTGAGCCGGCAGGACGCCGTCCGTTTCTCTTTCCTGATGATGATCCCGATCGTGACGGGTGCGGTGGCCTACGAGGGCGTGGGCGCTCTCCTCGACCTGGAGTGGGGCTGGCCCAGGCTGACCTATGTGGTCGGCGCTGTGACGGCGGCCGTGTCCGGATTCTTCTGCGTGAAGTTCCTGCTGTCGTTCGTGCAGCGCTACAGCCTGCTGCCCTTCGCGGCCTATTGCGTCATCGTGGGGTCGATCACGCTCGTCCTCTCGGGTTTGTCCTGAGGCCCGCCCTGTCGACGTAGCGCCTCATAATTAAGTGTTACCCAAGCCTTGCTGCTGCTTCATAGCCATGGTTACCAGAACTTCCTTCCGTTGACTTCTCCCGCAGCGCCCAGAGCCTTCGCGC
>WHTO01000160.1 GCA_009377665.1 Dehalococcoidia bacterium
CGCTGGATACGAAGTTCGGCTTCCCGCTGGGGACGGGCCAGGCCGAGGAGGCCATCGTCAGGGCGCTGCGCGCGCCCGGGATAGACCTCGCGGGCCTCCACTTCCACCTGGGCTCGCCGATCTTCGAGACCGAACCCTACGTTGAGGCCGTCCAGATCGTCAGCGAGTTCGCCGCCGAGATGCAGCGCAAACACGGCTTCGTCACGCGCCACCTCAGCCCCGGCGGAGGCTTCCCGATCCAGTACGTGGACGTGCAACCGGCGCCCCCCGTTGCCGACTATGCGGAGGCCATAACGCGCGCGCTGCGCGAGTCCTGGGACACTTCGCTGATGCCGCTGCCGCGGCTCAGCATTGAGCCGGGCCGCGCGATTGTCGGCCGCGCCGGCGTCGCGATCTACAAAGTTGGGGCGACCAAGGACATCCCCGGTGTGCGCCGCTATATCTCGGTCGATGGCGGAATGACGGATAACATCCGCCCGACGCTATATGGCGCACGGTACGAGGCCACGCTCGCCAACCGGCCTCCTGGCGAAACGGCGACCGTGACCGTCTCGGGGAAGTACTGCGAGTCGGGCGACATCCTGATCAAGGACCTGGTCATCACGGAGCCCCGCGGAGGCGACCTGATCGCCATCCCGGCCTCGGGCGCCTACTGCCTGCCGATGTCCTCGAACTACAACGCGGCTACGCGGCCGGCCGTCGTGTTCGCGTCGGGAGGGGAGCGGAGGCTCGTCCGTCGCCGCGAGACGGTCGCGGACCTGCTGGCCGCCGAGGTCGGCGGTTGATGCGATGAGTCAGAGGGTTGCGGCGGGAGCGCAGCCAACCTGATGCCGTGGACAGCGCTCGGCCAGGACAGGGCCCTGGCTCTCCTGCGGGACTCTCTCGAGAACCCTGCCCACGCCTATCTCCTTGTCGGCCCCGAAGGATCGGGGAAGGCGCTGCTCGCGCGTGAGTTCGCGCGGGCGCTCCTCTGCAGCGACCGCGACGTTCCGGGCGGGCCGCCCTGTGGCGACTGCACGTCCTGCCGGCGCACGATCTCGGGCAATCATCCGGACCTCGCAGAGTACCAGCCGAAGGGAAGGATGGGCTATCGCGAGGAGGATACGGAGGGCATTCCTGCGACGGCTGCGGTTTCGCCGTTCGAGGCCCGCTACAAGGTATTCCTCCTCGAGCGGGTCGACGCCCTCAACCGCTGGGCGGCGAACAGCCTGCTCAAAGTACTGGAGGAGCCGCCGGCGACGGTCGTCTTCGTCCTCCTTTCGGCGCGACCGGAGAAGGTCATGGAGACGATCGCTTCGCGCTGCCGGGTCGTCCACTTGCAGCCGCTGTCGAGCCAGGCGATCGCCACCGCGTTGCGCTAGGCCAGGGGGCTGAGCCAGGAGGCGGCCGAGCGCCTGTCTCGCCTGGCGGCGGGCCGGCTGACCTGGGCGCTCGAGGCGGCGGACGACCTCGCCATCGCCGAGGCCCGCAGCGCACAGGCAGCGGCCATGGTCTCCCTCCTTGAAGCGAGCCTGCCCGAGCGCCTGCAGTGGGCGCGTCAGCAGGCCGACCGCTTCTCAGACGCGTACGCCGATGTCTACTCCCAGCTTGACGTTGGGGCTTTGGCGTGGCGGGACATCCTCAACGAGCTGGCCGGCAGGCCGGACCCATCGGTGACGGTGGACCTGTCGGGTGACCTGCCGCGGCGGATCGCCGGGCTGGGGCCGCCCGCCGCCGCCGCGGCCCTCGACGCTATAATCTCGGCGAGAGAAGCGCTCGAGGTGAACGCAGACCGGCGCCTCGCGCTTGAAAGCCTGATGCTGGCGCTGCCGGCCCTGAAAGGAGAGGGGACGGAGCTGGCTCCTCGTGGCAGGCGAGTCTGAGCCGCACCGTCGCCGCCAAATTGTGGACAACCTCGTAGGCGTACGCTTCAAGGAAGCGGGCAGAATCTATTACTTCGAACCAGGCGAATACGACCTCGATGTCGGTGAGTACGTAATCGTCGAAACGGCCCGGGGGGCCGAGCTGGGAACAGTCGTCATCGCCCCCGGCCAGGTCATCGCCAACGAACTTGACGAAGAGATCAAGCAGATCGTCCGCCTGGCGACGGATGACGACCTTAAGCAGCAGACCGAGTGGCGCACGCGCGAACGCGACACCACCGTCACGGCACGCGAGGCCGTGGGTCAATCCGGCCTGCCGATGCGCATCATCTCGTCGGAATACAACCTCGACGGCTCGCGCCTGACTCTCTATTTCGAGTCCGAGGAACGGATCGACTTTCGTGATCTGATCCGCGACTTATCGAGGACGCTCGACACGCGTGTCGAGATGAGACAGGTCGGCCCGCGGGACCGAGCTAAGCTCGCCGATGGCTATGGACGCTGCGGCGAGCGTCTCTGCTGCTCGTCCTGGCTCACCAGCTTCCCGACGATCTCGATCAAGATGGCCAAGGAGCAGGGCCTGCCCCTGAACCCGGGCAAGATCTCGGGCGTCTGCGGGAGGCTGCTCTGCTGCCTGATCTACGAGCACGACGTTTACAAGCACATCCGGGGTTCGCTGCCCCGCGTCGGCCAGCGCGTTACCACTCCCTTCGGTGACGCCAAGGTCGTCGCGATAGACACGCTCAAGGAGAAGCTGACCTTTCAGCTTGATGACCTCAGCACCATCGTCCTCCCGGCGTCCGAGGTGGGCTATGGCACGGTCGTGCGGCCCGCCGACGAGCCACCGAAGATGCCACGCTACGTCGAGATTGCTGAGCGCCTGAGCGCCTCGTCCAACCTCCTCGCCGTGGTCGACACGCCCGAGCAGGATGCCGCCTATGGCGAGGCTCCCGAGGCTCCGTCGCAGGTATCCGCGGAGCCGGACCTTGAGCCGCCTGCCGACGCGGAAGTCGTGGGAGGCGGCGACGAAGAGCCGTCGAGCGAGGAGGCCGTCGAGCAGGGACTGGCCGAGGCGGCGATAGAGGGCGAGCCGCACGCTGAGCTTGAGGCGCAGGCGCCGGAGCGGGAGAGCGGTGCTGCGGACCCCGGCGCGCACACACGCCGGCGCAGAGGGCGGCGCCGTCGCGGGGGACGCGGAAAGAACTAGCCCACGCCGGTCAGGGGGCGGGCAGGAAGCCCTTAACCGCCGCGATGAATGCCGGCGGGTCTTCGTACATCGGCAGGTGGCCGGTTTCCTTCAGGACGACGACGCTCGAATTGGCGATGCCGGCCCGGAAGTCCTCCGCGTAGACAGGTGGCACAAGCCCGTCTGACTCGCCCCAGACGATCAGCGTCGGCGCCTTGATCCGGTGGATGCGCCGTTTCAGACCCCTGTCCGGGATGGGCCAGGCGAATTTGCCCGCGGCCGAGTAGGACTTCGCCCGGTCGAAAATGGCGGCGGCCAGCGCTTCGGGATCTTCGGGTGGCGTGAACATGGCGGTGGCTACCTCGCCCTGCGGGTCGTGGAAGATTGCCTTCAGGAGGTCGCGCGGCCTGGCCGAGATGTAGTCGAGTACGGGAGCGTCGTCACGCCAGAACCCGATCGGGTTGGCGAGGACCAAATGGTCGACGTAGCCGGCCTGCGCGACGGCGATCTCGGCCGCCAGCATGCCACCCAGCGAATGCCCGACCAGGTGCGCCCTCTCGACGCCGACAGCGTCGAAGAAGTCGCCGTAGAAGAGGGCGAGGTCGACGATGTCCTCGATGTTCTCCAGGCCAGTCGAGCCTCCGAAGCCTGGATGAAGCGGCGCGTAGACGCGATAGTCCTGGGCGAGGGTGTCGATGAAGGGACCGCGATGTAAGCCGCCGGACCCGTGCAGGAAAACCAGGGGATAGCCCTCGCCGGCGACGAAGTACTGGATATCGAACAGCCCGTCGCGGATGGTGACACGCTTCTCTTCCATCTAGGCGCCGTTGGCCGTGGTCGGCCGCAGCCACCAGCGGTCTTCGTACTCGCTCCAGATGTCTTTGAGGTGGGGCATGACCTCGGTGGCGAAGAGCCGCGTGTTGTTCATGGTCGTCTCTTTGGAGAGGTTGCCGAAGTGCAGGAGCAGCATCATGTGCCCCACCCGCAGCTTCTTGATTACCTCCTCAAGCTGCTGACGGACGCTCTGCGGGCTGCCGGCGATGATGTAGCCGCGCTCGACGAAGTCCTTCCAACCGAGGGGCTCGCTCTTCTTCTTCGTGGCGGCCGCCTTGACCTGCGACTTGAGTCCAGTCTCGACCGTGCGCAGCGTCCTGTAGCCCGGCGGGTCGACGAAGCGCGGCGCGATGTGGAGGCAGCGGTTGTAGAAGTAGTCGGCGGCCTCGGCATAGTCCTTCTCGGCCTGCGCGTCTGTATCCGCGATGGCGACGAACTGGAGAAAGCCGGCCTGGTAGGGGTTGGGCTCACGGCCCTGGCGCTCAACCTCTTCCCAGAAGCCCTGCATCGTCCGCATCCCCTGCTTGTATCCGAAATAGCTCAGGTAGGCGTAGAGGTAGTCGGTGCGCGCGCACCATTCCCAGGTCTCGACGCTTGTCCCGCCGGGGATCCAGATCGGCGGGTGGGGCTTCTGCAGCGGCCGCGGCAGGGCATTGACGTAGCGGACCTGCGTGAACTTGCCGTTGAAGCTAAAGACGTCGGGCTCGGTCCAGGCCCGGACCACGAGGTCGTGCGCCTCCATGTACTTGTCGCGCAGTGTGATTGGCACCTGCCCGTAGGCGTAGGTCGTGTCCATCGCCGTGCCCACCGGGAACCCGGCGACCAGCCGGCCTCCGGAGAGCACGTCGAGCATGCCGAACTCCTCGGCCACGCGGATCGGCGGGTTGTAGAGGGCGAGGCTGTTGCCCATGACGACGATCGCGGCGTCCTTCGTGTTGCGGGCCAGGGTGGCGGCCATCAGGTTGGGCGAAGGCATCAAGCCGTAGCCGTTGGCGTGATGCTCGTTGACGCAGACGCCGTCGAAGCCCATCGAGGCCGCGTACTCCAGCTCGTCGAGGTAGTCGTGGTAAGCGCTGCCGCCGACCGCCGGGTCGAAGAGACGGCTGTCGAGGGTGACCCAGACTGACTCGTGCTTCTCCCGGAAGTCGTCGGGGAGCCCCGGGTATGGCATCAGGTGGAAAAACTCAAACTTCACAGCGACTCATTTGCAGTATTTCATCACACAGCCCGCGGTGGCGGATTAAACCTACCAGCCGCGGCCTGTCCTCTAAGATATGACTGAGATGGGCGAAAGAAAACCGCAGCCACCCCCCAAGGCCCCCGTTCAGTTGCCGCCAGGCTACGTCGAGAAGGGCGGCTCTACGCCACGCGAAACCAGATAAGCGCGCCTCCCGCAAAGGTCACTTCGACCCCCGTAGCGATGAGGGCGATGTTTGCCCATCTCGCCTTCTGCTTCAATAGCGCCCGATTGTGAGCGAAAGCTTCCGCTGCATCCTCGATCAGAGAATGCTTGATCTCGGTGCCAGTTCGATTCCACAGGTTCTGCCAGATTGCGTCCGCATCTGAGAGTCGACGTTGCTTGACCACTCGAAGGTGCATGAACGTGACTAGGTGTACTTTCCCGGGAGGTTGGTGACACGGCTGATGGGAGGGAAGCCTCCGATGGCTGTGTGTCGACGGTGATGATTGTAGATGTGCAGCCAGCGGTCGAGGGCGGC
>WHTO01000161.1 GCA_009377665.1 Dehalococcoidia bacterium
AGGGGCAGGCGGGCGCCGTCGGCGGCGATGAAGGCTTCGTCCGTCATGCGCGGCGCCGTCACGGCCGAGCTGCTGCGCACCTGCGGCGACGTTGTCCTCACGGTGGACCCGGGTAACGCCCCGGCTGTGGCCGCTTATCGGCGCCTCGGTTATGGTGAGCAAGGCCGCCTGATCGAGGCCGCCGCCGTCCGCCGCGACCTCCTTGGCCTCGGCGCCCTCCTGCGCCGCGGCCTCGCGCGCTGGCGTGGGCGCTCCGCCGATGACGGGGTTAAAGTCAGCTTCCGGGGAAGGCGCTAGGAGCACGGGCCGCGGCACAGCGTCCGGGCCGGTCCGCTCCGCTCCATCTCCCTCGACCGAGAAGGAAGGAACAGGGAACAGTGACCGTTCAAGAAACAGCCCCCTTCGACATCGCCAATCCGGGCCTCGCCCGCGAAGGCCTCAACCGCATCGAGTGGGCCGCGCGCGAGATGCCCGTCCTCCGCCTGATCCGCGAGCGCTTCAAGAAGGAGCAGCCGCTCAAGGGCAGGCGCCTGTCGGCCTGCCTCCACGTCACGACCGAGACTGCCAACCTGATGCTGGCGCTCAAGGACGGCGGGGCCGACCTGGCGCTCTGCGCAAGCAACCCGCTTTCCACGCAGGACGATGTGGCCGCCGCGCTGGTGCATTTCTTCGATCTGAAGGTCTACGCCATCCGCGGCGAGGACAACGACACCTACTATCGCCACATCGACGCCTGCCTGGCGCAGTCGCCGCAGATCACGATGGACGACGGCGCCGACCTGGTGGCGCGCGTGCATCGCGACCGCACCGACCTCATCCCCGGGATCATCGGCGGCATGGAGGAGACCACGACAGGCGTCATCCGCCTGCGGGCGATGGCCGCCGACGGCGCCCTTAAGTACCCGATCATCGCGGTCAACGAGGCCGACACCAAGCACCTCTTCGACAACCGTTACGGCACGGGCCAGAGCACGCTCGACGGCATCACGCGCGCCACCAACGTCCTCTGGGCCGGCAAGAACGTGGTCATCGCCGGCTACGGCTGGTGCGGCAAGGGCTTCGCCAGCCGGGTGCGTGGCATGGGCGCCCAGGTGATCGTCACCGAGGTCCAGCCGGTGCGGGCTATTGAGGCAGTGATGGACGGCTTCCGCGTCATGCCGATGGCCGAGGCGGCGCAGATCGGCGACATCTTCGTTACCCTGACCGGCGACATCAACGTCCTGGACCGCCATCACCTCGAGGCCATGCACGACGGCGCGATCGTGGCCAACTCGGGCCACTTCAACGACGAGATCAACATCACCGCGCTGGAGTCGATGAGCGAATCGCACCGCCGCGTGCGCGAGAACGTCGAGGAGTACCTGCTGATGGACGGCCGGCGCGTCTTCCTGCTGGCTGAGGGCCGCCTGATCAACCTGGCCGCGGCCGAGGGTCACCCCGCGGCCGTGATGGACATGAGCTTCGCCAACCAGGCGCTGAGCACCGAGTACATGGTGCAGCACAGAGGCGACCTGCCCCCGGGCGTCAGCAGCGTCCCCGAGGACATCGACCAGGAGGTCGCCCGCCTCAAGCTGCGGTCCATGGGAATGAGCATCGATACGCTCTCCGACGAGCAGGTCAGGTACCTCTCGTCCTGGGAAAGCGGCACATAGAGAGGGCAGCGCCCTATCGCCATGCGCCAGATCCGCAGCCATCAAGTTCGCGAGCAAGGGTCAGGGCCGGCCGGCGCCAACCGGTTGCGGTTGAGCTGACGGAGGAAACATGTCAACCACTTTCGCCATATCGCCGCGTCACCTGCACACGTCCGAGTCAGTGACCGAGGGCCATCCCGACAAGCTCTGCGACCAGATCGCCGACGCCATCCTCGACGCCATCATCGAGCAGGACCCGATGGCCAGGGTGGCCTGCGAGGCGGCAGCGACCACGGGTCTGCTCTTCGTCTTCGGCGAGATCACGACCCACGCCTACGTCGACTTCCAGGCCCTCGCCCGGCGCACGATCAGAGACATCGGGTACACCAAGCCCCACTACGGGTTCGACCACGAGAGCGTGGGCGTGATCGTCTCCGTCAAGGAGCAGAGCAGCGACATCAAGAGCGGCGTCGACCACGCCTGGGAGCGCCGCGTCGGCGACGAGGAGCTGGCTCCCGACCTGGACGTCGGGGCGGGCGACCAGGGTCACATGATCGGTTTCGCCTGCAACGAGACGGCGGAGCTGATGCCGCTGCCGATCTCGCTGGCCCACCGCCTGGTGCGCCGGTTGACCGCCGTGCGCAAGGACGGCACGCTCGCCTACCTGGGCCCGGACGGCAAGTCGCAGGTCACGATCGAATACAACCACGGCCGCGCCGGGCGCATCGACGCCGTCGTGATCTCCAGCCAGCACGACCCCGAGGTCAGCCAGGAGCAGATCCGCCAGGACGTGATCCGCGAGGTCATCCGGCCGATCCTCGAGCCCACGGGCCTCTACAAGGGCGAGGACAACACGCGCATCTTCGTCAACCCATCCGGCCGCTTCGTGCTCGGGGGACCGGCGGGGGATTCTGGCCTGACCGGGCGCAAGAACATCGTCGACACCTACGGCAGCGCCGCCAAGCACGGCGGCGGCTCGTACTCTGGCAAGGACCCGACGAAGGTCGACCGCACCGGTTCCTACGCCGCCCGCTGGGTGGCCAAGAACATCGTCGCCTCGGGCCTGGCCGAGCGCGCCGAGGTCGAGCTCTCCTACGCCATCGGCGTCGCCGAGCCCATTTCGATCTCGGTCGAGGCCTGGGGCACCCACGCCATCGAGCCGCACAAGATCACCGATGCCGTGAGCGAGGTCTTCGACCTGCGGCCGGGGGCCGTGATCCGCGAGCTGGGCCTGCGCCGCCCGATCTATCTGCAGACGGCCGCCTATGGACACTTCGGCCGTCCCGACCTCGACCTGCCCTGGGAGAACACCAGCAAGGCCGCCCACCTCGCCCGCGCGGCCGGCATCCCGCTCAAGGAGCCGGCGAGCGCCTGAGCGGGTTAACCTCTTCCCCGCCGCCGCGCGGCTGGCCGGCGGGGGATGACGCGAACCGGTGACGTTTTTGGGGCGTTAGCGACATTGCGCGGTTTTCCACGGGGTTCCTGCCGCCGCTGAACGTGGGCTATACTGGCCGCTGTCCCGGCCTGGCCGAGAATCTAGTTTGCACAGGGCAAAGAAAAGGAGTGGCGACATTCCAGGCACACTCCGCCCTCCCGAGCCTTCGGGAGAGGTGCCGGAAACCACCAGCCATCACCGCGCGCCGGCTTTCTTGCGGCGCTACGGCTGCCACGCGCTGCTTCTGATCTTCGGCGCGGTTGCCTATCTGAGCGCCGCGAACAGCGACCTGCCCTTGGTGGTTCAGCCAGCCCCCCTCGAGTCCGCGGCGCTGCCCGATACGGGCGTCGCCGTCGTCGATCCCTTCGCATCCGCCTCCTCGGCCACCGGGGCCTCCTACGCGCGCTCGCCGCTGCTGCCCAGCACGCCCGAGATCGAGGACCGCGAGCCCGTGGAGAGCGTGGCGACCAGCGATGTCGAGCCGCGTGCCCAGGGCGGCCCGGCGCCCCTGGTGGTGGAGGACCTGCAGCCTCTCTTCATCAACTACACGGTCGAGGAGGGCGATACGGTATCGCAGCTGGCCGAGCGTTACGGCGTCTCGCAGGAGACGATCCTCGACAACAACAACGACATCGTCGACCCCGCCGGGCTGCAGATCGGCGAGCGGCTGACGGTCCCCACCCGCGACGGCATCATCCACACCGTGCAGCTGGGCGAGACGCTCGACACGATCAGCGAGGTCTTCCGCGCCGAGTCCAACGACATCGTCAACTTCCAGGGCAACGACCTGCGCTCGCCGGGCGACCTGCACGACGGGCAGGTGATCCTGGTCGTCGGCGGACAGTTCCCCGAGCCGGTGGAGACCGTGCCGGCCCCCGACTTCGCGACGCCGGGCCAGCCCGGTGACGGCGGGCCGCTCGTCGTCCCCGACAGCGGCTTCCTCGCCGGCGTGCCGCAGGCGATCTCGGACTCGGGGTTCATCCTGCCCTACTGGCCCTGCGCCGCGCCGTCTGCCATCCAGGACTTTGGCTACGCGAGAGGTCGGTTGCATGCCGGGGTCGACATGCCCTCTTTCTGCGCCCGCGCGAGCAACGTCTACGCCGCCCAGTCGGGCACGATCGTGCTCGCCGACTGGAACGGCGGCTACGGTCAGCTCGTCGTCATCGATCACGGCTTCGGTTTCAGCACCTACTACGCCCACCTGAGCCAGGTTTTGGTCAGCCGGGGCCAGCAGGTTTACCGCGGCCAGGTGGTCGGCGTCTCGGGCAACACGGGCGCGTCGTTTGGCGAGCACCTGCACTTCGAGGTGCGGGTCGGCGGCCAGCCGACGGACCCCAAGCCCTATCTCCCCTGGCCCTGGCCTACTGAGAACTGACGCGCGGTCGCATGGTGCGCGACGCCCGGCTCGGGCGATCGAGCGTGCTCGTAAGATCAAGAGTGGCTGGAGCCTCTCCCTCCCCGGTCGGCGAAGGGCTACAACTGACAGCATCGTCGGCGCCGACTCGGCCCGAAGCAGCGACGAAAGGGAGAAGAAGTGAATAGAGAAACCTCATCCCGGATGGAGAACGACGCGCTTGACGCCCTGCGCAGGGCCGAAGAAGAGGGCATCGAGCCCAGGGGCCCGGCGGCCCGGATGCCGGACGAAGAGCCCGGCTCGCGCAGCGATGTCGTGGGCGACGAGGACGAGAGCATGCACGAGGTGAACGACCCGGGCGACGCCAGCCCCGCCGCGCGCACGGGCGAGCCGCAGGGCGGCTGGTCGGACACGCAGTAGGCGGGTTCGCCTCTGGCGGCGCCGATCGTGGCGGCATACCCTCAATGAGCGATGGATTTCTCGTTCACCCCCCGGCAAGAAGCCTTCCGCCAGGAGGTGCGTGCCTTCCTCGAAGAGGAGCTTGACCCCGATCTGCTCGCCGAGGACGAGACGATCCTCGGGATCGGCATCGGCGAGGATGCCCGCTACAAGATCTGGTTGAAGAAGCTGGCCACGCGCGGATGGGTCGCGCCGGCCTGGCCGACGGAGTACGGCGGCGCCGGCCTTTCGATCATGGAACAGTTCATCTTCAACGAGGAGATGGCCCTGGCGCGGGCGCCGAAGCCAAACTTCCTGGCCATCGGGCTGGCGGGGCCGACGATGATCGTCCACGCCGGCGAGGAGCAGAAGCAAGAGCACCTGCCGGGCATCCTCTCGGGCGAGGTCTACTGGTGCCAGGGCTTCAGCGAGCCCGAATCGGGCTCCGACCTTGCCTCGTTGCAGACGCGTGCCGTCCGCGACGGCGACGACTACGTGATCAACGGGCAGAAGATCTGGACCTCGGGCGCCCACGCCTCGCAGCGCATGATGCTGCTCGCACGCACCGACCCCGACTCGCCGAAACACAAGGGGATCAGCTACTTCCTGCTGGACATGACGAGCCCCGGCGTGAGCATCCAACCGCTCGACAACATGGCCGACACCCACTCGTTCAACCAGGTCTTCTTCGACAACGTGCGCGTGCCGCGCAAGGATCTGATGGGG
>WHTO01000162.1 GCA_009377665.1 Dehalococcoidia bacterium
TTCGCGTTACGGTGCATGGGGCCTCCTCGGACGGTGATTCGTACAATCACACGTTCCGTCGGAGGCCCCTTTCATTCACCCGGGCTGTCACCAACCTCTGTGCTCAGTACACCTAGGGGGAGGCGCACCTTATCTACGCCGGACCTGTGAGTCCGAGGTCGACGCTTCATGACGGACCCAAGTGGAAGGCGAAGCTGCTCAACCGATGGGTGATTTAAGCAGAGTTCAAAGGAGGCCGGGTGACGGATACAGCTGAGCGGTGCCGTTCGGAAACACACGCTCTCCGGAAAGTCGGACGTGGCGTTGAGCGGCAAGAACAGCAGCGCTGGCATCCCCAGTTTCCATGGCGTCGAGGATGGCCTCATGCTCCTCGTACACCTTTCTCCGTAGCTCCTCGAACCTAGCAGACATCTGATAGAAAACGGCGAAGGCTACCGGGAAGAAGTTCCAAGAAGATTGAGTCATGGTGAGAATTACGCGAGAATCCGCGGCTGCATACAGTCCCTCGTGGAACGACATGTTAAGGCGACAGGCTCTGTCCGGGTCCATTCGCTCCAGCGCCTCTAGTAGCTGGTGATTAGTCTTCCTCATCTGCCTGATGGCGCGGTCTCTCTCGGACGGGCTCAAACGTTCGACCGCGAAACTCACAGCCAGCCCGTCCAGCAGCTCCGGAACGGGGCTCTAATGACCGAGCGAAAGCACACCGTCTCGGCGAGAAAATCCAAGTAACGCTTTCCGGTCACGTCCCAGACATGCGTTCCCTTGCCCGGGCGATTGCGACAGGGAGCTGCCTTGCACCCCTTACTAGGTGCCGCGCGGAGCCGCCTTCTTCGTCGGCAAGCCCATCGTGCCCTGACGGTTTCCGTTTTATCAATGGATTAGGAATCTTCCCCACAACTCTTCCTACCGTCGTCGCTTTCCCGTCTCAGTCCAAGAAAGGTGGAGCGCCGACTGTAGGCCAACATCCGTTACAACCTTAAGCCCATACGAAATGCGAAGATTGATCGGAATTACAGCCCCGCGCCGCTTCTGCTGCGCCAATCCTGTCCCGGTGCATGCCTCGACCTGAAAGGCAGTCTCTTCCGTCCGGGTAAGACGCGCTGTGCGGTTTGGTAGGCGGCGTGTAGACGCGGTGTATGAGGGCCGCCGTTCGTGGCACCGTCGCCCTCCGTGCAGGAGCAGTTGAGGTCCGACGCCCCGGCGTGTTGGACATCAAGCCGTCCGCAGAGCAGGCATTCGCACCAACTGTACCAGAGGTCCCAACCACGATGGTCGAGTTGCCGTTGATAATCTCCTGGCGGCCCTTGGCAGCAGGCCTCACCGCCGTGCGACATTCCTACTGGCCCCGTGGCTAGGACCAATCTTGTACTCGTCAAGTCCACAAAATCCTCTAGCCTCACCAACAGAGAACGGCTCGGCTCCTCCTTCGCGACCTCCCAGTACAGATCCTGATCCGGAAGGTAGAACGCCGGAATGTATATACCGCCACTGGGCAGCGCATACTCGCGGCTGCGGTATAAGCATGGAATTGCCGCTTCTCGGAAAAATGCCGCCCACCGAGCTTCAGGCAAAGACTCAAACAGGATGCCCCCGTACTCCACCTGATGTTCGGGCGGGTCCATACTGGGCCTACTCTGCCGCACAGGGTATCCACCGCACTCCCCACGGGCAGCGACCGTCACCAGTGCCGACATGGATTACGGCGCAGAGCCGGGCTGAAGCGATGTTTCCCGTCTGGATCCCTCTGGCCCACTGCTGTCGCGGCGCCGCCGAGTCAAGGTGAAAATGCTTCCTGCAATTCAGTAGGAGGTCTAAGGAGGGCCCTCTCAGTCTGCGCGGCGAGCAAACCCGGCGGCGCTGTGCAGCGCACTGCGGGAACAACGTCAACCTTTGTGCTTCATGACGAGGTCTATTTCGATGATCATCTTGTCCATCATGATCCCTCCACGGCCGTCCTCCTGGTTGGACGGAATCAGGCACATGCTCGGCATGGTGCCAACTTCCTCGAAGATCCGTCGCCAGGCCCGCTCGAAGCCACTGTAGTCGTGGGTCGCGTTCGTCAGGAAAATCCTGGCGTCGGCGATGTCAGCCAGGGAGTAGCCGTTCGCCTCCAGCTGTTCACGCAGCATGACCATAGTGAAGTCGGTCTGGATTTCTATATCGGAAAAGTGGTGGGGCAGACCGCGCGGTGCCGTCACGAAGACGTCCTCGTGCTTGACATCCAGGCCAGACTTGGCGTAGCCCGGGGCGGCTACCTGGCCAGCAGTGAAGAACCAATCGCCGACCAGCACTCCGGGCGTGAAGTGAACTTTGCGCACGTCCACCGGATGCCAGCGCAGCCCTTTACGGGTTTCCTCCTTCTGGTGCTGTTCGTCCGGGACAAGGAAGAAAACGTTCGCGAGTATGAGCGCGCCGGGGACGAGCAGCTTGCGCATGGCCATCGAGCTGCGCGGGGGTGGGATCGGGTGCATGTACTGTCCCCAGACCCCGTCCACGTCGTGAAAGTTGTTCAGCGTGGTCTCGTAGAACTGCGACTTGACCGCCTGCTTGAGGTCGCTGCCGGCGGCCCTCAGCACCTTCTCCATGTTCTGGAGGATGTAGTGGGCCTGCATCTCGGCGTCGGAGCCGTAGTAGGGGTAGACGGGCATCTTGCCGACGGGGACGCCGGTCTTGAAGTCGGTGGCAGGGACGTTGGCCGGGAAGACGAAGGGGCCGGCCTTGATCGCCTGTGGGATCCACTCGGCCTCCATGGGGTCGGGGACATCGTCGACGTGGATGACCTCGCGCCGCCAGGAGGAGTCGCCGGCGAGGGCGATGCCGTTGAGGTTGAGGAGGACGCCGGGGATGATGTGGTCCTCGCCGACGCAGGCGGTGGTGCGGACGGGGGGTCGTTGGGGAAGAACTCCTTCCAGACGAGCTTGAACTCGTAGAAGTCCTCGGGGTCCTTGAGGTAGACCTCGGCCTTGAGCATGCGTTCGAGGGAGGTGCCGGCGTCGGCGAGGACTTGCTTGAGGATTTCCATGACGGAGCGGGCCTGGGCGCCCATCTCCGACTGGCCGATATAGGGGGAGATGGAGTCGGCCTGGACGACGTTACCGGATGGGTCGAGGGGGAAGATGGAGGAGATGAAGACGAGGTCGCCGGCGCTGTTGAAGCTGGGAGCGGGCAGCACGGGCTGAACGGCCTGTCCCTGCATCCTGCCGGTCTGTGCTGCTGTCACCATTGCTGAGGCCCCTTCACTAAACTGCCGGTTTGGAGAGAAAGGCGTAGCCTCGGGCCCAGGGCTAGCCGCGGCTAGTCCTGGGCCACGAATTAGGCATGGTCAAGAAGAGGTCTGATAGTCGCGAGCTTCCTGGCGGATAGCCTCCTGGTCGAAATCCATAATCTCGCTGTTGAGGCTGTTGTCAATTATCTGGGTCAGGTCGAGCGGTTCTTCGAAGGTCAGAGGATCATCGGGACTCCCGGTTCGGCCCTCGAGTAGGAAATTCATATACTCGATCCAGCCATCGATGGGCATTTCGCCCAACTGCGTGCCGGGTGGCGGCGTTGCCCGCTCTACAACGACCAGCCTGATGAACTCCTCGACTTCATCGATTGGACCGGTGTCTGGGGCATATCGGTCTTGCAGCCCTATCTCCGCGGGACCTGGCGGCCTTGAAGGGCGTATCCTGCCCGAGGTAGAGACGCTGCTGGCACCGAAGCTGATGACTCCATAGTCGCAGGCAACGGGCGAACCATAGCTGACCCCTTCTCCTCCTCGGGAGGTTTGCCACGAGCCCGCGAGGAAGCGCGCGCCACCGACCCCTCCTGCCAGCACTGCAGCTCTATGAGGCGATGCTACCGGCTTCGCCCGCGGGCGCCGCCGGCCTGCGGTTCCTCCCAGCCAGGAGCTAGGCGATGCCACCGCACTCGAGAATCGCGGTCCCCCCGTCCGTTCATGGCCTGATCGCGAGGATCCGCCGCCCGACCTCCTCGATATCCGTGGAGGCGCGAGAGGCGAGCATCACGACGACCGATACTCCCGCTGAGGCGAGGACGGCGCCGACGAATGGCGGCATCGCGGGGATGGCGCCCGGGAAGGTCGCGAGCCGTATACCCTCGAGGAGCGAGCTGCTGCTGATGATGCCCGGAATGACCGCGCCGGCGAGGCCGGCCAGGGCGCCCCCCAGTGCTGACGCTGGGGTGGCGCGGTGCCAGAGGCCGAGCATAACCGGGACGATGGTGGCGGCGGCGAGCAGGTCGGCGACGAGGAAGAGTCGCAGCACTGAGTAGTTCTGCCAGGCGATCAGGGCGGCGGGGACTATGAGCGCCACGGTGACCAGACGTGCGCCGGCCAGCGAGACACGCCTGTTCTCGGACGCCACGAGGGCGGCGAGGCCGTTGACGAGCGTGTCGACCGAGGAGGAGACGAGCGAGACCCCGAGCCCTAGGACGACGACAGCCACCCAGGTGGGGAGGCCCGCGACCAGTGCGAAGAACGGCACGGGCGGGGAGCCGAGGTCAAGCTCGGCGCCCGCCGCCATCAACCCGAGCACGCCGACGACCGCCACGACGGGAATGGTCGCGGCGATGCCGAGGGCGGCGCCGCGGTCGAGCGTGGCCGGGTCGCGCGCTGCCCAGACGCGCTGCCAGTAGCCCTCGTGGAAGAGGTTCGCGGCGGTGATCGCGACGATGAGTGTGACGGCCACTTCGATGCGGAGAGCCCGCCGAGGGCGGCGACCGCGCCGATGGTGAGGAGGGCGAGCAGGAGCCAGGCCTGCCAGCGGTCGGTGCGGAGGCTGGCGGGGAGGCCGCCGTAGGTTGTGTAGGCGAGAGTGACGGCGGCAACCGCGATGATCGCGATGCGCCGGTCAGCGCCGGAGAGGATGGCCGTGATTCCGCCGACCGCGGTCAGCTCGGCGACGAGGAAGATGAACATGTAGAGGATGGCAATCCCGATCACGTAGGACTGGACGAGCCGCCCGAAGCGGGCTCCTACGAACTCGGTCAGCGTGTGGCCCTCGGGAACGATGCGGCGCATCCGCCGGCCAAGCAGGGCGAAGGCGAGGATAGGCGCGGCCGTGCCAAGGGCGTAGCCGAGGACGCCGACGAGGCCGACGAAGGCCCCGACTTCGGGCGGGGCGAAGAGGATCCAACCCCCCATGCCGGTGGCGAGGAAGGAGAGCCCGAGGGTCACCGATCCCTGGCTGTTGCGCGCGACCAGGTATTCCTCCAGATCTCCCGTCCCCCGGCTGGTGCGGAAGCCCACCCAGGCGAAGAGCGCCAGGGCTGCCGCGATGGTTGCCAGCGCAATGCCGTTACCCAGCACGTCTCTCTCCTCCCCGTAGCCGGATCGCCGGCCTACCTCTCACCGGTCATCTGCCAGAATCGGCGCTCCAAGTCGACCACGCGCCGGAAGGCGCGCTCGGCGGCGGCGCGGTCGGCGCCCGACGCCCGCGCGAGCGCCTCATCGGCACCGGCGCGAAGCCGCTCGACGTACTCCGCGAAGGCCTTGTTGGACCAGTGCTCGACGAACTCGCGGTACGGCGCGGCCGGGCGTCGAGGTAGGAGCGCTCAAC
>WHTO01000163.1 GCA_009377665.1 Dehalococcoidia bacterium
GTAAAATCAGCTATCGACCCTCGGCGATCCCCACACCGACGTCGGCTGGCTGACGGCGATGTGGGCGGATCCTGGCGACCCTGAGGACGAGCGCGACCCTGCCTTCTCCCTGACCGCCGAGCCCGGGTTCCATCGCCGGCACGAACTGGCGCAACTTTACGAGGAGCGCGCCGGCACCAGGATCGAGGCGCTCACGTTCTACCAGGTCTTCAGCACATGGCGGCTCGCCATCGCGCTGGAGGGCAGCTACGCCCGCTACCGGATGGGCGTCACCGACCACCCGTACTTCAACACCCTCGAGAAGCGCATCCCGATCCTGGCGAAGCGTTGCCTCAGGCTGGCCGCACAGGGACAGCCAGCCTAAAGGTTCTGATTCTCGATCTGGAAGCCTATCCTGACGGTCACCTGGAAGAGCGGCTTGCCGCCCTCGATCCGGCCCCGGATATCGTTGACTTCGAACCATTCGAGGCCGCGTAGCGTTTGGCTGGCCCTTGTAACGGCGTTCGTCACGGCATTCGCGATGCTCTCATCGGAGACGCCAACAACGTCCACGATCTTCTTGGTCTGTTCCACGGTCATGGCGCCTCCGTTTGACTAGCTGATTTTACCTTCGTGCTTGAGCTCGCGAGCGACGTCATGGATGTTATCCGCCGTCTGCTCGACTTCGAGATCGTGGTTCTGAGCGGCCTTCTTCAGATCGCCGAGCGTGATGTCGCCCGGCTTGTGCCGTTCCTCGTGCTTTCCACAGCCGCAACTGATGCACATGGTTTGGTCCCTCCTGCTTGATAAGGGGATCATGCGGTACTCCCCTCTAAGAAGGCTCTAGGGCGAGAACGTGGGGGTTACAAAACCGTAACTGGCGGCATGATGATGCCGGATCAATCGGATCCTGCGCGGTGGCCAGTAGATGAGCCACGCCCGTCCCGTCACCAGGGAGGCCTGGAGCGCGCCGAAGGTGCGGCTGTCGGTGCTTGCGATGCTATTGTCTCCGACAGCGAACAATGTGCCGTCGTCAAGGACGGCGGCGACCCGCTTGATGATCTCCCGCGAGGGCGTTCGTGGGTCGGGAACAGTGACGACGTCGCCGGGCGCGACGCGTCGGCGCGGTGGACGCACCATCAGGAAGTCCCCGGGCGCGAGCGCCGGCAGCATGCTTGGTCCGGCCACGGCATATCGGCGAACCCCACGCAGCTTCCAGGCGCCGAGCGCCAGGACGGCCAGGATCGTCGCCAGTAGCAGGCTTCGTCCTGGCCGCATTGCCATGGTTCTGTTGGCTTTAGCGGGCCGGGGCCGGCTGGCCTTTCGACTCCCAGAAGACGTTCGCGAACTGGTCCACCGCCGCCTGCAACTCCTGGGCCGCCTGGGCGTCGATGTTCTGCTTGTTGCGCGAGGCGAGTTTCAGGATCTTCCAGGTCTGGTCGTGGAGATCCGGGTACTTGTCGAGATGCTCCGGCTTGAAATAGTCGCCCCAGATGATCACCACTTCGCGCTTGACGATCTCGGCGTGATCTTCCTTCACCTTCACCATGCGGATGAGGTTGTTGTGGTCGTCAGGAGCCAGGCCCTGGATCTTCTGGACCATCGTGGCCACGGTGTTGGCTGCAAGCTGCGCGGCGTGCGGGTCATAGATCCCACACGGGATGTCGCAATGGGCGTGGGCGACTCGCCTCGGCGCAAGGAGCCGTGCCAGTGACTTCCCAAGAACGTTAGACATGCATCTCTCCTTACAGATTGAGCGGGGGTGCTATCTGCAAAATAGTCGATCAACGATGGCGGCGGCGAGACAGGGCGGTGGCCCACGGGCGACCGGGCCGCCGGCTTGTTTTTGCAACAACCGCGGTCTGCGAGACTGGAAGGACAACACCTCATCCCCCTCGGCGCGCCCACCTGGCGGGCTGTGCAAGCAAGAAAGGCATCCACAAATTGGCTGAACCATGGACAACCACAGGCGCGACCGTCTGGTTTACCGGGCTCTCCGGCGCCGGTAAGACGACGATTTCCGAGATCCTGGCTCGCAACCTGAGAGAGCACGACGTCAGGGTCGAGATCCTCGACGGCGACGTTGTACGCGAGAACCTCAGCAAGGGCCTGGGATTCAGCAAAGAGGACCGCGACATCAACATCAGGCGCATTGGTTTCGTTTGCGACCTGCTCTCCCGTAACGGGGTTATCGCCATCGCAGCCGCTATCTCCCCGTACCGCGAAGTGCGCGACGAGGTCCGCTCCAACACGACCAACTTCCTCGAGGTCTACGCACGGTGCCCGATCGACGTGCTCAGCGACCGCGACGTGAAGGGCCTCTACAAGAAGGCATTGGCGGGAGAGATCAAGAACTTCACCGGTGTTTCCGATCCCTATGAGGAGCCGCTCAACTCCGAGCTCGTCGTCGATACCGACAGGGGGACGCCGGAGGAGTACGCCGACCGCATAGTCGACGCGCTGGAAGAGAAGGGATACCTGTCCCGCCGACCGGCGCCTGCCGCCGCCAGGCACGACGAAGTCCCGGCCTGATCCTGGGCCCGCGGTAGCGCGCGACCGACCCGCAGCGCCGAACTCGAGGCTGTCGCCGGGCGGCGTCTCCTGATATCCTCGCGGCCTGTGCCCCTCGCGCGCGTTCTCTCCTGTGCTCTGATAGGCCTCGATGGCGAGTTGATCGAGGTTGAGGTCGACGTTTCCCGCGGCCAGGTTTCGTTCACGGTCGTTGGCCTGGGCGACACCGCGGTCCAGGAAGCGCGGGAGCGTATCCGCTCGGCGATCAAGAACTCCGGCGCCCAGTTCCCATTCAACCGCAAGATCACGGTCAACCTCGCGCCCGCCGACCTCCGCAAGGAAGGCCCCGGCTATGACCTGCCGATGGCCGTCGGCATCCTGGTCGCGTCTGAGCAGCTTGTGGCCGACCTCGACAGGGCCGTCTTCATCGGCGAGCTTTCGCTTGACGGGCGGGTGCGCCACACCCACGGCGTCTTGCCGATGGTGGCCGTGGCGCGCGATCACGGCGCCACGCGCGTCTTCGTCCCCGAGGACGACGCGTCCGAGGCGGCGCTCGTCGATGACATCGAGGTCGTCCCAGTCCACGATCTTGCGCAGCTCATCGAACACTTCAGCGGGCGTCAGCAGATCGAGGCGTTCGATCGCTCGACGGCGCCGCAGAACGGGTCCCAGGCGGGCACCCAGGCGCTCGACTTCTCCTACATCAAGGGCCAGGAGCACGTGAAACGCGCGCTCGAAGTCGCGGCGGCCGGTGGTCACAACGTCCTGATGATGGGGCCTCCCGGCGCAGGCAAGACGCTGCTGGCTCGCGCTATGCCTTCCATACTGCCGGCGATGGCCAACGACGAAGCGCTGGAGATCACCAAGATCTACAGCATCGCGGGTCTCCTGCCATCCGAAACTCCACTGGTCCGGGAGAGACCGTTTAGAGCGCCGCACCACACGATCTCGCACGCCGGCCTCGTCGGGGGCGGCAGGGTACCCCGCCCCGGCGAAATCACGCTAAGTCATCGGGGCGTCCTATTTTTGGACGAGCTGCCCGAGTTCGGCCACGCCGTCCTCGAGGTCCTGCGCCAGCCCCTCGAGGACAGGCTGGTTACGATCTCGCGGGCGCAGGGCACGCTGACGTTCCCGGCTAACTTCATGCTCGTGTCGGCAATGAATCCCTGCCCCTGCGGGTACTTTGGCGACTCCGGACGCCAGTGCACCTGTTCGGACGGCACCGTGGCTCGCTATCAGAAGCGGATATCGGGCCCGCTACTCGACCGCATCGACATCTTCGTCGAGGTGCCGCGCATCGACTTTGAGAAGCTGTCCGCCATAGAAGACGCCGAAGGCTCGCAGCAGGTGCGGGGTCGCGTCGAGGCGGCACGCAGCCTCCAGACCACGCGTTTCAGCGATAACGGACTTACCTGCAACGCCGAGATGACGCCGGTCGAGGTACGTGAGTTCTGCCAGTCGCAGCTCGACGACGGTGCTCAGTCTCTGTTGCGCCTGGCCATGAATCAACTGTCATTCTCGGCGCGCTCGTTTCACCGCATCCTGAAGTTGTCGCGCACCATCGCCGACCTTGACGCCTCGTCCGGCATCGAATCGCGTCACCTCGCCGAGGCCCTGCAGTACCGCCAGCGCCACCTGACTGCCTAGTCGCTGGCCGGACGCGGTAGAGGACCGCCGACCGTGGATCGTTGACCCGAAGCTGGTGAACACGGTCCCAGCCCGGTCCGTACTCGGCCCGACAAGACGACAAGCCTCTTGTTCCGGACGTGCAAGCAGATCCCTACTGGGTAGACTCGCGGACTAGCAGCTCCAGGATGCCCGGGGCATTGCTGCTGTAAGCGGCGACCTCGATGTAGTACTGGACTCCCTCCTGCGCGTCGAAGACCAGTCCGGCGGCCGGGTCGCCGTCGAGGTCGTCGTTGCAGGCGACTTCGGTCAGCGCTCCGGGCGTCCCGGTCCAGATCGTCAGGATCGTATCGTAGTCGCTACCCAGCGTCTCGACGAACACGCCCAGGCTGCGGTCTGGCGTAACGGCGAACCAGACGCTGCCCGAGTTCTGGCCGATTCCGCAGCTGGGGGTGGGGTCGTCGGCCGCCGTCGTCGCTGTGGTTGCGTTGTATGTCGTCTCGAACGGCAGCGCAGGGATGAAAGTCGCACCGTCGATCTCGTCGCTATCTGGCGTGCCGAGGAAGAACTGGAGAACGCCGGCGGAGCGACCTGAGTAGGCCGAAACCTGGATGAAGTAGTCGCTTCCAGCCTGCGCCGTGAAGTTGACGCTTGAAGTGGTGTCGTCAGCGCCCGTGAAGTCGTCGTTGCAGGCCACCTCAGTAAGCGCGGTGCTCTCGTAGACGGCGATAACCGTGTCGTAGTCACTGCCAAACGTGTCGGCCACCAGCGGCACAGTTTCGTTGGGCTGATAGATGAACCACACGCTGGAGGAAACTTCGAGGGTCGTGCATGAGGGCTGAGGGTCGGTCTCGTCCACTGTCGCCCCAGTGGTATCGACGGTGTCGCTGAAAGGCACTTCGGCGATGAACGCCGCGTTCTCGAGGAGGTCGTTTGGTGCGTCACCCGAGGGCGCGGACTCTTCAGGCTCGGTCGCCTCCACGGTTGGCTCTACCTCTTCGACAGTCTCCTCTGCGGTTTCCTCGCTTTCCTCGGGGCTTTCTTCAACGGTTTCCTCGCCGCTCTCCTCGCCCTCGTCGCCTTCGCAGTTGAGATCGACGTCGATGTCCACGTCGTCGGCGTACTCCTGCAGTTCGAGACAGGCGTCCTCGAAGTCGTCGTTGGCGTCGTCGAGGTCGGGCGTCTCGACATCGCTAATTTCCTCGGCTGACCGGCCTTCGGCTTCACTTATGAGGTCGTCAGTAGCGTCCCGGACATCCTCAGCGGCCTGGAGCAGGTCATCGTGAAGGTCCGACACGTCACCGGGCGGGTTGAGATCATCGAGCTGTCCGATAGTGTCGTCCAGGTTCTCGACGGTTCGTTCCAGGACCTCGGCAAGAGTGTCACCGAACTGTTCGTCGTCGTCATCAAGGTCCTCAACCGCCT
>WHTO01000164.1 GCA_009377665.1 Dehalococcoidia bacterium
CGCCGCGGTCGAGCAGGCTGAGCAGCAGGGCGCGGGCAAGGGCGGCGCCTTCGGCCGGGTCGGTCCCGGCCGCCAGCTCGTCCAGCAGCACGAGGGAACCGGCGCCCGCCCGCTCGAGCAGGTTAATGATGTTGCGGATGTGGCCGCTGAAAGTCGAAAGCGACTGCTCGATGCTCTGCTCGTCGCCGATGTCCGCCAGCAC
Source organism: Dehalococcoidia bacterium (assembly GCA_009377665.1). GTDB lineage: Bacteria > Chloroflexota > Dehalococcoidia > WHTO01 > WHTO01 > WHTO01. The sequence continues at coordinate 203 of WHTO01000164.1, forward strand.
TTCCTCGAAGACCGGCAGGCGGCTTCCTTCGTCCACCGGCACCGGCAGTCCCGACTGCGCCATCAAGGCGAGGATGCCCACTGTCTTCAGGGCGACCGTCTTGCCGCCGGTGTTTGGGCCGGTGATCAGCAGGACGCGGTCCTCGCCGCTCATGCGCAGCGAGATCGGCACCGGCGCGCTCAGCAGGGGATGGCGGGCGTTACGCAGCTCGATCTCGCCCGGTGCCCTGGTTAGCCAGGCAGATGGGTCTTTGCCCTGCTCCGGGCTCGGCAGCACGTCCTGGTTCGACGGCGCCAGCTCCTCGGCAAGCCGCGCGGAGGCGAGCAGGAGGTCGAGCTCGGCCAACACGGCTACGTTATCGGCGATCGTGTCTGCGTCCTCGCCGGCGAGCCCGCTCAGCCGGCGGAGGATCCGTTCGACCTCACGCCGTTCCTCGATCTGCAGCTCGCGCCACTGGTTTGCAAGGTCTACCACCGCCAGCGGCTCGACGAAGACCGTGGCGCCGCTGGAAGAGACGTCGTGGACGATGCCGCGAACTTCGCCCCGGAAGTCGGCCTTGATCGGCACCACGTAGCGGCCGTCGCGCAGCGTGACAATCGACTCCTGTGCTGCCAGCCGCCCCGCCGCTGAGGCAAGAAACTCCTGCAGCTTCGCGTGGAGCCGGTCGTGGGCAATTTTGATGTCGCGGCGCAGGAGGTGCAGGGCGGGGCTGGCCGAATCGAGCACCTCGCCTCGCGCATCCAGGGAGCGGCTGATCTCGGCGACGAGCTGAGGCAGCTCGCCCAACTGTCCCGCAAGGGCGGTGAGCCCAGGTAGCTGCGAGCCGGCGCGGCTGATCGCCGAAAGGGCCTGATGCGCCGCCCGCTGCGTCGAGGCAACGTTGAGCAGGTCCTGAGGGTCGAGGATGCCGCCCAGGGCTGCCTTCTCCAGCGGGACTCGCACGTCGACGGCATCGTTCAGGCCGAGGGCGGTGCGGCTGCTACGGAAGCGCATCGCCTCGGCGAGTAGACGCTGGCGCTCCAGCGCTTCGGCGTAGCCGGGCGTCGGGCGCAGGTCGAGGGCAAGCTCCCGGCCGCCGGAAAAGGCGGTCAGGTGAGCGAGGCGGGCAAGGACCTTGTCGAACTCGAGTACGCGGAGGGCGTGTTCATCCACCAGGCGATTGTATCAGCGGCAGGCTGAGAATCAGGCGTTCTCCGTATACGGCCGCAACATCAGAATCTCGGCGTCCGTCAGGTCGACGCGAATAAGGTCGTCGAGGAGTTCCGCGATATAACGGATGGGCAGAACAACCTCGTGCTTGAAGATGAAGCCGCGGCTGATCACCAGCGCCTTGACCTGCCCCGTCGTTTCATCGACCAGGATCCGCTTCACGTCGCCGACCTTCTGGTGCGGCTCGCGGCGCCAGACGTCGGTGCCTTCGACGATATCGACGCTTGTGACCGGCTTGTTGAGGCGGGTTGTGACCCAGGCCCCGGGCGTGCTGGCGACAGCGTCGGCAAGGACCTCGGCGCGAATCGCGATGTCGTTGATGTCAAACTCGCTGGGCGAAGGGTCTGCTATGGGCTCAAAGCTCTCCTCCGAGTACTCCGGCTGGGACTTGAACTCTTCGACCGCCAGCGCGAGGTCGACGTGGTCGTCCGTAGCCGATGTAACCGCGCCGATCGGGACGATGCGGTCGTAGTCGAGGCCCAGCCCGCCTTCCCACAGCGACCGCCCGGAGCGCAGGAAGCCAATGTCGACGACGACGTGGGTTAGCGTAAGGTCAGAGCGCTTGATCACCACGCGATGCAGGTTGCCCAGCTTCTTGCCGTCGAGGCTATAAACGTCGGTGCCGGCACGGAGGTTCCCAGGGAAGTCAGTCATTCGCCGAGTATAGCAGCGGCGCCGTAACGCTCTTGACCGTAGCCTGGGACGGCCGCCGCGTTAGGCCGGCTGCTGCCGGTTGCGGTGCCGCTCCTCCAGCTCACGGCCCATGGCCACGATGTCGGCGTGGCTGTGCGTGTCGAGCTCCCATTTCAGGCCGTAGCGGTCGTGGAAGATGAAGAAGCGTTCGGTTTCTGTCTTCACGTCGAGCCCCAGTGCCGCTGCCCGCTCCTGTACCCGCCGGAGTTGGTCCTGTGAGACGTGCAGCCCTACGTGGTCGAGACCCAGGGAAGCCCGAGGTTCTGACCCGCCGCCAGTCTCGATGGTCAGGCGCAAGTTGTCGCAGTGCAGCGCCGTGATCCAGGGCTGCACTCCCGCCGCGTCGATCTCCTCCCAGGTGGCGAACATCGAGGCCGTGCCCTTTGTGTCACGCCATGCCACGTCGAGGTCGAACAACTCGCGGTAGTAACTCTCGGCCGCTCTCAGGTCGGTGAAGCGCAAGGCGATGTGCGTGCTGTCGACGTATTTCATGGCTGCTCCTTGCTCCACGGGCTGTGGAATTGGCTACAGGTGCGTCGCAGGCCGTACCCCTCAGTCGCGAGGGTGAGTCGTGGGCCGAGTATAGCGGCTTCGTAAAGCTCTTGACCTCTACTTCAAATCGCCTGAGTATGCGCCAGCGACCTGATCGTCCTCGAAAGGAGCCGGGATGTTGGTCTGGCTGGATCGCCATCGCTATCTTTTGCTCGCCGTTGCGGCGCTAATGCTGATCACGGCTCTCTGGGCCGGCGGCATGGCGGACGGCGCATCGAGGCCGATCGAGTTTCAGACGGGCTCGCGGCTCCCGGACGGCACGCCGATCCGTGTCCACGTCACCGGCGAGGTGGCGCGCCCGGGCGTCCAGGAGATGTTCGAGGGCGAGCGCGTCATCGATGCAATCAACGAGGCGGGCGGCCCAACCGCATCTGCCGACCAGGAATCGCTCAACCTTGCCCGGCGCCTGCGCGACGGCGAACAACTGGTCGTCCCTTCTCGCTCCTCCTCGCCCCAAAGCGCCGGCGCGGTTGCTGCCCTCGCTTCCGGCCAGCTCCTCGACATCAACACCGCGACTGAGACCGAGCTCGACCAGCTGCCCGGCATCGGCGCCGCGTACTCCCGCCGCATCGTCGATTCACGCACCGTCGATGGCCCCTTCAAGACGGTAGAGGACCTCATCAGCCGCCGTGTCATCCCGTCCCCGACATTCGAGTCGATCCGTCCCCTGATTACTGTCAGCCCGTGAGCCTGGTCCGCCCGGCAGCTGCCTGGTGCCTCGGCATGCTCCTTGCTGCCGTTGGTCTCGCGGCCTTCTGGCCGCTGGTGGCAATTGGCGGGATTTCCTTTGCTACCGGCTGTCTCCTGAGCCGGCGGCCGCTCGAGGCTTTTCTGGCCCTGGCGCTTGCTCTCCTTGCTACCGCCGCGTTGCTGCACTATCAGGCTCGCCTGCCCTCGTCGGAGTTGACCGGCGTCGCCAGATTGAATGACGGCGGCGAAGTCGAGTTGCGCGGCCTCGTGGACGAAGAGCCGGAGCGTCGCGAGCGCACGCAGCAGGTGCGTATCGAGGTCGACGCGTACCGAGGCGAGGGCGGCTCATGGGTGGAAACGAGCGGCCACGTCCTGGTAACTGCCCGTCTCTTCCCAGAGTACGACTACGGTGACTTCGTAGAGCTGCGAGGGGAGCTCGAAACGCCGGCTCGGGACCTCGACGGCTTCGACTACCGCGACTACCTGGCGCGGCAGGGTATCGGCTCCGTCAGCCTGTTTCCCAGCCTGCGTCGCACCGGCTCCGGCGGCGGCAATGACATCACGCGGTTCGTGAACGGCCTGCGCAACGGCCTTGCCCGCGGCATCGAGGTGTCGATGCCGGAGCCAGAGGCGTCGTTGGCCACCGGCATCCTGCTGGGAAAGCGCTCCTCGATCCCCGAGGACGTCACGGACGACTTCAACCGCAGCGGCATCTCCCACCTCATCGCCATCTCCGGCTTCAACGTGCTGCTCGTGGCGGGTTTCAGCACAAGTCTGCTCTGGCCGCTGATCGGACGCCGGGGCGCGCTGCTGATCTCGATGGGAGTGATCGTGCTGTACGCCGTGCTGGTTGGCGGCTCGCCATCCGTCCTGCGTGCCACGTTGATGGGCCTTGTCGTGCTGGGCGCCGAGTTGTCCGGCCGGCCGGGACGCAGTCTTAGCGCGCTCGTGCTGACTGTTGCGGCCCTGACGATCGTGAGCCCGCGCCTTCTAGACGACGTATCGTTCCAGCTAAGCGTGGTCGCGACCGCGGGTATTGTCATCGGCGCCCGGCCTCTGGCGGAAGCGATGGGCCGGGTTGGTGGCGGCCTGCTGCAGGGCGGCGCCGGTGGTTTCCTCACGGAGCAGCTTTCAGTGACGCTCGCGGCGTCGGTCGCCGTGCTGCCGATCATGGCGATGACCTTCGGCCGTGTCTCGCTCGTGGCGCTGCCGGCGAACCTCCTTGCCGGGCCGGCGTTTCTGGTCGTAATCCTCGCGTCACTGGCGTCGGCGCTGGCCGGCGCATTCGACGCCGGTTTTGGGCGTCTTGTGGGAGAAGCGACCTACCTCCCCGTCACCTACCTCGTCTTGATCGCGCGATTCGCGGCGGGCGTCCCGGCCGCATCGATCTCGCTTGGCGGCGCCGTGTCTTTCATCGTGACCGCCGCCCTGGCGGCCCTTGGCTACGTGATGGTCAGGCGTAGTGAGCCCGCCGTAGAACCTGAATCTCGCCTGCGGGTCGGCCGCGTCGTTGCGACAGCCGGCGTCCTGTCGGTGCTCGCGCTCGTCCTCTGGCTCGATGCGCTTACGCCAGACGACGACCGGCTGCAGGTAACGGTGCTCGACGTTGGGCAGGGTGATGCGATCCTGATTGAGACACCGGACGGTCGCGTCATCCTCGTCGACGGCGGCCCAAGCGGCAGCTGGCTGCTGAACCAGCTCGGCGCTGCCTTGCCGGCGGACCGGCGACGCATCGACCTCGTCGTCCTCACCCACCCGCAGGACGACCACGTCGGCGGCCTCGTCGCCCTGCTCGACCGCTACGATATCGGTCAGGTGCTGGCCGGGGCCCAGGAGGGCACCATCCCCGCCTACCGGGCGTGGCATGAAGGCTTGCTTGAGGACGGAGTGCCCTTGCTGCTCGCGGAAGCAGGCCAGTTCGCCGTTCTGGGTGAGGGCATCGTGCTCGAGGTCCTGGGGCCACCAGCGCGGGGCGTCGACAATGGTGATGAGCTGAACGAGAACTCAGTAGTGCTGCGCCTGGTCTACGGCGAGGTCAGCTTCCTGCTGACCGGCGACGTGGCGGCGGCCGGCGAGCAGGCGCTACTGGCGAGCGGCGCCGAGCTGCGTTCGACCGTCCTCAAGGTGGCGCATCACGGCTCGGACGGGTCGTCCACGCCCGCCTTTCTGGCGGCGGTGCAGCCG
>WHTO01000165.1 GCA_009377665.1 Dehalococcoidia bacterium
GTCGCTGCCGTCGCGGCTGTCGCCGCCGTCCCCATCCTGCTTCTCCTCCTCTTCGCCGGTGGTGGGGACGACGACGACAGGCCGGGCGCCGACCAGCAGATCGTCGTGCCCACTCCGCAAGCCTTAACTGAAGAAGACGAGGCCGCCATCGAGGAGGCAATCCGCGCTTACTTCACCGCGTCGGAGGATCGCGACGCTGCCGGCGTCTGCGAGCTGGAGGCCGAGAGCTTCCGCCGCAACGATTGCGAGGACTACTACGAGGACCTCTTCGCGACCTTCGACGAGCTGACCTACGAAGACCTCCTGGTGTCCAACATCCGGGCGACGGTCGGGGCCGGCACGGCGTTCTTCGGCACCACCTTCGGGACAGTACCCGGGGGCGACGGGGTCGAGGCCGACGTATCGTACATCCGCCACGCCAACGGTGAGGACTCGGACTGCGACGATATCCTCTGGCGCCTCGTGGAGGAGGATGGCGGCTGGAAGCTGGCCAGCCGCGAGGAGTGCACCGTCTGACCACCCCCACCGGCCCGATGAGCCCGCGGTGGGTGATCGTCAGGCGGTCTGAGAGGACGTGACCGGTCGCGACCAGCGGATGCGCGACAGCACGACCGAGGCCAGCGTCAGCGCCCCAATCAGCAGCGGGGTGAACGAGACCACCGGCGCCGGGAGGTCTATCCCCGTGATCATTGCCACGACGAAGCGGGTGAACGAACCGTCATACCACATCTCGTCGCCCGCGGCCTCACGCAGACCCTCTTCGAGTTCCACAAGCGGACAACGTCCGAAGAGCAGCCCGCCGACGATCATGACAGCGACCGAGGCGTTGTGGACGACCGCCAGGCGCCGGTGCGTCGTGTAATAGCCCGTCAGGGCAAGGAAGAGCGAAGGCAGGACCAGGAATACGAAAATCACGTGTACAAAGAAAGTCGTGTTCGCCAGGTGGAAGGACGCGCCCTCGATCACTTTGCCAACTCCGTACAGATACCGACGTGGCCACGGCAAATGAAGCGGGCCCTTGCAACAGGCTAGCTAACGACCGGTCAATAACGCAGCACCTGTTCGGCCGCCTGGCGGCCCCGGCCTGGGACTTCATGGACGCCGGACGCCCCAGCGCAGCATGTCGGCTACCTCAGCGATGGCAGGCTGGGGCGTCCTGGCAGCAGAGCCAGGTGCTCGACGATGGTGGGCCGTACCCTAGGTCTCACCTGGCGGCGCGGCCTGGCCCTGGGCTTGCTTCTCGACGGCCTCGGCTTCGGCGCGCTGGCGCTCGAACTGCTCCTGCTCGCGGCGTTCGACATCGTCCGGCGTCTCGTCATCCGCCGGGGCGGGGGCATCGATGGCCCCGCTTTCGGTAGTCCTGACCTTCGCGTACAGGACCTCGCCCAGCGCTGAGTAGCGCTCGGCGCCGATGTAGTGCAGCGGCCGCGCATCCTCGTCGTCGAGCAGCCAGACGTCATCGAAGGCTTCGTCATCGACCTGGACGGCGGCGACGCGCCCGATGAACAGCGTATGGTCACCGATACTGACGGTGTCCTCGAGCCCGCACTCTATCCAGCCCACGCAGTGATCGAGCAGCGGTGCGATTACGCGCCGCGCGGCGAAGGTCGGGAGCTTGCCCGCCTCGACCTTGTTGATCTCGTTGCCGCCCACCACACCGTAGTAGTGGACGTGGTCGAGCAGCCTGGGGCCCGGGATATTGATCGCGAACTCCTCGGACGAGCGGATCATGTCGTGCGTGCGCCGCGAGGGATGCACGGCGATGGCGACGAGCGGCGGGATGATCGAAACCGGCATGTGCCAGCCCATCGGCGCCACGTTGACCTGGTCGCGCCAGCGCGTCGTGACGAGCAGGACCGGCCCTCCCCCGAGCATTCTCCTGGCGTGCAGCTCGTCGACGGACTTGCGCATGCCAACATGCTCGCACACGAGTCGCCAATGGTCGGCTGCGCCTACCAGCCTCACATCTCGTGGCTGCCTACCATGGAGCCAGATGACCGCGCCCACTATCCCTGTATCGAGGGAGGTCGAACGCCGCAATCGCTACCTCGATCAGGAGGGGCGCTCGCTCGTCTCCGTAGTGCGGACGGCCGGGCCTGGGAGCGCCCACGAGTGGCTCAAGGCCGCGGTGGACGCCATCGGCGGCTTCAACAGGACGATCCGCCACGGCGATAGCGTTTTCATCAAGCCCAACTTCAACGCCGCCGGCGGGCCTCCCGTCAGCACCGACCTGGCTTTCCTGCGCGCCATCATCGACCTCGCCCACGCTTACGGCGCCGCCCGCGTCGTCGTGGGCGAGAGTAGCCGGCATCCTCCCACCAGCGCCCGCAACGTCATGCAACTGCTGGGGGTCTTCGACCTCTGCCGCGACGCCGGGGCCGAGGCCGTTGTCCTGGGTGAGGGCAGCGATCCCTGGGTGGAGGTGCCGATCGCCGGGCGCTATTTCAAGACGATCCAGGTGGCGCGACCAGCGCTGGAGTGCGACAGCCTGATCTACTCCGGGGTGCTGAAAACGCACCGCTGGTCGCGCTTCAGCATGTCGCTGAAGCTGTCGGTTGGGCTGCTCAGGCCGCGAGATAGGATCCGGCTGCACCTGGGGGGGCACTTCCAGCAGCGGATCATCGAGCTGGCGTCCGCCTTCAACCCCGACCTGGTGCTGCTCGATGGCCGCGAGGCCTTCATCAAGGGCGGCCCGTCGTGGGGTCGCCGCGGCAACCCGCGGGCCATTATCGCCTCCGGGGACCGGGTCGCCGCCGACGTAGCGGCCATCCGCTGCCTGCAGGAAGTTCCGGGTTGCAATCTGAGACGCGATCCGTGGACGTATCCTCAGATTAGAGAAGCCGCGCGAATGGGCCTGGGCGCGGCCGATGACTCGCAGATGGCCCTGGTCGAGGTGCCATAACGTTACGCGGGTGCGGGTCGAACGTTAACGCTTGTGGTAGCGCCCGCAACGGCGGTTTCTTAGCCTGAATTGGGATACGGCGCCTTGCCCGGCGACGAGTCCGCGGCATGGAGGACTAATGGGAAGCGATAAGAAAGTACTTGCAGGGGTGGGAGCGCTGGCTGCCGCCCTGCTGGCGGCCGGGGGCATCGTCGCGGTTGCGGCCATCGCCGGCTTTGGCCCCTTCGGGGGCGACGATGATGACGACGACGACGCCCAGGTCGGGGGTTCCGACAGCAACGAAGTCGTCACCGTCGAGGAGGACGACGACAACGGCACTCCCGGGCCCTCCGCCGATACGCCTGGGGCCGGGCCGTCCGATATCCAGAGGATCGTTATCGAAGGCGCCGAAATCGATGTCGCCGCCGTGATCACCCTTGGCCTCCAGGAAGACAACCGAACCTTCGAGGTCCCCACCAACGCCACCCAGATCGCGGCCTACGACTTCGCCGGCGTCCCCGGCGAAGCAGAGAAGGCCCCTATCCTCGCCGCCCACGTCGACTACCGTGGACAGCGCGGGCCCTTCTACACCCTCCCGGAAGCCGAGGTCGGAAGCGCGATCTACATCGAGATGGCCGACGGGACCATCTTTCACTACCAGGTGGAGTCGAACCGGGACATCGCCAAGACGCTTCTCAGCTGGGAGGACGTGGGCTGCGACCCGGGGCAGTGCTTCGTATCAGACGCGATCACGCTGATCACCTGCGGCGGCAACTTCAACCCCCGCACACGCAGCTACAACGACAATATCGTCGTGCGGGCGACCCTCGTCGGGACGGTCGAGGAGCTGCCGACGGGACCTCCGGCCTGATCAGGCGAGCCATCAGCACCTCCGGGCCCGGCCGATCGACGCTCGGGCCCTTTCCTTTCCCGCGCTGCCGGGGCGAACGAGCGTTGGCGACTGGCCAGGCGCTGGCCATCACCCGGGTCGTTTGATCAGGATGCTCGCGGTGGTCAGGGAGCCGAAGACCAGGCACGTTGTCGTCGATGGCGTCGTGCAGCTCCGGCGACAAGTCGCCCGTCTTTGCCGACCGCTCCCGTCCTCATGAGTGACGCCTTCCCGCAATTTCACGACGCTGTCGGGATCGGCGTCGAAGGATGACTTCTCGTCACCCTCGCCAACCACACCTACTGGAGCAACAACTCCTGCAGCCGCGTCCTGGCCTCGTCCGGCATTCCGAAGAAGTCTTCGACGAGCGACTGCAACTCTTCCCGCGTTAGGGGATCCAACGCGACACCAGCTTGCTCTGCAGTTGCCCGGAACTCTTCGTCCTCGAGAACTTGCTGTACTGCCTGGGAAAGCGCGAGCACTCTGTCCTCCGGCACCTCGGGCGCTACGGCCAGGGGGCGGCTGAACCGTGAGGGGTGAATGGTCCCGAACGTGATCGTCTGCTCGGCTATCTCGTCGTCAGTAAACTCGAATATGCTCGGAACGTCCGGGAGGTCGTCCAGCCGCTCTTCTGTAAGGGCTACGATCGTGTTCCAGTTTTGGAACTGCTCCGCATATACGGACTGCACCGAGCTTAGCGCGGGCAGGAAGCCTTCGATCTCGCCGCTTTCCATCGCCTGCACGACGTTCGAGTTGCCGTCGTAACCGGTCACCAGGATGATGTTCGCATCCAGCACGTCCTGCAAGATAACCGGCGCGTCGACGGCAAGTGAACCGGCCGCGATTCCTCCCCACGTCAGCTCCTCCTCGGGATCCGGGGGAAGTATCTGGTCGAAGCGCGTTATGCCGCTTGCGCGCGTCACAACCAAAATGACCTCATCCTGGGTCAAAGCCCCCAGGTATTGGACCTGTTCGGCGTCGAATTCCGCGGCGGGGTTGCCCAGTTCCTGCTGGAGGATCTGGGCACCCTCGTTGTACCCGATTAGCGTGCCATCCTTGGGGCCGGCGTTGTACATGTGGTTCCAGGCGACAAGGCTGCCGGCGCCCGGCATGTTCTCCACGATTACCGTGGGGTTACCGGGAATGTACTGGCCGAGGTATTCAGCCAGAAGCCTTGCCTGGGTATCAAAGCCACCGCCAGCGCTGAATCCCACCAGCAGAGTTACTGTCTCCCCACTGTAGAAGTCGGCGACCGCCTCTTCGTCAAACTCAGCTGTAGTTTCCTCCGTCGCCGTCTCTTCCGAGGCCGTTTCCTCGGCCGTTGGCTCGTCGCCCGGCTCTCCCTCTGCTGGCGTGTCCGTGTCTGGCGGTTGATCCTGCGTTGGCTCGGCCGTCTCCTCGTTAACCTCTTCCCCGGTCTCGCCATCGTCATCGTCGTCGCCGCAACTTGATGCCGTAAGCGCGAGGACAACAGCAACCAGCCAGAAGACGAGAAACGATACTCTCGCGCCTTTGCCCAATCTTCCGATCAGACTCATTCGATTCCCTTTCTTACAACTTGGTTTTTAGAGGTTCTCGCAAGAAAGTCAGCTAGGGATGCATCTCCTCGAGGAACCAGTCCGTCGGGACTTCTCGGCCCAGGCCCTTCGCCCGTG
>WHTO01000166.1 GCA_009377665.1 Dehalococcoidia bacterium
GTCTCAAGCGCTATCTCGCCCGGGAACTCTATGCGCTACTGCCACAGGTTGTCGTCGCTTCCGACGCCCGCCTCCATGCGGCGTCGATGCGTTGACATCTATAGGAGCATCTGCAACAACGCCTTCATCGAGTCCTTCAATGCGAGCCTGCGCCGAGAGCTGCTCAACGCCAGCTGGTTCCTGTCGCTTGCCGACGCCCGGCAGCGGACGGCGGCGTGGAGAAGGGAGTACAACGAGGAACGACCGCATTCAGCCCTGGGCGATCTGGCCCCCAGGGAGTACATCCGAGAGGCTGAAGCAGCCCGCAGACTCGCATAGGGCCTGGATCAAGATCGGGGGCAGGTCCACCGTTAGATGGACTCCCATCAGGGGTGGACTCGTGAATCGGGTCCGGTCAGCCTTTCTTGGACCGTTGGTGAAAATGCAACATTAGGCATGCCTCGCCCCTACGCCCGGGTGAGGCTGAGGCTGTTACCGGGGCTGCGATTGGTCCATGGGGAGCATCGACTGGGCGATGAGCTGGCCGGAGAGGTCGAAGGTGTACCTAACACCGGCGAAGCCGAACGGGGCGCAGGCACGGCAGGACTGCAGCGGGAACGTCAGCCAGATCGTCTGGGATATGCCGGGCTCCGGCTGCAGGTTGGAGGACAGGAGCATGCCGTATTCGGTCCAGGGGCCGGCGTACTGATCCATGGCCGCGATCTCGGCGTAGGAGGGGTCCTGCCTCCACGTCTCGAGCGCATCGAAGGACGCTTCGACTAGGGGTGGGGAGCCGTTGAGGAACAGCTGCTGCGCGGGCCGGCCCATGTTCGCCCACGGCGCGGAGCCCCGGCCGTAGTCGATGGGGCCGAGCTCCTCGAAACTCTCGAGGAAATAGCCGCTCTGGCGCAGGAAGTCCTGTGCGGCAGGTGCGGCGCCGACCTGCTGCATGACCTTGAGGCCGCACTCGATGCCCTCGGGCGGGTCCATCATGGCCGGCGACTCTCCGCAGATCCGCTCCCAGTCGGCGAAGTCGACAGACGAGGGCTGCCAGACTGCAGTTTCATCCCAGGTCGGAGCCGGCGGTGCCGGCTCGCCCGCTGGGGGCAGGGTACGAACAATGGCCCAGATACCACCCTCGCCTTGCCGCGCGGGCTGCGCGATGGTGACGTCGATCATTACGTGCACCACTGGGTGTCTCAGGCGGAGGACGGCCGGGTCGATCATCTCGACAACGGCGTCTTCCCAGCCCAGGACGGCGCTCGCGTAGGCGTCACCCACGGCGATGGGGTCAAGCATCCACGGCGAATGACCCTGGTCGACGCTTGCCTGCGTGTTGTCGGCCTGCTCCTGCGTGCTAAATGGCCAGATCGCCACGCCATCTACTGTCGGTATGAACGAGGCCTCGGTTACGGCATTGGGCTGGCCCTGCGAGGCCACCTCGTTGGCGACGCGCAGGAGGAGCTGGGAGCTGTCCGACGCCCAGGTACAGTACGTGCTGCCTGCGGCGCCCTCGCAGAGCGGCGGACCGTCCCAGACATCCGTGCCAGGGTCACGCGCAAGCAGCAGGTCGGCGGGCGGCACAGTCACCAGGTCCGTCAAGGTGCCCTCGTCACCTTGCAGCCAGGCGTTGAAGGCTGCTTCGGCGTATTGCGCGGGCACAGTGGGTCGGGAGATGCCGTCGTCCGGTGCCGGCGTCTGGCTGAAGACGCTGGTAGCGGCGCCCGCGGAGAACAGGGCGATCGCGGCGCCTGCGGTCGCGACCCCCAGGAGTGAGCTCAGGTTTGGAAGCATTGGGAGTTGACTCCTTATGTGAGTTGGTCCAGAGCCCCAACCCTGCCCGTCCGTGGCGCTGGTGGTAGCTCATCCCCGTGCGGTGCAGTTGATGCTGTCGAGCTTCCAGGCATCTCCGTCTTTGACGAGGCCGGCCTGGAACTCATGTCCACGCATGTCGCTGGTGACCGTGGCGACCGCGGTGTCTCCGATGACCTCCGTGACCTCTGCGCTGACGTTCTGTGGCACGTTCTGGGCGCACAGGACGGGGTCGGCGGCAATCGGGCCTTCGAGGGCGGCGTCGAGCTGGGTTACCAGGTGTGCCGTCACGTAGGGGCTTTCGGCGTAGACGCGATCGCCAGGTGGGACGTGTTCCAGGTAATCGGCGAAGAAGGCTTCGACCACCTGCTCGGGATCCTGCGTGTCGTCGCCGCCATTACAGGCCACCGTCATAAGCGTGAGCATTAAGAAACCAGTCGCGCAAAGGCGGATCATGGATGCAGTCACCTCAGTACGGAAGAAAGGCGGCTTAGTAGGCCGTGAACGTCTCGACCGTACCGTTCACATTGACCGTATAGGCCTTGCCGGAGACGAAGTCGCTGCCCAGGTTCACGTCGACTGGGTAGGTCGTGTAGACCGGCGCGCAGATTTGCTGCTCAGCAGGCACACGGTTGTGGACCTCGATGTAGATCGTCGTGCCGTCGCGCCAAACGTCATGGCCGGCGGGCTGGGCGCAGCTACCCGGCAGCGCGGCGACGATGTGCGCCACGTACTGCGGCGGTATCGACAGGGTCGCGCTGATCTCCACCGACTCAATCGGCGCCGGGGCGATCTCCTGCTGAGGCGGGACGATGCCCCCGTGGGCGATGAAGGTGATCGGCTCACCGTTGACCCGGGCGGTGTACTGCTGGCCGGGCACAAAGCCGGTGCCGAGGTCGACCGTCACCTCGTAGGTCCGGTATTCCTTGGTGCAGACCGTTTCGTCGTCCGTGGGCTCCGTGTTCAGCACCCAGACATGGAAGGTGTCGCCGTCGCGGTAAAACCCGGTGTCGCCGGGTTCGGCGCAGCCGCCGGGAAGGCCCGCGACGATCTCGAGGGCATGGCCCGTGGGCGCGGAGCCGGAGGGGACAACCTCGATCGACTCGATGGGGGCGAAGACAGGTTGCCTGTCTCTTGACGGTTCCTGGGCGCTTGCCGTGCTTAGCAGGCCTGAAGCGATAGCCAGGCTGCCCAGCACAAGGGCGCTGAGGAGGATGGGAAGCTTTCTCATCAATGGGCTCCTTCGGTGTTTCTACGGCGGCTCGATGGCCACCGCCTACACCTATGACGGGGCCTCACGGCGATGAGTTCCCGAAGGTCTAATTCGTATACGCTTTTGATAGGTGTGGAGGCCGTGCTTGGGCTGTACGACCGCAACATGCTGCGGTCCTATAGCGTTAGCACCGTGTTAGTAGCCGGTTAGTAGCGGCTGCTCCCAGTGGACAAAGGGCGGCCTGAGGTGCCCACAGGACACTCCGATGGGCCCCATGCTCGATCCCAACCAAAACGACCGACTCCAATGAAATCGTCTCCGCCCGCGGGACAAACGAGGAGGCTCCGACATCGGGTTCGAGTCGGAGTTTCCTCCCTCCGTCGCAATCCGACGGGCCCAAGTCAGGATGTTTGCCGTAGTCGATGGAACGGCGAAGCTACCCGCGCGCACGGTGAAGCTCACCTCCAGCAACGGCTCGTCGCCGTCATCGACGCGCCTGCTCTTGACGGTCACCAGGTCGCCGCGTGCGGCCGTCCCTGTTCAGGGCGTCCAGGGCGCGCTCCGCGTAGTCCGCGCGGAAGCCATCGGCGTACCGGTTCGCATCGGCACTGCGCGAGGCGATGGTCGTCTCCTCCCGCAGGTAGGACCTGCGCTCATCACTATGTTGCTGTCCTGATTATAAGTTGCGCCTACAAAGGTGCAGACGGCTTATCTCGCGCGGATGGAGGCGCAGATCTCGATCGCGTGGCAGCAGCAGGACCTCTCGAATGTCCTGCCGCATCGGTGTCGATGATGACCCTGCGACTGGCCGCGAGGAGGTACCTGAATGACGGACAGCACGAGTCGGCTGCTGCGGCACGACGAAGCGTATCGGCGCTACCGCGACCTCCGGGATCGCCACTTCCGAACCGACCGTTCCGGCGTCCCGAACGCGCTACACGATCCCGACGTGACGCTCAATGAGATCCTCGAGCTCTATGCCGAGGTGGACCGGCTGCACCAGGCGTGGATAGAGGCGTCCGCGCGGAGCGCTGACCTGCCCGCCAGCATCCGTCATTGGGGACCATTCTGGCGAGACGGGTGTCCGCCGCATCAGACGGTACGCCGACTCTAGGCGCCTTCGAGCCGATCGACGAGCGGACGGCCGAAGGCCTGGTATACGAAGCGGTCCACAAGCGCCGGGAGTGGCTCCGAGATCTCGAGGAGCGCGCCTTCGACCACCTCCGAGTGGCCGAGGATCGGCGCCTTCCACCGCCAGCGCAGCGCCAATAACCGTTCCCACCAGCCTGCGACAGTCGCCATCATCCCGGCACCTCCCGGCGCCGGACTCTACCGCATAAAGCATGAAGCGGGTGCGGGGTGCACACTGGTCCCCTCCCCGAATCCTGATCCACCCGCAACGCGAGTATTTCGGGCACGCTCCGCGGAAGCGAGGGAGGGAAGTTCGTGCCCAGGAAGCGTTACACAGAGGAGCAGATCGGCTTCGCGCTCAGGCAGGCCGACGCCGGCACGCCGCCGGCTGAGATCTGTCGCAAGCTCGGGATCACCGAGCAGACGTTCTACCGCTGGAAGAAGCGATTCGGTGAGATGGGCGTGGCCGAGATCCGCAGGCTGCGCCAGCTCGAGGATGAGAACCGCCGGCTGAAGCAGGTGGTCGCGGAGCTCACGCTGGACAAGGTCATGCTCCAGGACGTCGTCCGCCGAAAATCGTGACGCCCTCCCACCGCCGCGAGGCGACCGCGTATCTCCGCACGACCTACGGCGTGAGCGAGCGCCGGGCCTGCCGGGTCACCGGACTGCCGCGCGCGACCCAGCGCTACCGCTCGGTCGCCGACCCGCAGCACGAATTGCGACTGCGGCTACGGGAGCTCGCGACGGTGCGCGTGCGCTGTGGCTACCGCCGGCTGTGGCTGCTGCTGCGGCGGGAGGGCTACACCGTGAACCACAAGCGTGTGTATCGGCTCTATCCAGATGAGGGGCTGGCGATCCGCACGAAGACGCCGCGGCGCCGACGGTCCTGCCGGTACCGGACAGAGCGTCCTCAGGCGGGGACGCCGAACGAGATCTGGGCGATGGACTTCGTCTCCGACGCCTTGTTCAACGGTCAGCAGTTCCGGGCGCTGACGATCGTCGATTGCCACAGTCGGGAGTCGCTCGCCGTCGTGCCACGGGTCGGCTTCCGCGCCTTCAACGTCGTCGACGTGCTCGAGCAGCTGCGCGCGGAGCATGGCGTCCCGAAGACGATCCGCTGTGACAATGGCCCGGAGTTCGCCGGTCAGGTGCTGGACCAGTGGGCGTACTTTCAACACGTCGAACTGGACTTCTCGCGGCCCGGCAAGCCGACCGACTGCGATGATGCAGGCGCTGCTGGCCCGGTCTGACCCGCCTACCGACCGACCAAGTGTCCTCGCGTTGACC
>WHTO01000013.1:0-25562 GCA_009377665.1 Dehalococcoidia bacterium
CCGCTTTCGAAGCCGCGTTCCAGCATCCGCCGCGGGTCGAAGAGACGGATGACGGGCTGCTGATAACGCTCGAAGGGAGACGCTGATGGCCGCGCCTCTCGCTGATTGGCACGATGGGCCAGGTCGCGCGCGTTCCACCGGGAACGCGCCGGCTGACTCCGAGACGGACTACGTGTTGTCCCAGCAGCCGGCGATAGACCTCCTGCGACTCTACTATCTGCGGACGCCTGAACAGATCCTCGACGTCCTTGCCGAGATGACCGGCCAGGCCCTCCCTGGTGCGCGCGTGCTTCCCTTCCTTTTCGATCGTTGGACGCTGACCCTGGACGGCGCGGTGGCGGGCAAGATGCTGAGCCCCGGCACGGCTTCGCTGATCGCACAGCTGCACCTCGATCCCGAGAGTCTCGCTTTGCCGGTCCCCGTCGGCGGGTTGCTGGAAGCCATCCTGGAGGAGGGAGAAGTCGTCGTAGCAGAGCCGGAGGACCTCCTGGAGGGCTCGGATGTCGGCGCCCTCGGCGGTGGCGGGGCAGTCGCCATGCCCCTCGAGGTCGATGGTGAGGCGCTCGGGCTGGTGGCGGTGTTCGTCCCGACGACACCGCGACCGGAGGACTGTACCCGACTGGAGCTCATCGCCGCACATGGAGCCATCGCCGTCCGCAACCAGCGTGACCTCGACGAGGCGCAACGGCTGCACGCCGTCGATGCCATAACCTTCGCGGCCAACCGCCGGGCTATCACCAACAAGCTGGATGACGAGATCGAGCGCGCGAAGCGCTACAGTCACAACCTTTCGGTGTTGCTGGTCGAGGTCATGGGTGTGCGCGACACGACCCTCGCCGCGCAGCACAATGCCGCCAACCGGCTGCTGCGCAGGATGGCTATGCTCCTCGCGGGCTCGCTGCGTGCTCCCGACATGGTCGGCCGCTATGAAGAGTCTCATTTCCTGATAGTGCTGCCAGAAACGGACTCGGCGGGTGGCGCGACGGTAGCCCGGCGCCTCGGTAGTCAGATGGCCAGGCTGAAGTCCGAGGGTGTGGCCGACATCTCGGCGCGAATAGCGGCCGCCACGCTTCCGCATGACACCTGGGACATGGCGGAGCTTATGGAGATCCTCGCGCTTCGTATCGAGTCCTCGCCCGTCGACTGGACCGAGGACCCTTCGCCCTAGCGCGCCGCCCGCCTGACAGGTTCCGCGGGGCCGGAATGGTCTGTTAGAATTTTTCGGCAATACGCAAGAATCCTTTCGTCCAAAGCCAAGATCTGAACCCGGAGCCGGTGGGGATCGCCGCAGGCGCATCGACCGCCGGCTTTCTTGGCGTGTTGACATCCATGAAGAACTCAGAAGGGAGGTGGCAATGCACGTTACAGTCGACGCATACGGAGGCTCGCCCGAAGCATTGGGCGACAAAAGTGTCGTCAGCGCGTTCCTCGATTCCTACCCGCAGCGGATAGGGATGACGAGGATCGCGCCGCCACACATTACTGCTTATGAAGCCGACAACCCCGAGGACTCGGGCGTCTCAGGCTTCATCCTCATCGCCGAGAGTCACGTCAGCATCCACACTTTCCCCCGGCGCCGCTTCGCCTGGGTAGACATCTTCTCGTGCAAGGGCTTCGAAACCGAGCCTGCGCTCGACTTCATCCGTGACACGTTCCAGATGAAGCACCTCGAAGTCCGCACGCTAGAGCGGGGCTTCGAGTTTCCGCAAAGCGTCGCCGCCTCGGCTGTGATGGCCATCGAAGAGCGCAGCGACGTGTCCAGCGCCCTCGCAGGCAGCGGCCGCCCGGATTGACTGACCTCTTCGCGCAGGCCGTCCACCCGTTCTCCATAGAGGACAGGCTCAGCGCAGCCCAGCTGGTCGAGCGGCTCGGCAAAACCTCGTTCCAGGCCCGCAACATCGGCACCGCGACCGACATCTGGGCGCGCATGCTCGCCGACGAGGTGACCATCTTCTTCGGCCTGGCCGGCGCGATGGTCCCGGCCGGGATGCGCAAGGTCGTGTCCTACCTGGTCGAGAACCGGCTCGTCGACTGCATCGTGTCCACCGGGGCCAACCTGTATCACGACGTCTATGAGACGCTGGGCGCGCCGCACTGGAAGAGTCACCCGCAGTCCGACGATGTCCTCCTCGGCCGCGTGCGCGCCAACCGTTTTTACGATGTCGTCGCACCGGAGGACGACTTCTTCACGGGCCAGCAGTTCGTCACGGAATTCTCCCAGACGCTTGAGTCCGACAGGCCTTACACCACGCGCGAGTTCCTCTATCTGCTCGGTCGCGCGCTGACCGTCCCGGCCAAGGAGGAAGGTATCCTGACGACCGCGGCACGGGCTGGCGTGCCCGTCTTTTGCCCCGCCATAGGCGACAGCGCCATCGGTATCGGCATCACCGAGTCGCGAGCAGCCACCGGCCACCGCCTGATCTTCGACGTCATCGGCGACGTGCTCGAGATTTCGCACCTAGCGTCGCGCTCCGCGGGCACGGGCGTTATCTACATCGGAGGCGGGACGCCCAAGAACTTCATCCAGCAGGCCGAGGTCACGACCTACGTCTTCGGGCGCGAGCTTGAGGGCCACAAGTACGGCATACAGATGACGATGGACAATCCGCAGTGGGGCGGCCTCTCGGGCTGCACCTTCGAAGAGGCCCAGTCGTGGCGCAAGATCGCGCCCGACGCCAACACCGTCACTGTCAACGTCGAGGCCTCGCTGGCGCTGCCGCTCGTCGTCAGCGCCCTGGCCGAGGGCAGCGCCGAGGCGATCCGCAACCGCCGGCGCCCCGCGCTCAGCTTCGAAGCCGTCTCGGGACTCTAGCCTTGTACGACGGGCGCTTCAGTCCTCCGCGCACCTTCGCCTGGCTTGAGCCCGAGGACTGCGCCTACGACAGCTCGCGCGTGGTCGTCCTGCCCGTCCCCTACGACTCGACGACCTCGGGCAAACCCGGCACGCGCAGCGGCCCCGACGCCATCATCGACGCCTCCGCCGAGATGGAGCTGTTCGACGTCGAGGTCGGCCTCGAGCCCTACCGTGTGGGGATCCATACCCTGCCCTCGATCGCCCCTCACACAGGCGACCCCGGCGAGATGGTACGCCGCGTCGAGTCGGTGGCCGGCGAGCTGATCGACGACGGCAAGTTCGTCGTGACGCTTGGCGGTGAGCACACGATCGCCGCCGGTCCGGCCCGCGCGCATGCGGCGCGCAAGCCGGGCCTGAGCGTGCTGGCAATCGACGCCCACGCCGACATGCGCGACGAGTACCTCGATTCGCCGTGGAACCACGCCTGCGTGCTGCGCCGGATATCAGAGGTGGCGCCGGTAACCCAGGTGGGTTTGCGCAGCGCCTGTCGCGAGGAGTACGAGCACATCCTGGCCGCCGGCTTCCACTACTACACGCCCGGCGGCTACCGTTCCGAGGGCGGGGCCGAAACCGTGATCCAGCATCTGGCCGACGATGTCTACATAACCATCGACATCGACGGGCTCGACCCCGCTGAGATGGCGGCGGTTGGCACCCCCGAGCCGGGTGGCCTCTGGTTTGGCGAACTCAGTGAGCTGCTAAAGGCCGTGTGCCGCGAGCGTAATGTCGTTGGCTTCGACGTAACTGAGCTGGCGCCAGACGAGGGGCCGTTTTCGTGCGCCCAGCTCGCCGCCAAGCTCGTCTACCGCCTGATCGGCTTCGCCACGGCGCCGCGGTAGCGGCACTCGGTCGTCGCCATCGGCGCCGCCTTGATCAGATACCGACGCGTACAGGCCGGTGCCGGGGAAGGAAGCGGTCGGGGCTGTCCTTTTGTTATGTCGTGCGTACTACTGGCTGGACGCGTCCAAGCGGACGAGGCGGCCTATTATGTCGCCTAACTCTTCGTCCGAATAGAAGTGGATGACGATCTGCCCGCCGCCGTTCCGGCTCGGCTCGAGGCTTACCTTGGTACCCAGCACCTGCGTCAGGCGCTCCTCGGCGAACATCACGTCCATCGATCGTTCTTCCGTCCGTGAAACAGCGTCCCTTTTGGCCTTGCGCTCCTTGCGGCCGCCCCACGTGCGCACGATCTCCTCGGTCTGGCGCACCGTCAGGCCCTTCTGGACCACCAGGCGCCAGGCGTGGCGCCGATCCTCGGCGGTCTGCAGGCCGAGCAACGCCCGCGCGTGACCCTCGCTGATCTCGCCGCCGGCCAGGCTGGCCTTGATCTCGTCGGAGAGCGTGAGCAGGCGCACGACGTTGGTGATCGTCGTCCGGCTCTTCCCGACCCGGCGAGCCACCTCCTCCTGGGTGAGCGAAAACTCCTCGGCCAGGCGCTTGAAGGCCTGCGCCTCTTCGAGCGGGCTGAGGTCGCTGCGCTGCAGGTTCTCGACCAGCGCGAGCTCCAGCGTCTCTCTGCTTGACGCCTCCTTGACGACCACGGGCACCCGAGTTAGCCCCGCCATGCGCGCCGCGTTCAGGCGTCGCTCGCCGGCGATCAGTTGATAGGTAGGCATACCCCCGGGCGACTCTTTGACCGATACCAGCAGCGGCTGGATTATACCGTGCTCACGGATGCTCTCAGCGAGCTCCTGGAGAAGATCAGGGTCCATGTAGGTACGGGGCTGATTGGGGTTGGGGACGATCAGGTCGACGTCCACCGACTCGATGCCGGGGACGTAGGAGGGGATCACTGCCCCCAGCCCCCGCCCCAGTCCGCCCTTTGCCTTGGTCATCGCATCCTCCTTGCGGGTCAGAGCTTCAGCCGGTCGACGTGCCATTGGCATCTCCCCCTACCGCAGCCACCGCCCTGCCCGGGTCGCCGGCCGCATCACGCTGGCCGGACGACTCCCCGGCGGGAATCGCCGGTAGTCCAATTCGTTCCAATACTTCGTGCGCCAGCTTCTGGTAAGCCTTGGCGCCTCGCGACGACGGGTCGTAGCCGAGGATCGTCTTGCCGTGGCTGGGCGCCTCACTCAGGCGGACGCTGCGCGGAATGACGGTTTCGAATGTCTGTGGAAAGTGACGGCGGACCTCGGTGACGACCTGGGCCGAGAGATTGGTGCGTCCGTCAAACATCGTCAGGATCAGGCCGGTAAGCTTGAGGCTCTGGTTGAGGTTGCGCTTAACGAGCTCAAGGGTCTGCACGAGCTGGCTCAGACCCTCCAGCGCCAGGTACTCGCACTGCACGGGGACCAGTACGTCGCTGGCGCCGCTCAGAGCGTTGATCGTCAACAGGCCCAGCGACGGCGGGCAGTCTATCAAGATCACGTCGTACTGGTCGTCGACCTTGTCCAGGGCGCGCTGCAGACGGAACTCGCGCGCCATCTGGGCCACGAGCTCCACCTCAGCCCCGGCGAGGTCGCTGCAGGATGGCGTTATGTCAAGTGTGGGCTGTTCCGACTTTACGGAAACATCCGCCAACGAGGCGTTACCCAGGAGGACCTCGTAAACGCAGCGCCGCACCGTTCCCGAGAGGCCGAAGGCGCTGGTGGCGTTGGCCTGTGGGTCGAGGTCGACGAGCAACACGCGCCGGCCCGCTTCGGCCATGTAGGCTCCAAGGTTCACGGCGCTGGTGGTCTTCCCGACGCCCCCCTTCTGGTTGACGACGGCGAAGCGCTTAGCCATCCTTCACCTCCCGCCTTGCGGCGATAGCGGCGCGGTCGGGAACCCGTGCGGTACCGACCCCTTCCACCGAGCAGGCTGCGGCTGCCGCCGCGAACTCGATCGATTCATATGGATCACTTGTCTCCGCATATCTTGCCAGAAATGCGGCAGCAAATACATCCCCCGCCCCCGTAGGGTCGACCTCGGTGGCCGGAAACGCCGGGATCCGGGCCTCTCGACCCTCGATGTAAGCGTCCCCGCCGTCGGCGCCAGCCGTCACCAGCACGAACGGCACGCGTCGTGACCAACGGGCGATTAGCCCTGGCATCTCGGCCTCGGGCGCGTCCTCGGCCGAGGCGAACACAGCCAGCGACCCCTCCAGGGCGGCGTCGCCGCTCCAGGGTGCGAAGGCTACCCCGCCATCCGCGGACCGCCGCCTGAGCCAGCCCTGGGCACCGACTCCCACCCGTCCCTGCAGGCGAGACCGCACGCCGTTCTCAACCTCACCGATGACGGGTCCCAGCAGCGCCAGGCCCGCCGCCGCCAGGTCCGGGGGGACGTCGGTGGCCTGGAGGGGAGACGCGACGGCGAGGACACGCTGGGTACGGCGCCCGTTGGCATAGACGTTTACGAACTCTGTGGTCTCCGGCGAGTCGAGCCGTGTCACGGTTATGCCCTCCGGCAGTCCCTCTAGGTCTTCGGACGACCGTGCTCTTGTAAGCAGGGCCGAGCTGAGGCCAAGGCGGTCAGCGGTGACGCTGGCGTAGAGAGCAGCACCGCCGGGCCGCCAGCCGCCATCGACGATATCGTGCGTCAGGTGGCCGATGACGAGGAAGTCCGGGGCGCGCGCTATGTCCGGCGTGGGGACAGGGCCACCTTTCGAAAGTCTCCCTCGCCGACGCTCGCGGTCTCCACGTCCGCATCCTCGGCAAGCGCCAGGTGGACGATCCGCCGCTCGCTCGGCGGCATCGGCTCCAGGGTTATCGTCCGCCCCGAGGCGCGCACGCGGTCAGCCATGCGACGGGCCAGGCCGTTCAAAGACTCCTCGCGGCGTCGCTTGTAGCCGGCGACGTCTACGCCGGCAACCGGGCCATCAGGCCCCCGGCGCGCGAGTATCAGGTTCACGACGTACTGCAGAGAAGAGAGTGTCTCGCCACGCCGCCCGATCAGCAGTCCGAGGTCCTCGCCGTCCACGTCGAGGACGGTCGTGACGTGCCCCACGCCATCGCCCGGCGTCTCCGGCTCGCGCGCCTTCACTTCGGCGTCGATACGCATGAGGGCGAGCAGGTGTCGCAGAATCGAGACCGGCTCCCCGGGGTCCTCCGGACCGCCAGGGCTCGGCACCGCCGGTTCAGCCTCCCACTCGCCATCCTCATCGCCGGGCGCCTCGGCGCCCTCATCCACATCGTCTTCGTCCTCGCCCTGGTCCTCGTCTTCGTCTTCGCCTTCGTCGTCGGCCAGAGTCACACGCACCCGCGCCGGCTCGCCGCCGATTCCGAATAGCCCGGCCTTGCCCGTGGCGACTACCTCGATCTGTACCTCATCCCGGCGAGCGTCCAGTTCCTGGAGTGCCGCCGCGATGGCCTCCTCGATCGTCCGTCCGGATGTTTCTGCTGTGGCCACTTTTTTCCTCATTCCTGTTAGGCGAACCAGGGGAGCGTCGGCTCGGTCCGTCAGCGCTTGGTCCGGCGCTTCGCGCTTTCCATTCTCCTCAATCGCTTCAGCTTGCTGCGCGATACGGCCTCGTTGTCGAGCGCCTCCTCGACCTCCGGTGCCACCGCGGTGGGCGCTGGCGCGGGGCTCGCGCCGTTCGCGCCGCTTTCTGAGCGGGGCTCGAGGATGAATGGGATGCCCAACGCCTTGACTCCGCCGAACGCTATGTAGTTCAGGACGATGCCGATGACTGTCGTTGCCAACCAGTAGAGGCCCAGTCCCGCCGGGAACGTGAGCGTGATGTAGCCGAACATCAGAGGCATCATCCAGATCATCATCTGTTGCTGCTGGGCCATCATCGGGTCCATCGAGGGACTGCGCCGCGCGTAGCTCGTCTTGGTCTGCAGCCAGGTCGCCGCGCCGACCATTATCGAGAGGACAAGATTGCCGCTGGCCGCGAGGTCGAGACTGAGGAAATGGTCGTCGAGCGGAACCGCGTGCTCGACGTAGGCCCATTCGTATAGCTTTGCTTCGAGGCCGATCAACGACTCGGGCGTATTACCGAGGGCAACCCGTACGACCCCGTAAAGCGCGATGAAGATCGGCATCTGGATCAGCATCGGCCCAAGGCAGCCAATCGGATTGACGCCGGACTCGCGGTACAGCCTCATCTGCTCCTCGGAGCGCCGCCGGGGGTCCTTGTACTTTTTGTTGATTTCGTCGATGCGCGGCTTCAGCGAGGTGAGCATGCGCGTGGCCTTCAGCTGGCGCATCGTCAGGGGAAAGGTGATCGCTCGGGTGAGGATCGTGAAGAGGATCAAGCCGAGACCGAAGTTGCCGAAGGCGACGTTGGTCAGGACGACCAGGAGATTCAGCATCGGCCTGATCAGCGCCTCGTCCCAGAGGAAGCCGATCATGACGCCTCACCCGAGACGAAGCTCCAGCTCCCGTCCTCGGGGTTGACTTCTATCAGATCACCGTCCTCGTTGCGGACGTAGACAGAGCCGGCAACCAACGCGAGGTCGGACAGCACGGACGAATCGGTGACTTCCGCTGCTTTCCACAGCTCGTCGCCACTCGTCGGGTCGAGCCCGAAGATGTCTCCCCGCTCGTTTGCCATCACGAGTACGCCGTCCACGATCACACCCCCGGCCCGTATGCGGTTGCCGCTGTCGTACTCCCAGGAAAGCGACCCATCGTTTGTCTGCGCAGCGTACACCTTCCCGTCAAGGCTGCCCACGATAACAGCCTCCTCGTGGATGAGCGGCGTTGACCAGACGTAGTTGCCGGTTTCAAGCGACCACCGCACCTCGCCCGTGGTGGCGTCGAAGGCGTAGAGTCGCTTGTCGAAGCAGCCGGCGTACACGGTATCGCCGTCAACCGTGGGTGTGCCCGCGAAGGCCGCGTCGGCGCGGAAGCGCCACTGCTCTTGTCCCTCGCGATTGAGGGCGTAGAAGACCTTGTCCATCCCACCCACGTAAACCAGGTCCTCGCCAAAAGCCGGGGTCGCCCAGACGCGCTCGTCAGTCTCGAAGCGCCACTGCTCGCGCCCCTCCCCGTCGACACCGTAGATGTGGCGGTCGGCCGACCCCACGACGATCAGCCCGTCCGAAAGCGCGGCGCCACCGACGATGTGGCCGCCGGCGTTGAACCGCCAGGCCAGGTTTGGCGCGCCGTCCGCGATGTCGAGCGCGTAGAGAAAGCCGTCATACGCACCCTGGTAGATGCGGTCCTCCGCGACGACCGGGTTGCCATAGATGGCGTCGAGGTCAAGCTCCTCGTCGAGTTGCTGCTCGACGGCATCGTTCGGGAAGATCTCGCTTACGTTTCCTCCGCTGTCGAGGACAGCCAGCCTGCCGTTGTCCGTCGCGAAGAGCACGCTGTCGTCCAGCGCGGTCGGACCCGCCCAGCCGTCGGGACTGCCAAAGCCACCGCAGGCGGCGAGAAGAAGCGCCACGATGGCGGCGCCCACGGAACGTTTCACGTGAAACATCACCCGGCGAGGCTCCTTCGCCCGGGCACAGGGTCGTATCCCCCGCGGCTGAGCGGCGTGCAGCGCAAAAGCCGCCACGCGGTGAGCAACGATCCACGACCGGCCCCATGGACGCGAATCGCCTCGGACCCGTAACGCGAGCACGATGGCTTGAAGCGGCAGCGTCCGCCCAGGATCGGCGAGAGTATCGCCTGGTAAAGCCCAATCCCTCTGAGCAAGCCGCGCTCGATCAATTTGACTTTCCCTCGGCCCTCACCCGGCCCGAGCCGAGGAGGCTCGCTACCTCTGCCCTTAGGGCGGAATAGGGGGCTTCCGGCCCCCCCGGCCGGGCGTTCACGACAATGTCCCAGCCGGGCTCAACCTGGAGCTCGGCGAGAATGTGCCGGAGTCGCCTGCGCAGCCTGTTGCGCTGCACGGCGCCGCCGATCTTTTTGCTGATAGCGAAGCCATAACGGTTAGATTTGAGGTCATTCCTGAGCATGCGGACGGATGTGTAGCGTCCATCCCGTCTCTTGCCCCTCCGGTATACCGCCGAAAACTGGCGCGAGCCGCGCAGCGACGGGAAGCGGGTGGGTGTATCTTCAGACCGCGAGCTGCCGACGCCCACGTGCGCGCCGCGCCCGTACCACCCTGCGTCCGCCCCTCGTCGCCATGCGCGCGAGGAACCCGTGTTTGCGCTTCCTGGGAAGTCTCTTCGGTTGCCAAGTGCGCTTCGGCACTGAAATCTCCTTTAGTCCCGCCCTCTGGCAGGCCGAACGATGATAGGGAAGGCCCTACCTACGATCAATCTAATCGTACCGCCCTCGGCGCTCAGCCTCCAGCTTCGGGGTACAGGGCGCGATAGTGCGCCAGGTTCTCCATCACACGCCGGACATAGTTCTGGGTTTCGCCGAAGTCGATGTTCGCGACGAAGACGTCGGGGTCGGTTGAACCACCGCCCTCGCCCCAGCGAGCGGCGTTCCCCGGTCCGCCGTTGTAGGCAGCGAGGGCGGCGTACGGATCGCCGTCGAAGGCTTCGAGCTGTACACCCAGATAGTAGGTACCGAACCTGATGCTCAGCGGCGGCTTGTAGAGATGCTCCAGCTCGAAGCCGGAGACGCCAAGGTCGCCCGCGATCTCGTACGCGGTGGACGGGATCACCTGCGTGAGTCCCCGCGCGTCGGCAATCGAGTGGGCGCGGGGCCGATAGTAGCTCTCCTGCTTCATCAGCGCGTAAACGAGATTGGAATCCACTTCGTTAGCGTCCGCCTCTTCGCTGACGAACTCGACGAACGGACGGGGATAAGCGAGCGCGCCGACTTCGGCGGGCAGCGGCATAAACCCGGGCGGGACCCGGTCGACGAGCACGTCGGCGGCTTCGGCAGCCGACGCAACCTGCCCTCGCATCGACGCCTGCCGCGCCATCGCCAGCAGGGCGCCGGGATTGTACCTGCCGAGGCCCGCCAGGTCGCTCATGATGGCGTCGCCGGTTCCGCGTTCCGCTACCGCCCAGAGCTCCTGGACGGTGCCCAGTGCGCGCTCGTTGCCTTCGTTCTGGAATCGGACACCGCCGTCGTAGGCCGCAAGCCAATCGTCGACGGGCGTCTCCGCGTAGAAGGCGTCCTGGCGCCCCGCCTCACCGATCTCCGACAGGTCATCAGCTGCCCTGAGGGCAACAAACGAAGCCCCACCCAGGTCGGTAGCCCGTTCCAGCGCGCCTGCGGCGAGGACGTCGTCACCGGACTCCTGCCAGAGGCGGCCCGCGGTGCGCGCCGCCGAGGCAGCCCGCGCGTAGTCCTCGGCCGCCTCCGCTGCCTCCGCTGCCACCAGCCAGTAGCCCGCGGCTTCCGCGCTATCGCCCCCCCGCTCGGCGCTGCGGGCGAGGAGCTCGATCCCGCTGACGGCCTCGATTGTGCCCGGATGATCCCCGATGAAGGCCTCCAGGGCCTGGCTCGCGCCCTCCTCGCCGGTCTCCACGGCTGTTTGATGGCTGCGCCACTGGTGATCGAAGGCGTACTCGGCGCCCACGGGCGGCTGGCTCTGTCGAAACCAGGCCAGCGCCGCCTCGAAATCCCCCGACAACTGGCGCATGATCCCGAGCAGATAGGCGGCCTCGGCGGCCACCGCGCCGTCTCCCTGGGTTACCGCGCTCAGCAGCTGCTCCTCGGCCGCCCCGAAGCTCCCGTGCTCGATGTACAGCCTCGCGGCGACCCCGGGCTCGACGTAGACACCATGCTCAAGCAGATCGTTGAGAGCCGCGGCAGACGGCGAGTACTCAGGGAAGTCACTGGCGAGCCGGAGCGCGACGGACTGCCACGCCTCGCTGTCCCCAAGCGCCATGGCAATGCCTTTGACGTGAGACAGCGCGTTCACCCTGTCGCGGGTGGAGGGTGTTGATACTGCAGTCCGTTCCGCCCAGTAGAGCGCTCCAGCAAGGTCGCCCTGGTGGTCCAGGAGACGCGAGATCTCGAGCATCACCCGGGACTCCTCGTAACGGCCGAGGCCCCCCTGCAGCGCCGAACGATAGGAGGACACCGCCGTCACGCTATCGCCGACGCTGACAGAAACGTCGCCGAGGCGGCGGTAGGCGTAGGCGGCGGCCGGCCCATCGGCCGAGACGTAGGCCACCAGGTCCTCGATCGCCCCATCGAGCGATCCGACGGCGATCCTGGCCTCGGCCCGGAGCAGGCGAGCCCTTGCAGCGGCGGGGCTATCCGGGTAACCCGCCAGGTATGAGTCCAGGGAGGCGGCCGCGGCTGCGGGATCACCGGCTTCGTACTGGGTCCGCGCCAGCAGGAACAAAGCCTCCTCTACGGCAGGCTCGCTTCCGTGCTCGACAAGCGCGGCAAGCCGCTGGATAGCAAGGTCGAATTCGGAGAGACGCGCCTCCGCCAGCGCCACCTCGATGGCCTGCTGCTCGGCGGGCGCTGCCTGGGGCAGGTCGCTCAGCGCGGGATCCGTGACGCTTGCCGGGGCGGGCGGGTCGACGGCAGGCGAATTGCGGCTATCGAGCCAGAGAGCGAGGGCGGCGCCTCCCATGAGGCCCACGGCCAGCAGGAGGAACCCGGCCCTCAGCCGCGCCAGGCCGCCGCGACGCCGCCTCTCGGGCGGCTCTGTTTCGCCTTTTGACGGCCTTTCTGGAGGGCTGCTAGACTGCCGCCAGAAGCCGTCCAGCTCCCCTCCTACCCTCGCCAATGAACCTCTTGCGCTGCACAATCGTCGACCCCAACGGCGGCATCAGCTTCCTCGTAGACGGCGAAGCCGTGAGCGCCCTGACTGCCGGCTGTGCGACGAACCCGTGTGATATTGACAGCCTCCTGCGGGCCAGCGAGAGCTTCTACAAAGGACTCCGCGATCGCGTTGCCAACGGCCTCGCCATCTTCGACGAGCGCAACGCCAGCGGGCGGTACGAGGCTATTCACCGCGCCCTGGAATCCTGCCCGGCCGAGGAAGCACCGGTCTTTCGGGTCGTTGACGAACTCACGAGAGAAGCAAGCCTGCAGCCGGCTCGAGCCGGGGCCATCGTCTTTAATCTTACCGCAAAGCGCATCGTGCAATTGATGAACAGCTACCGAGAGATCAAACGCACAGGCCGCGCCCGCGTTTTCAACGGCAGTGAATTGACGCGCACCGTCTACACCTATCGGCTTCCCCGCGAGTGGGCGCTGGTCCCCTGAGGGACGGGACAGCACTGCCTCCCCCATCCGCCTGGGAAGGCCGTCCGCTGTGGGCAGAGATCGACCTCGACGCCATCGAAGCCAACGTCGCAGCGCTGGCCCGGCGTGCGGGCCAGGCCGAGTTCGTAGCAATGGTCAAGGCGAACGCCTACGGCCATGGGGCCGTCGCGGTTAGCCGCGCTGCGCTCAACGCAGGGGCTTCGCGCCTCGGGGTTGCCTGTCTCGACGAGGCGCGGCAGCTGCGCGAGGCCGGCATCGACGCCCCGATCCTCGTCCTCGCCCATACGCCGGTCGAACAGGCCCCGGCCGCTGTGGCGCTCGGCGTTACCCTCACCGTCAACTCGACAGGCCTCGCCGGGGCACTCAGCGAGGCCGCGGCAGCGGCGGGGCGGCGCGCCGACGTCCACATAAAAGTGGACAGCGGGCTCAACCGCTACGGACGCCCGGCCGACGAGGCGGTCGAGCTCGCTGAAGCCGTCCGCCAGATGCCAGGCCTGAGGGTTGAAGGCCTCTTCACCCACTTCGCAACGGCCGACGAGACCGATAAGCAGTTCATGCACCAGCAGTTGCGCGAGTTCAGCAGCGCGGCCGAACGCCTGCCCTGGATCAACGTCCGCCACTGCTCGAACACCGCGTCGCTCCTCGATGAGCCCGACATCTCGTTCGACATGGTGCGCTGCGGCATCGGCATCTACGGCCTCTATCCATCCGGCGAGGTCTCGCGCAGCTCGGTCAACCTCAGCCCCGCGCTCGCGCTTAAAAGCCGCCTGGCGCGGATCAAGACGCTGTCCGCCGGCGAGACCGTCAGCTACGGCCGGCGGTGGACGGCCCGCGGTGGGGAGGTGCTGGGGCTGGTGATGTGCGGCTACGGGGATGGTTATCCGCGCCGCCTCTCGAACATTAGTTCGGTACGGCTCGGGGACGCGCTGGTCCCTATCCGCGGGACGATCGCCATGGACATGATGATGGTTGACATAACATCGGGGGCCGCCGGCGCCACCGAGGGCGCGGAGGTCACGATCATCGGCGGGCGGCCGGGCAACGGCGTGTCTGCCGAAGACCTGGGCGAGCAGGCCGGCACCATCAGCTACGAGATCGTGACCTCCATCGCGGCGCGCGTGCCTCGGCTCTATACCAGGGCGGGCAGAGTGGTGGAGTTTCAAACCCTGAACGACCCATTCCCCAACCCCTGGCCGCCTTCACCGGCAGCGCCTATCCACGCCGGCCGATAGAATCGACCCAGCCCCAATAGGAGCCGCTATGAGTCGCCGTCTTGTTCAGGTCTCCCTCTGCGCCGCGCTGGCTGCGGCGTTTTGGTTCGCCCCCGGTGCCGCCAGCGCCGCCGCCGAGTTGACGCAGGCCAACCCCGGTCCTGGATCGACGGTCGAGGATGTGCCCGCTGAGATCGTACTCGTGTTCACCCAGGACGTGGACCCGGAGGCAGGGGCCGAGGTCACGCTCGACGGTCAGCCGCTCGCCTTCGAGATTGACGGGGAGCGGCTTGTCGCCCGGGCGCCCGACCTCGCCGACGGCTCCTACGCCATCTCCTGGACCGTTACTTCCGAGGTCGACGGCAAGGAAACGAACGGGGGTTACACCTTCGCTGTCAACCTGGCGCAGGAGGAGCCTCGCGCCGCGGTGGACCAGGCTCAGCAGACTGCGCGTGCCCAGGAGGTGGGCGATGAGAGCCGCGCAGAGGTGATGCTCTGGGCAGCGGTCGTGATGGCCGGATCCGCCGTCCTCGTCCTCATCTTTTACTTCTTCCGGGCCAACCTGCCCACGCTGCTGACGTCCGGGATCGAGGGCGGCCTGCCGCCCCCCGGACAGTCACCGCCCGAGCACGGCGACGACCACCATTAAACCCGGCTCACGAGCGCCACGCTTCAGCCTGCCCGACGGGAACCGCGTGCCTCATCGGCTAACGTCCCTGCTGGGCGAACACCACATCGTGCTCGCGTTCTATGAAATGGCCTTCGCCGACGACTGGAGCCGCGAGCTGCGGGCTCTCAACGCCGCGCGTGCCGAGCTCGAAGCGTGCAGCGCCCAGGTGCTGGGGGTCAGCACCGACCCGCTGCCAGCGGTGGGAGCCTGGGCGAGGGAGACGCGGCTCTGGTTCCCACTTCTCAGTGACTGGCCCGAGAACAAAGTCAGCCGCGCCTACGGCGTCTACGACGAGGGGAGGGGGGTCGCCCGCCGCGCTACCTTCGTCATCGGCCGCGACGCCCGGGTGGGCGCCATCGTTGATGGTTTCGCCGACGCTGGCGAGCACACGGCGGCGGTCCTTTCCGCCCTCGCCGCGTTCACCGTCGCCCCTCGCTAATCCGCGCCGCTTGCGCCCTGAGAAGAGCCAGCGAGCTGGCACGTCGCGAGCGCTCCCACCGCATGATCGCCGCCGCCTCTCCGCTACCCTGCAACAGTCTTGATCGAGCCGCGCTCCGTCCTTCTCTTCGTCCTCGCCGCCATCGCAGAGATCGGCGGCGCCTGGCTGATCTGGCAAGGCGTACGAGAGGGCAGGGGAGCGTTCCTCGTCGTGCTCGGCGGTGCGGCGCTGGTTGCCTACGGATTCGTCGTCACCCTTCAACCGGAGTCGAACTTCGGACGGGTGCTGGCCGCCTACGGCGGCGTGTTCGTCGCCGGATCGCTGGCCTGGGGGGTCGTGGCAGACGGTTTCCGGCCCGACCGCTATGACCTGGTCGGCGCAGCGATCTGCCTGCTGGGCGTGGGGATAATCATGTATGCGCCGCGCGGCGGCTGACGCTAGTCGTCGTGGTCGTGGTCGTGTTCGTCGTCTGACGCCGGCGCCGACGAGGGAATCGTCGCGGCGATGGAATCCCGCTCCCGCGAGCGGCGCCGGGCCGGCAGCTCATCGATCAGCCGGCGCAGCGCCTCGAAGTCCGCCGCCGGGCGGCTCGCGTCGAGCAGCAGCGCCACCGTACCGACCTCGCGCAGCACCTCGATGTCGGCGGATTCGGGGACCGAATCGAGCGACACGAACAGGGGCTTGCGGGCGAAGGCCGCCAGCCGCACCAGCTCGAGCTGCTCGCGAACAGTGATCGACGCCTTCGGCGCGACCAGCAGGCCGTCCAGCGCCATCGGCTCCAGCGCGCGCAACAGCGCGTCCGAGGCATCGACGGGGGCAGGCATGAGGTAGGCCACGTCCTCCTCGAGGAGGGCGGAGGCCGGCGCGTCTTCGCTTACGACGACGAAGTCATAGCCGGCCGCAGCGGCAGCGCGGACGGCATCGCGCCCGTCATCGATTGTCGTGCCGGCAACCAGGCGATCCGTCACTTCCTTGCCGGGCTTGCTCTTAGCCGACGTGGCCATGAAACCATCTATGTACTGGGCGACCGCGCTGTACTTCTCGCCACGGGCCAGGAGCAGGAGCGAGGACTCCTTCTTGCGGCTCTGCGCACCGAAGCCGAGCGGCGCAGGAGCGACGCTCGTGGCTTTACGAATCCTGTCTCGGAGCTTATTCATGAGTAATTCGCCGTGGGCCCGGGACGGCCCTTGCGGATGATAGGAGGCGCTATGGGCACGATCAACGAGACGGACGCGGGTGGTGGGCGCCTGCAGGGCAAAGTCGCCCTCATCACCGGCGGCGGCAGGGGTATCGGCAGGGCCATCGCCGAAGACTTCAAGTCCGAGGGCGCGACCGTAGTCGTCGCCGATCTCGACGAGTACGAGTCGGGCTGGGTGGCGACGCTCCTCGGCGGTAGCTTCCTCAACCTCGACGTCCGCGATGAGACACAGTTCGAGACGGTCCTTGCCCGCATCATGGCGGACCACGGCCGGCTGGACGTGCTGGTCAACAACGCCGGCATCTCCGGCGTCGGCGCCACCTTCGATGAGATCATCGCGATCAACCTGCGCGGTGTTTTCCGGGGCTGCAGCCTCGGCCTGCCGCTGATCGCCGAAAGCGGCGGGGGCGCAATCGTCAACATCGCATCAATCGCTGGTTCGCACGGCGGATTCGGCGACGGCTACACAGCCTCCAAGCACGCCGTCCTCGGCATAACCAAAGAGATGGCCCTGCGCGGCGCCCGGCGCGGCGTCCGCGTCAATGCCGTCTGCCCGGGTTACATCGAGACCGACCTGACCAGGGTGATGCGGTCGAACGAGCGCGCCCTGGAGACTTTGCTCAAACAGGTGCCGCTCGGCCGCATGGCGCGCCCCATCGAGGTCGCGAAGGCCGTCACCTGGCTGGCCTCGGACGACGCCTCCTACGCTACCGGCACATCGCTGGTTATCGACGGCGGCTGGGCGATCGACGGCGGCTGGGCGCTGCGCGAGGCAAACGGCTACCTGCGGGATAAGAACTAGGCGCCGAAGAACTCCCGCCTGCGCGCTGCAATGATTGCCAGGATCTCCTGCTGGGGGACGCCATAACGCCGCAGCGCGTGCCTGACGAACTCCAGCCCACCCTCCACTTCGGGATGGATGACATCCCTGGCGCCCATCTCGATGAACCGCCGGTGGCCCTCCGGCCCGCGGCCCCGGACGATGACGTCGAGCCTCGCGTTGATCTGCAGCGCGTTGGCCAGCGCGAGCTCGGCGGCGGCCCCGTCGTCAAAGGTGATCGCCAGCACGCGTGCCCGGTCGAGCGCGCAATGCTGCAACACAGATGGGCTCGAAGCGTCACCGAAGATGACCACCTGGGCGTCTGCCTCGGCCCGCCGGCGCGCCGCGGGATCGTTCTCCACGACCAGGTAGCCAAACTCGCGGCGACGCAGCGCCCGCGCCAGCTCCTGCCCTGCTCGCCCATAGCCGCAGATCACAGCGTGCCGCAATAGATCGCCAGGCGAGCCGGAGATCACGGGGTCGGTGCTGCCCAGCAGGAAGGTGCCGCCGGGCAATGCCTGGAGCGTCGCCGCAAAGCGACGCGCCTGCGGTGCGACGACAGCGGCAATAAGTATGCTGACCAGCACGGCTGACAGCACGACCCCGTTGACTTGGCTGGATATGATGCCTTCCTGGATGCCCACCAGGGCGAACACGAAGGAAAATTCCCCGATCTGGCCGAGCGTCACGCCGGCCACCACGGACGTTGATCCGGAAAAGCCGGCCCAGCGAGAGAGGCCAGCAATTATCCCGCCCTTGGCGATGATCACGAGGAGTGCTACGGCCGCGATCTCCAGCGGCGCTTCCAGGAAGGCCTGCGGCGGGATCAACATGCCCAGCGCCACAAAGAACACGATCGCAAAGAGGTCGCGCAGGGGAAGGGTCTGCGCCAGCGTTTGCAGCCCATAACGCGACTCCGAAACGACGAGCCCGGCGAGGAAGGCGCCAAAGGCCACCGACAGCCCGGCCTGCTCGGCCGCCAGGGCCGTACCCAGGCCCAGAGCCAGCACAGCCAGCAGGAATATCTCTCGTGTCGAGAACCTGACGAGTACCTCGAAGATCGGCGGGACCACCCGCACGCCCAGCACATAGGTCACCACGAGGAAGGCGGCTCCCAGCGCGATTGCCGTCGCCAGGTTGGCAGGGATGTTGGCAGGCTCGCCTGACAGCTCGGGGAGGATGGTAACGAGGGCGATCACCGTCAGGTCCTGCACGAGGGAAAAGGCGACCACCAGCTTGCCCGAGGTCGCGTTGACCTCTCCGATATCATCGAGCAGCTTGATCGCTACGAACGTACTCGACGTGGCGAGGATGCCGCCGACGAAGAGCGCCTCCGGGACGCCGAGGTCGAGAACTGGGATAAGCAGCAAGCCAAGTAGAACGCTCACAAAGACCTGGGTAACGGCGGCGATCGGCACTCGCTGCCCCAGGACCGACGCCTCCTTAAGGGAGAACTCTATCCCCAGCGCAAACATCAGCAGGACCACGCCCAGCTCGGCGACCTCCTGCATCGCTTCCGCGTCGAGGTCGATGCCCGGCGTTTCCGGGCCGAAGACGATCCCCGCCGCGATGTAGCCCACAATCACCGGCAGGCGCAGCGCCTGCGCCACCAGGCCGCCGATCAGCGCTGCAACGAAGATTATGGCGATGTCGAGGGGAAACTGGACCTCTGGCACCTTTCGACTTTACTCTGCGCCCGGTAAGTGCCGATTGCACCCAGGCGGCCTGGTTCTTCCGAGGCGCCGATCGGACCGGTTTGAAGGTCATCGCGACAGGGGCCACAATCACAGCGATGGCAGAACCAACCGGCGTCCGCTTTGGTGTCCTCGCCGCCCAATCCGTGCTGGACCAGGCGGCGGAGATCGAGAGCCTGAGCTTCGATTCAATCTGGGTCAGCGAGCACATCCTGTTTCACGGGCCAACACTCGAGGCGCTGACGACGCTGGCCGCGGTCGCCGGCCGCACGAGCCGCATCTCCCTGGGCACCGCGGTCTACTTGATGCCGCTGCGGCACCCGACGATCACGGCCAAGACAGCCGGTACGCTTGACATAATCAGCGGGGGCCGCCTGATCCTCGGCATCGGTGTCGGCGGTGAGTACAAGCCCGAGTTCGACGCCACCGGCGTACCGGTCAAGCAGCGCGGAGCTCGCACCGACGAAGCGATAGACATCTGCCGCCGGCTCTGGACCGAGGAGCACGTCGACTACGAAGGCCGGCACTTCAGCCTGGGCGATGTGTCCATGAAGCCGCGGCCGGCCTCGCCCCCACCGATCTGGATCGCCGGGCGCTCGAAGGCGGCGATGCGCCGCGCCGCCATTCACGGCGACGGCTACCTGCCCTATCTCGTCGACCCCGCCCGCTACCGGCAGGGGCTCTCCGAAGTGCATGCCGAAGCGGAGAAGGCGGGAAGGGACCCGGCGCAGATCACACCCGCGCTCTATCAGTTCATCTACCTGTCGGACAGCTACGAAGAGGCGCGTCGCGTGGCCGTCGAAGACCTATCGCGGCGCTACAACCAGTCCTTCGAGGGGATCGCCGAGCGCTACAGCGTCCTCGGCAACGCCGACCAGTGCGTCGAGAGACTGCAAGAGTTCATAGACGCCGGCGTGCGCCACTTCGTACTCACGCCGCTGGACCGCGGCAACGCCCTCGAACAGTACCGCGCCTACGCCAACGACCTGCTGCCGCGGCTCAGGTAACCCGGCCCCGCTTCCGGGCGGCCGGCGCAGCCTGTTCGCCCTGGGGCCGATGGCGGTCGAGGAAGTCGAGGATGATCCGGTTGAACTCGCGCGGCTGCTCGAAGTAGGTGGAGTGGCCCGCGGCGTCGATGACGGCCAGCTCGGCACGGTCGAGCGCGGCGGCGGCGATCCGG
The DNA here is from genome assembly GCA_009377665.1 of Dehalococcoidia bacterium. Classification (GTDB taxonomy): domain Bacteria; phylum Chloroflexota; class Dehalococcoidia; order WHTO01; family WHTO01; genus WHTO01. Next base: position 20,075 of record WHTO01000013.1, read on the forward strand.
ATTACCTCGGGGTCGACGACCTCGTCCTCCGCACCAACCACGTACAGGATTGGCATCCCGCTCTCGTTGAAGCCCTCGCGCGTCGAGCCGATGTATCCGGGGATGGGCGCCAGGAAGTCAGCGGGCCGCGGCGGGTTAACGCGGTTGATCTGCCGGTAGAGCAGCGCCAGGTCCGGATGCCGCTCCGCGAACCCCGCGCCCAGTGCCCGCTGAAGCAGTGGCCGGCCATCCATCCGTCCGCGCAGCCCTTCCTGGATCCCCCGCGACTCGTCTGTGAGTACGCCGCCGTGCGTGCCCGAGAGTACCAGCGCCCACGTCCGCCCGGGTGCCAGCCTCAGCGTGAATCCCGCGGCGGTCCGACCTCCCATCGAATGGGCAACGAGCGCCACTCTTTCGATGCCCAGGTGGTCGAGCAGGCCCACGAGGTCACCAGCGAACGCCCGCCGGCCGGGTCCGTCCTCGCTGTCCGGGGACAGTCCAAAGGCTCGCTGACTGAGGATGATGCACGTGTAGCTGCGCGACAGCTCGGGCAGCTGCTGCCACCAGCTCAGGTGGTTGCCGCCCGCGCCGTGCAGCAGCACCACCGCCGGCCCGCTACCGTGCACCTCGTAGTAGAGACGGAACCCGTCAAGTTCCAGCCGGGGCATCGTGCTAAATACTCTAACAACAGGCCCGGGGAACGGCCCGCGGCAGGGCGTGCGCAGGCCTGAACAAAGTTTTCCACACACAAAACGGCTGCGCCCTGGACTTCGTTGAACCCATGAGGCGACCCATCGCCGTTGCACGACGGTGGTCGCGAGCGCCAGGTGTCGAGAATCGACCGCAACGATGCGTGCCCCGCGGCGTTAAAGTGTCCTGAAGGGCCGTCGCCCCGGGTCGTCCCGGCCCACCGGCGAGCGGAAACGTGCTCATTGGAGACAGAGGTCTGTATAATTGCCAGAGTTTTGTGCGATTTGACGAGGTGATGGGATCCTAGGGAGACCTTACCGACCTCAGAGAGACGCGGTCCCTGGCACGGACCTTGAATCAGCGGCTGGCGGCCAATCGCCCCGCTCTGCTTCACGGTCTTCGCTGCACACCCGTCTGCTCCACATCTTCCTCCTCGGCGCCGCGCTCGGAGTCGTCGTCCTCGGCGTCCGGTTCCAGGAGGACGAGCCATCGCTGAGCACGGAGGCCGGGTTTATCGGCCGTTTCGAGCCCTCCGCTAGCGACTCCGACACACAGGCAAGCCTCTACGCCAACGCTCCTCTGGCGACCGCTCCCGGCAGCGGCGAATCCACTGCTGACGCCGCCACCCGTGAGGATGTCGGCGAGCGCTCGATGCCCGCCAACAGCGCGAGGGCAGCGGTCGAGGAGGGCGAGGCCTTCCGCATGTACATCGTTGAGCAAGGCGACAACCTTGAGAGCATCGCCTCGCGCTTCCAGATCAGCCCTCGGACCCTGGTCGTCAACAACTTCGAGCTCCTCGCAGAAGACTTCTCCCAGCCGGGCCGCCAGATCATCGTCCTCGCCACGGACGGCGTCCTCCACACCATCAAAAGTGGGGAGGACCTCTCGTTCGTGGGCGATCTCTACAGCGTGGCGCCGGAGCAGATCGTTAACTACGCACCGAACGGCCTGACCAGCGCCACCGACGTGGCCGAGGGTCGCGTGGTGGTCGTCCCCGGCGGGCAGCCACCCATCCCGCCCGAGCTCCCTGAGGAGCAAGGCCCCCTCTTGGAAGAGGAGATCGCTCCCGAAACAGACGGGCGCGCCGGAGAAACCCCGGGCACGGCCGACACGCCGGCCGACGAGCCGCCGACCGAGCAGCCCACCGAAGAGGCCCCTCCAGTCGAGGAGCCCGCGGTTGAGGAGGCGCCCGTGGACAGCGGCGCCGTCGCGGGCTGGACCTGGCCGGTCTCCGGCTGCGGCATCACACGGGGCGTCAGCTCCGACCACCACGGCATCGATATCGGCCTTTTCTGCAACCCGGGCGCCACCATCGTGGCCGCGGCCGCGGGGACCGTCGTCTTCGCCGGCTGGGATGGCGGCTACGGCAACTCCGTCGTCGTCGACCACGGCAACGGCCTGTTCAGCCGCTACGCCCACCTGTCCAGCATCTCGGTCAGCTCCGGCACCTCCGTTGGGGCGGGAGGTGCACTCGGCATCTCCGGCAACACGGGCAACTCGAGCGGTGAGCACCTCCACTTCGAGATCCGCGCCGACAGCCCCTACGGCGCCGTCCTCGACCCCATGAGCTACCTCCCGTAGCAACCAACTAACTGCCGTCCTTCAGGTCCGGCTTTCGTCAGTCGCTGGGGGCGATGTACGCTTAGGCCGAATGGATAGTCCTGAGCCGCTGAAATCCGAAGGGGAAGTGACTTTTCCTGCCGCACGTCCTCCTGCGCCCCTAACGCGCCCACTCTACTCCTATGCCGACGCCGACTACCTCGCCGGGGTAGGACGAGGTACATCAAAGCGCTGGCTTGAGGGCTACAGCTATCGGAGGGGGCGCGGTCAGCGCGTCAAGATGCCCCCGGTAACCCCCGGCGAGATGCGCCCTACCGGGGTTTCGTTCGTGGACTTCATCGAGATAATTGCGATCGGCCGCCTCCGAACCATCGGCCTCACGCTGAACGATGTGAGAACCGTGGTAGTGCGCTGCCAGCAGGAGTTTCAAGTTCAACATCCGCTCGCCAGTCTGAAATTCAAGGTCGGTGGCAGAGACACGTTTGTAGAACGGGACGGCGTCCTTCACGATGTGCTGCGCAGACCCAAGGGCCATGTGGCTTGGGACGAGATCCTGAATCCATTCCTGGAGACGTTGGACTACCAGGGCGCGTACGCACATCGTTGGTGGCCGCTCGGTAGAGACGGCCTGGTGGTGATCGACCCGGAGTACGCATTTGGTCTCCCCGTGATAGCCAATTCCGGGGTAAGGACCGAGATAATCCTTGAGCGTATCCGAGCCGGAGAGACCGACGAGCAAATAGCGAGTGACTTCAATGTCTCGCGCCCCGAGATCCATGAAGCGATGAAGTTTGAACTCATCCGCTCGGCGTGATCTTTATCGATCGGTCGGTTCCAAAAAGCGTGGCCGAGGCCCTGAAGCTAGTCCGCACCGATGACGTGCGTTGGCTGGAGGATCTGTACCCTCACTGGACCAAAGACTCCGTCTGGTTGCCCCATGCCGGCAAGGACGGCTGGCTCGTGATCCTGCGCGACAAGAAGGTGCGAAGCAGGCATGGCGAACGGGCGCTGATCGAGCAGCATGGCGTCGGCTGCTTCATCCTCAACCAGAAGACCAATCCCACACGATGGCAGTACTTGAAGCTGGTCGCCACCACGCTGGACGAGATGGAGCGGCGGTTTGAAGAGACGGCGCGTCCGTTCATTTTCACCGTCGATTCGGTGGGCGGCATGCGGCGCGTCCTCTAGTCAGCAGCCGCCCCCTTCGGAACGACTTCAGGGCAGGAGTATGTTGTCGATCAGGCGCGTGCTCCCGATGCGCGCCGCCAGCGACAACAACAGCGGCCCTTCGGCGGCCTCCAACTCCCGTAGTGACGCCGAGTCTGCCACGCTGACGTACTCGACGAATACCAGCGGCTCGCTCCGCAGTGCTTCTGCCACAGCCTCGCGCAGCCTGGCCCCGCTGCGCTCGCCGCCCTCGTACGCCAGGCGACCCGCCTGCAACGCGCGGTAGAGCACGGGCGCCGCCTCGCGTTCCGCAGGTGAGAGATACGCGTTGCGGCTGCTCATCGCCAGGCCGTCGGGTTCGCGCATCGTCGGCAGCCCGACGACATCGACCGGCAGGTTGAGGTCGCTCGTCATGCGCCTGATCACCGCCAGCTGTTGCGCGTCCTTCTGCCCGAAGTAGGCGCGGTCCGGCTCCACGATGTTGAAGAGCTTGGCGACGACGGTCGCCACCCCGGCGAAGTGTCCCGGACGCGCGGCGCCCTCCAGCGGCGCCGCGACACCACCGACGCTCACCGTAGTCTGGAAGCCGTCCGGGTAGATCTCCTCGGGCGTCGGTAAGAACACAGCGGCGACGCCCTCTGCGTCCAGGAGGCGCAGGTCGCGTTGAAGATCGCGCGGGTAGCGCGCGAGGTCCTCGCTAGCGGCGAACTGGGTGGGGTTGACGAAGATCGAGACGATGACCTTTCCCCCGTCCCCCCTCGCCTCCCTCACGAGCGACAGATGGCCTTCGTGCAGGTACCCCATCGTCGGGACCAGGGCGACGTTCGCGTCCTGCGAGCGCCGCCAGGCGCGTACCTGGGCGACCGTCGCCAGCTGCTCAAGGCGCACGGCCGTCAAGGGCAGGCGTCGGCCGGCTCGACGCGGTCGCGTCGGTGCAACGGCGCCTCACCGGTAAGGCGATCACGGATTTCCCAGGCTTCGGGGCCGCTGTCGATCAGGTTGGCCATCAGCCAGAACTCTTCCTCGGCGTGCTGCAGCATCAGCACCTTCGCCAGGAGCTGGTCGTAGTCGGGGATCGGCTGGCTGTTGGTCGGGATCACGCATAGGTTGCCAATCCAGCGGCCGTTCTTGTTCAGCACCGCCGTGCGGAAGCTTCCCGGATAGACCCGGTAGCGGCAGAGCTTGCCATCGACCTCGAGGTACCCGCGCGTGGAGGCCTGCTTGGTGGTCTCCTCGCCCATCACGTCCTGCAGTAGCTCTCTCGCCGTGGCCTCGGCCATCCGCCGCTGGCCGCTCTCGATGCGGCCAGGCGGAGGCGGGACGGCGGGGCGCGTACGCCTCAGTACCGCGTTGAAGGACACCACCACCAGCGCCGGCAGCCCGAGGATGAGCGCCACCACCAGCACGGCGAGAGCCAGCTCGCTGGTGCCAACCGAGGCCAGCAGGCTGTAGATGCCGAGCGCCACGATGCTCAGCGGCGCCAGCAGGAAGGCATTGAGGAGGCCCAGGACCAGCCGGTCGAAGCGATCCACCTCGGGCGTGTGGTGATAGACAACGAAGCTGCAGGCGAGGAGCACCGCCGTCGAGGCCAGCGCCGACCACGCCGCCGCCGAGCCGAACCCCGACTGAGCCGCCAGGAGCAGATAGATCGCACCGCTGATCAGCGGCAGCATGCTCAGAGGCGTCAGCCTCAATGCCCGCCCCCCGTTGCCGGCGCGGCTGGCGGCGAGCGCGGGCAGCGCTGCGGCCGCTACGGAGAGCGCAACCAGCAGCCCGACTAGCGGGGCGACGATGATGGGTGGTAGCAAACGGGCTCCCGCGGGCGGGGAATCAGCCCCCGGACATGGGGTATAGGACGACTATCTCCCCGGCCGACGGGTCGAAGTCGAGGATACGCTCCGACTCGTGCCGCTCGTCCACGCGAAAGGCAAATGCCCCCCGCGCAACGTGCTCCTGGAAGATGCGTTCAGCCTCGCGCACGGCTTCCTCGGAATCGAGGTCCCAGTCGACCTTCGTGTCGCCTGTCCTGCCCATGATTCGCAATCGACCACTCATCATCCCGGCACGTGCTCCTTTAAACAGAGGCACGGCT
>WHTO01000013.1:25572-30811 GCA_009377665.1 Dehalococcoidia bacterium
ATTCTGGCACCTCGGCGGCGGCTTGAGAAGGGGTTACGCCCCGATACGGCATGCTTTCAACGTCGCGCAGCGTCGCCGGATCGACCTTGAAACTCTCCGCCGGTCCGGGGAACTCAATGTTCTTCACGTCCTCGACGTAGCGCACCACCGCCTCGCGGATCACGGCGCCTACCTCGGCGTAGCGCCGGGCGTGGCGGGGCTTGAAGGCCTCGAACATGCCGAGCATGTCGTGCATGACCTGGACCTGACCATCGCAGCGCGGGCCGGCGCCGATCCCGATCGTCGGCAAGGTCACGCGCGTGCTGATCAGCTCGCCCAGCCGCGCCGGTATCGTCTCCAGCACCACCGCGAAGGCCCCTGCCTCCTGCAGCGCCACGGCATCGTTGAGGAGCTGGACCGCTGCGCGGGGCGTCTTCCCCTGCAGTTTGTAGCCGCCCAGCTGATTGACGGACTGCGGGGTCAGTCCGAGGTGGCCCATCACCGGGATCCCGGCCTCGACGAGGCGGGCGACGGTCGGGGCCACCGAGATCCCACCCTCGAGCTTCACCGCGCCGGCGCCGGTCTCCTTGAGCAGACGCCCGGCGTTGCGCAGCGCCTCCTCCGCCGAGACCTGGTAGGTCATGAACGGCATGTCGACGACCACGAGGGCCTGCTCGACCCCGCGCACCACGGCCTTGCCGTGGTGGATCATGTCCTCCAGCGTGACGGGCACGGTGGACTCATAGCCCAGCACGACCATGCCCACGCTGTCCCCGACCAGGATGATCGGGATGCCGGCCTGGTCGGCCAGCCGCGCCGTCGGATAGTCGTAGGCCGTGATCATGGCGAACTTCTCGCCGCGCTCCTTGAAACCCTTGAGGTCATAGATGGACCGTTTCATCCCTTTGCCAGCCTCCCTTTCGCCTCTTCGAACGTGTGCTCCAGCTCGCTCTCCAGCGTCGAAGCCACCTCTTCTGAAATCAGCTCGCCCCTCAGCGCCAGGTCCAGGGTCTGGCGAGCCATGACGATATAAAGCGGCAACAGCTCGGGCGCCCGAGCGCCGAGCGCCGCGACGTGCGCGCGGATCGTAGCGGCATCGCCCCGCGCGACCGGCCCGGTCAGGGCGGTCGCCGGGTCTTCCCGCTCCAGGTTGTCCGCCACGCCCCGCAACAGCGGGAGCAGGGCGGCCGCGGCCGCGGCACGGTCGACGCCCAGCTCTTCCCAGAGGCGCAGCGCCGCGTCGAACAGGGTCACCGTATAGTTGCCGGCAAGCACCGCCGCGCTGTGATAGAGGGCCTTGTCGCCCGGCCCAAGGCGCACCGTTGAGCCGCCGATGCGCGAAGCCATCTCCTGGAGGACGGGGAGCGTCCTTGCGTCGCCCTCGATGGCGATCGCGGCCCTGCCCAGCCGCCCGGCGCTCTCCACGGACGCCAGCGGGAGCAATGGGTGCAGTGACCCGACGCCGGCGCCCTCGGCGGCGGCCGGCGCCAGGACGTCGAGCGAGAGCGAGCCGCTGCAGTGGACGGCCAGCTTGTCCGGCGACCAGGGAAGCGCCTGGGCAAGAACGTCGATCAGCGAGTCGGGGACCGTCAGGACGAGGAGGTCGGCGCGCTCGAGGGCCTCGGCCGGGCGCCCGACGGGGCTTGCTGAAGGCACCAGCGAGACGAAGCGCTCGACGGCCGGCCGCGAGCGGCTCCAGCCCGCGACCACGGCGTAGCCTGCGCCCGCCAGCGCGACCCCGAGGGCCGTGCCGGCGCGTCCGGTACCGATGATGCCGACTGTGACTTGCGACAAAGGAAACCCTTTCGGTCAGCACCGAAAGGGCACGGATCGGGCGATCTCTATGCCGTCTCGGTGCAGCTGATCCGAGCGAGCGATCTGCCTTATTGCGGGACTATTGATCGGCTCTCCGCCCCTGCGGGTCGAAGGCTGGACGAGTATAGCAGGAAGGCGCCGCCCCCTGGCAAGGGGGCAGCTGCCCCTTCTAGCCGTCGACCTCGTAGTGCACGAACGTGGCGCCGCCCTTAGTCGCACGCGACGGAAGTTGACGCCACATTTGTTAATCGCCCCAAAGCCGTGATAACCTTTCGGACTAATCGGGATCATGAATCGGAGGCGCGTCAATTCAACCTCCGCTGTTTGGGACGGTGCCGCTGAACATGCCAACTTTTGAGCAAGCATTCGCTGATGTCGAGCGAGCGGCGGAGCTCTCGGCCAAAGCGGCCGCCGATCTCGTTGGTGTCGCCAAGCGCCTGCAAAAGGCGGCAACCGAGGGTGATATCGGCAGGATGCAGAGGGAGGCGGACCGGCTATCGGAAACGATGCGGGTCGTCACGCAAGAGGTCGCCAACACGATAGAGTCGTGGCCCTACAGCCGCGAGGACGAGGAGGCGTACATCCGGGAGTCGTACGCGGACGAACTGCTGACGATGGCGGCAGGGCGTGGGCTCCAAATGCGAAGGCAAGACGCTAACTTGGTAGCCTTCCCCTCCGTCATTCGCCTAATGCCAGCCGAACGCGCCATCAGGATCGACAAGGCCAAGAGCGCAGCAGTGCGGCCATCGAGCCTCGTAGACCGCCTACGGGCCAATCAAGCCAAGAAGTCCCGTTTCGCAGGCGATAAGTTCATCGAAGCTCTGTACCGCGTCTATAAGCTACTAACGCGCGGCGGCGAGCCCACGGCGACAGTCGCCCTCGCCAGCGTTTATGAAGGTCTGACGCTCCTGCCTGGAGCGGCCGCCGACTATGACATGACAGATTTCGCACGGGACCTGTTTCTGCTGGATCGCAACGGACCGGGACAGACGAGGAGGGGCGCCAAGCTGTCGTTACCGGCAAGCACGGGCACACGAGGCGGCAGGGTACTGACCTTCGTAGCTCCTGACGGAGAGATGGTCACCTACTACGGCATCAGGTTCCTGGAGGCTGAATAAGTGACCTCCTCGATGCCCACCGTGGATTGGCTGGGCTTCCTAGAGCGGGAATACCTGGGCACCTTCATACCTCGCGGGGGTAGCGCAATAAAGTTCGCGGTGCCGCTCGATGCCGGGGGCGGGGGATCACCTCGGGCTCCACTGTCCTCTTTGGCTCGACGGCTAGGCTTCGTCGTGGCAGAGATTGATGCTGCGGACGCCAAGATCCAGTTTCCGGAGCAGATATTCTTCAGGATCGCCAGCAACATCGACTGGATCCTTACAGCCGAAGCTGTCCTCAACCGATTCGTGTCCGAAGGCAGGGACCTTCCGGCACCTCCAGGCGACTCGCCATTCCTGACCCGACTGGCAGAGGCCAACCAGATTGACGAGGAGGTCCTACTGACGGACTTCCGGCCGAGGATTCGACATGCAATTGCCAACCGAGTCTTCCGGCAACGCGGCCTGTCCAAGGACTTCCGTGTGGCCATGACAGGGCTCTGCAACGCCCTCCTGTCCGGCGGCGCCGACGGCGACTACGCCAAAGACGCACTGCTAGACTGGCTCACCGGCCGGAACACTACTGTCGGCGCCGTGAGACACTACGGCATCTTCACGCGAATTGCCCGCAACAACGCGCGTCATCATCTTCAATCGCTGTTCCACTGGTTACGATTCTCTGGCCGGCCCGGGGGCCTTGTTTTGCTGGACGTGTCACGGGTCAGCGTGTCCAGGAACCCACGCGATGAGCTGCTCTTCTACACGAAGAACGCTGTCAAGGACGTGTACGAGGTTCTCCGTCAGTTCATAGACGGTATAGATCGACTGGAAGGTTGCTTAATGGTTGTGATAGCCCACCCCGATTTCCTCGACGACGACCGCGGCGGAAGGGGAATGGGTTCATACGAGGCACTGATGTTTCGGATCGTCGATGAGGTCAGGGACAGGGATCTGGCCAATCCCATGGCGTCCCTTGTAAGGCTGACCGGGGCGTGACCGAGATATTGGCCACCGCGGACACCGCAGAACCTCCGTCCCTGGACGTAAGGCGGGCAATAGAGGCATTACGAAATGGAGTTCCCAACCGGCCGGCCGTGCGCGCGCTCGGTTGCGGCCAAGACGCCGTGGAGGAGCGCTTCAGGGCAGGTCTAGCTGCCACCCTGAGCGGCGTCGAGGAAGGTTCCCAGCCCCAGGGCCTGCTTGTCGCCGGCGGCTTTGGAACGGGCAAGTCTCACCTTCTTGAGTATCTCCAAGATCTGGCCCTCACCGAGAACTTCGTGTGTAGCAGGGTAGTGATCAGCAAGGAGACGCCGCTCTACGACCCAGCGAAGGTTTACAAGGCCGCCGTAGAAGCCGCGGAGGTCCCAGGGCAAAGTGGCCAGGCCATCCAAGAAATAGGTGTCCGGTTAAAGCAAGACTCTCGCGAGTATGTGGAACTCTTCGAGTGGGCGAATCAGGAGAGCTCGAAAATCTCCTCGGTCTTCCCGGCGACATTGCTCATTCACGAGAGGCTTCGAAGTAACCCCGATGCAGTCGAGGAGATCCGGAACTTCTGGTCGGGGGAACCCCTCGCGATGAAGAAGATTCGCGACAACCTGAAGGAAATCAAGCAAGCTTCCACTTTCATCTTGAAGTCCTTCCCGGCCCGCGAACTGGCCCGTCAGAGGTTTGCTTTCGCACCAAGGCTGATGAGGGGCGCCGGTTATTCCGGCTGGGTCCTTCTGATCGACGAGGTGGAGCTGATCAGCCGCTATCCACTTTTGCAGAGAGGGCGATCCTATGCGGAGCTGGCCCGCTGGATGTCCGCCCTACAGGGCGAGGGACATCCGGCCATTTTCGCCGTGGCGGCGATCACCGACGACTTCGATCTCGCAGTTCTCAAGGACAAGGGAGACCGTGACTATGTCGGACCCCGGCTTCGAGCCAAGGGCACTGCGGAAGCCGACGCACTCGCGGCGGCTGCCGAGGCAGGAATGCGAATCATTGAGCGCAGCGCTGTACGCCTCAGTCCCCCTAATCAGACAACGCTCGATATGACCTATGAAACCCTCAAACGCATGCATGGCGGCGCGTACTCATGGACGCCACCAGACGTGAGCGGTGTAGCGCAGTCGAGTCGGCGAGCGATGCGATCTCATGTCCGTCGCTGGATCAATGAGTGGGACCTCAAGCGGCTATATCCCCAGGCCGAGATTCATACCGAAGAGGAAACGCTCAACCCCAGCTACGACGAGGATCACGACCTAGATGTACTGAGCACAGAGGTTGGTGACAGCCCGGGTGAATGAAAGGGGCCTCCGACGGAACGTGTGATTGTACGAATCACCGTCCGAGGAGGCCCCATGCAC
>WHTO01000167.1 GCA_009377665.1 Dehalococcoidia bacterium
TCGAGCGCGTACTGCGCCGCCCTCGGCGCTGGTCGGCGAGGAGGCCGAGCGCATCACGCTCACCATTGAGGTCCTGGGGCGGATTGACCTGCACATGGCCTCGGCTCGCCTGGGCCACGCACTCGGCGCCAACCAATTGCCCTTCGAGGGCGAGGATCAGGGTTGGATCACCGAGTCGCCGGGTCGTCTCCACCTGGTCAACGCGCGGCATCCGCTCCTCACTGGCAACCCCGTGCCGGTCACGATCGAGGTGGGCGGTGAGCATCGCGTGGTCCTGATCACGGGCCCAAACACCGGCGGCAAGACGGTGGCGCTGAAGATGGCGGGCCTGCTGGCGTTGATGGCGCAATCCGGGTTGCCCATCCCGGCGGCTGCGGATTCGCTCCTGCCGGTCTTCGACCAGGTCTTCGCCGATATCGGTGACGAGCAGAGCATCGAGCAGTCCCTCTCAACGTTCAGCAGCCACATGCGCACCATCATCGGCATCCTCGAGGAGGTGTCGCCAGGCAGCCTGGTCCTGCTCGACGAGCTGGCCGCCGGCACAGATCCGATCGAAGGCGCGGCCCTGGCCCAGGCCATCATCGAGCAGCTGCTGGAGTCGTCGGCGCTGGTCATCGCGACGACCCACCACGGCGAGCTGAAGGTCTTCGCGCACAACACGCCGGCCGTGACCAACGCCTCCGTGGAGTTCGACACCGCGACGCTGGCGCCCACCTACCGGCTGTCTATCGGCTTGCCCGGGCGAAGCAACGCGCTTGCGATCGCCCGCAGACTCGGCATGGGCGACGAGGTGCTCGCGCGGGCCAGCCAGGTGGTGGAGCCGGAGCGCGCCGAGTTCGAGCGCCTGCTCGCCGACATCCAGCGCCAGCGCGATGAAGCGGAGACGGCGCGTCGCGCCGAGGAGTTTGCCCGGCGCGAGGCCGAAGAGGTGCGTGAGCGCCTCGAATCCCGGCTTGACGAGGTTGAGACCGAGCGCGCCGAGATCACCGCCTCGGCCCGTCGCGAGCTGGAGGGCGAAGTCGAGGATGTGCGGGACGCCGTCAAGAGAGCACGGCGCCTCCTCAGCGAGGCCGAGTCGCGCAGCCTCGAAGAAGCGCGAGCGACCGCCGAGAATGCCGTCGGCGCCGTCGAGCGCCTGCGCCAGCGAGAGAAGCCGCGCGTACGTCAGCGCAAGACCGCCGCCGCTCCCCCGCTTGACGTCGCGGCGATATCACCGGGCGACCTCATCTATTTGGAGGGGCTGCCGCAGCCGGGTGAGGTGGTCAGCTCCATCGACGAGGAGGGCGAGATCGCGGTCAGTCTTGGCAGCCTGCGCACCCGCGTCAAGGCGCACCAGATCGAGCGGGTGGAGAAGGCGCGGAAGGGCCGTGGCGGTGGTGTTACCGTCCTGATGCGGCCGGCGCCCGCGAACGTCGGCTCCGAGGTTCACCTGCGGGGCGAGCGCGTTGAGCCGGCTTTGCAGCGACTGGAACGCTTCCTGGATGATGCCTTTCGCGCCGGCTATCCGACGGTGCGCGTGGTCCACGGCAAGGGCACGGGCACGATGCGCCAGGCCGTCCGTGAGCTCCTTTCCGGACATCCGTTGGTGCGCTCTTTCGAGACGGCGCTGCCCGCAGAGGGCGGCGAGGGGGTCACGCTGGCCCACCTGGCCGGTTGATCACCGTACTGGCCGGCGGTGTGGGCGCGGCACGCTTTCTCGAAGGCCTGCGGCTCACCTGGCCCGAAGACGACATAACCGTGATTTCGAACGTCGGGGACGACCTTGAAGTCTACGGCGTTCACGTCTCGCCCGACATCGACATCGTCCTCTACAGCCTGGCCGGGATGGTCGACCGTCGTGGCTGGGGCGTGATGAACGACACCTTTCACTTCATCGATGCCCTGGAGCGCTTCGGATACGAGACCTGGTTCAGGCTCGGCGATCGTGACTATGCGACGAGCGTGTTCCGCAGCCGGAGGCTGGCCGAAGGAGCGAGCCTCAGCGCGGTGAGCGCGGAGATAGCCAGGTCGCTCGGGGTCCGCCTGCGCCTGCTCCCGATCACCGACGACCCGCTGCGGACAATGGTCTCGACGACTGCGGGGATGCTGGAGTTCCAGGACTACTTCGTGCGCCGCAGGACGCAGGACGAGGTCCTGAAGATCGCGTTCGCGGGTGAGAAGCGTGCAAAGCCCGCGCCGGGCGTCCTCGACGCCATTGCGGAGGCTGACGCCGTAATCCTCGCGCCGAGCAACCCGCTGGTCAGCATTGGCCCGATCCTCGCCGTCAGCGGCGTGCGGGCCGCGCTCAGGGAGACGAGGGCGCGGATCGCGGCCATCAGTCCGATCATCCGTGGTGGTGTGGTCAAGGGTCCCGCCGACCGCATGATGCGCTCGCTCGGCCTGGAAGCGAGCGCCCTGCAGGTGGCCCGCCTCTACGAAGACTTCCTCGATGTCTTCGTGCTCGATGTCGCCGACGCAGAACTGGCCGATGGCGTAGCCGAGCTGAAGATTCAGCCCGTCGTAACCGAAACGATCATGAGCGGGCTGGAAGAGAAGAGGCGCCTTGCCGCCGCGACCGTACGCGGCCTAGGCTTGGCCTTACCGTGACGGATGCCCTCATTCCGGTTAAATCGCTGCGCGACGGCAAGACCAGGATGGCTGGTGTCCTTGCGCCCGAACAGCGCCACACGCTCAGCCTGGCGATGCTCGGCGACCTGATTGAAAGCTGTCGCAGAGGGGGGCTTGAACCGTCTGTCGTCTCCCGCGATGCCGACGCCCTGGAGGTCGCGAGCGCGCTGGGCGCGACGGCCCTGCGCGAGCCTGACGAATGTAACGGCTTGAACGAGGCGCTGTCCGGCGGACTCGATGCTCTCCGCGAGAAGGGGGCAGGGCGCGCGTTGGTCATCCTCGCCGATGTCCCGCAGGCGACGGCCGAGGACCTGGCGAAGACGCGCCTGCAGCTGGAAGCGGGGCGGACCATTATCGCGGCGTCGTCGGACGGCGGCACCAACGTCCTGGGGTTCGCTCTGCCCGCGCCGATCCCATTGCTGTTCGGAGATTCGTCGTTCGATCGCCATTGCGACGCGCTCAGCTCGCGCGGGCTCGCCTTCGAGGTCTTGAAGCTGCCTTCGCTCGAGTTTGACCTGGATTCGCCGGACGGCCTCGATCGGTTCCTGGCGGCCGGTGGCGGAGGACGGACCGGTGCGGCCCTCGCCGGTTTCGGCCTGGCCGCCGCGCTCGCCTAGATGGAGCTGCGCGAGGCGATAGAGACCAGGCGGTCGATCCGGCGTTTCGGGCCGCGGCCAGTCCGTCCGCGACTCGTCGAGGAGATCTGCAGGGCGGGGCTGCGCGCTCCCGCCCCGCACCACACCAGGCCCTGGCGTTTCGTCATCGTCGAGCCGGGGGGCAGCCGCGAACGCCTTGCCGAGGAGATGGGCCAGGCCTGGAGGAACGACCTGCAGGGCGACGGCGTGCCTGCCGCGAAGATCACTGCGCTGCTCGGGCGCTCGCGCACGCAAATCGTGACCGCGCCGGCCCTCGTCCTCTGCGGTCTGGTTGCGGAGGGCCTGCGGGATTGGCCGGACCCACGACGAAGGGTCGCCGAGTGGAGCATGGCAGGGCACAGCATGGGCGCGGCGCTACAGAACATAATGCTAGTCGCCCACGATGCGGGCCTCGCCAGTTACTGGATCTCCGCTCCGCTGTTCGCGGCTGATGCTGTGCGCAGCGCGCTTGATTTATCGGACGATTTTGTCGCCCAGGCCCTGGTCGCCGTCGGTTATCCGCACCCGAGCTACCAGCCGCGGGCGAGGCCCCAGGAAAGCGACGCTGATTTCGTCGTTCATCGCTGAGATACGGGATTCTTAGCCTCAACGTCACCTGTTTCGAGGACCCGACGGGTAGATTGACTTGATGGACCGAGAACACCGTCCGGCGGCCGGGCGGCAGACCGGCGAGACGATGGAAGAAGCCGAAAGCCTCGTCGACCAGGCCGTTCGTGAGGCTGTCGCCGAGGACGTTCAGACAGATTACATAGCCATCAGCCGCCACCTCTTCTCGCTGTACGAGCCGGGGCGGCTTCATCGTGTCGCCGGAATGCGGGCGGGCGTGATGTTGCCCCTTTACGAGAAGCAAGGCGTTCAGCACGTGGTCCTGACCAAACGCAGCGATCTCGTGGAACACCACAAGGGTCAGATCTCGTTCCCGGGCGGCATGGTGGAACCGGGCGATCGTGACATCGTCGCGACCGCGTTGCGCGAGGCCCACGAGGAGATCGGCGTCGAGCCAGCGGATGTCGAGATCCTTGGCGCCCTCGACGACATCGTCACGACCTCGAACTTCCATGTTTCGCCGGTCGTCGGCGTTATCGGGTCATCGCCCTACCCCTTCACGATGCACCCGCAGGAGGTCGCCGAGGTGATCGAGATTCCGATCGCCTTCCTCGTCGACGACCTGAACCTTGTCGAGGAGCCGCGCGAATCGGACGGCCGGCGATTCATCAACTACATCTACAGCTACGAAGGCCACGGGGTGTGGGGTGCGACCGGCCAGATTCTCCACCAGTACGTCGAGCTGCTGAAGGCCGGTCTCGCCCTGCGGACCGGGGCTTCCGTCTAACGCCCGTCCAACCGGCTCAAGCGGAAGGGTCGGGGTCCGCGGGTACTGTCGTGGCATCGACCGTGCCCTCAACCAGGACCGGCCCGTTTGGCGCCTCCGTCTCCTCGGCCTCGAGGGTGATTGCGATTGCGCTTGCGCCCAGGACGTCGCCCTCCAGGTCCAGCCTGCTTACCTGGCCACGCTCTACCTCGAAGGTGCCCGCTCTCGTCGGTATCTCATCATGGAAGAGCCACAGGTGATAAATCTGATCGCTGCTTGGGGGCAGACCCTCGGTGAGGACTGTCGCCCTCTCGCGGTCCGGCGAGACCACAACCGTGATCGAGGCGCTGGGAGCGATCTCGTTTCCTTCCATCGTGAGCACGGTACCCCCGGCGACGTCCTCACCAAGGCGGCTGAGTTGCGACCTGGCATCGTCGGCGTCACTCCGCGCGTCGAGCGCCGTGTAACCGAGGACAGCAACCGCTGCCACGACCGCCGCGGCGGCGAGCCCGGTCAACATCGACAGCCGCCCGCGTTGCTGCTCGCCTCGTCGAGGTCGGGCGTCGGCAACGGGGCGAGGGCGGGACTCGCCGTCCTCGTTGATGGCCCCCAGCACCCGTGGTCCAAGCCCGCGCCGCGGCTGGGCAGCGGGCAGGGCTTCCGCCATCGCCGATACGACCTCGCTGTACTCGGTAAGCGCCCGCGAACAGTCGGCGCACGACCGGGTGTGATCGAGGATCGTCGCCGCTTCGGCAGGCGGCATCGCGCCGGCAGCCAGCGTTCCAGGTCGTCAGCGTCGACGTGTTCGTCGCCAGGGC
>WHTO01000168.1 GCA_009377665.1 Dehalococcoidia bacterium
TACCGTCGCCAACATCAGCCCCGGCTACGACGCCATCCAGCTCGAAGATATCGCCTCGCCGCGCTGCTTCGACGTCGAGCGCCTGGTGACCGAGCGTGTGGATATCCCCGTCTTCCACGACGACCAGGTCGGAACTGCGGCCGTCGTCGTGGCCGCGCTTCTCAACGCCTGCCAGCGCGAGGGTATCGACATCGCCAGGCAGCGCATCGGTAGCATCGGATTGGGGGCGGCCGGGCTGGCCACGGCGAAGGCCCTCATGCAACTCACAGGCAACCCTATCTTCGGTGCGGACCTGTCCCCCGATGCGCTCCAACGGTTGAAGGACGCAGGCGGCCGGCCGTTCGATCTCGAAGAGGTGATGGGCGTTTGTGACATAATCCTGGCCACCACCGGAGTCGCAGGGCTGATCAAACCATCCATGGTCAGGCGCGGCCAGGTCATTTTTGCGCTGTCCAACCCCCGCCCCGAGATCGACCCCGAGGAGGCCGAGAAGGCCGGTGCCCGGGTGGCTGCATCCGGCGCCGCCATCAATAACCTGCTCTGTTACCCCGGTCTCTGCCGCGGGCTCCTCGACGTCCGGGCGACCACGACCATTCCCGAAATGTATCGGGCCGTTTCAGAAACGCTGGTGGCCTGCACCGATGAGGGCAGCCTGCTGCCCTCGGCGCTCGACCGCGATGTCCACGCGCTCGTCGCGGCAGCAGTCTCACGCACGGCGATGGACCACGGCGTCGCACGCCGCGAGCTCGACCTCAGCGATGCCCCGCAGCTCCCGGTTGCTGCGGTTGGGGCATACGGCGGCCTCTGACCGGGCGTCAGCACGGTGCTGCAGCTTCCGGCCTGGACGAAGAGAAGAGCCTGGTGTGACGGCGACAAGCGACCTGGCCGCAGCACGCACCTGCTATGACCACCTGGCGGGAAAGCTCGGCGTTGCCGTTACCAGCGCGTTGGTCACGGCCGGCGCGCTCGTAGTCGACGGCGTCCAGATCACCGAGCGCGGGTCGGAGCTGTTCGCCATCCTCGGTCTCGACATCGCGGACGCCCGGAGAAAGCGACGGCGGTTCGCGTACTGCTGCATTGATTTGACGGAGCGGCATCCCCACCTCGCAGGCTCCCTCGGCGCGGCCCTCTGTAGGATCTGCTTCCAGGCGCGTTGGATAGAACGCGTCGAGGGCGGACGCGCCATCCGCGTGACGGCGGCGGGACACCGCGCTCTCAGCGCCCTGCTCGGCGCCGACTCCCTACCGGCTACCTGACCACGGTCAGGGGGTGGCGCTCTCGTAAAGCAGCGTCCTCAGGTCGATGGCCAGGCTCTCTCCACTGGCCAGCAGCCGCCGCTCGTTGAACCCATCCTTGCGCACGGTGACGACACAGTCGTCCGAGCGCATCCCCACAGAGACAGGCAATCCCGCGACGCCTTCCTTATTAGTCGCGGTCTCGGCACGTAGCGAACCGGCTCTTGCGCTGAAGTATACCCTCGCCCCCCCGACCGGCGGGCGTCTCCCGCTCTCGTCGGCGTCGTTCTCGATTACCGTCACCATCAGGTGACGCCCGTCGGGGCTACGGGCGGCCCTGACATCCAGGTCGAGCAAATAAATGAACGGCGACGTAACGACGCAAGACATGCCTACCTCCTTGAGGACCATAGGGGGGTCGGCGGCCAGCGACACATCCTGGGCAGCCATCCCGTGGTCCGAAGTCAGCACAAACAGGGTTGAGTCGAACAACCCGAGGTCGTCGAGCACGCCGAGCAGTCGCCCCACGCGCTCGTCTGTCTCGTCGAGCGCATCCCGGAAGCCCGCTGTGTGTGGGCCATAGTCGTGCCCGGCCGCGTCAGGCACGGCGAACTCGTGGTGCACGAGCTTCGGGGTTGGCAGCGAAGGATCGGTGAACAGCGTCACGGCCTGTCCGAGTGCGCTATTGTCGACCGCGCAGTAGAACTTCATGTGCTTGTTCTGGTCCGCCGCCCAGCGCGGCCTGGGCGTGACGGCGAAGTCCATCGTGTTCCGGTCAAGTTCGTCGCCGCCGACGATGAACCTGTGCTCCAAAGACGCATGGTCGGCGCCGCGGGAGCAGGGGCCGTTGATCGACGCCGTCAGGGCTCCCGGTTGCGAATCGCCGGGCGTCCAGCTTCCAAAGACCCGGTGGAAGGCCTCGAAGATGGTCTCCACCCCCGGCCCCAGGAAGACTTCCGTATCGAACTGCTGCCCCTGCGGAGTCACGACCCGCCGCGATGGCCGGAGGTAGTAGGTGGGGCCGACGATGCCGTGATGCCCGCCGTAGCACGATGTCCCGAGGGCGTTGTGGCTCGGCCAGGTGATGCTGGGAAAGTTGGCGGTCGAGCCATACCTGAAGGCGGTCCCGCCGCCGACCAGCCGCCGCAAAGCCGGCAGCGAGCCGGGCTCAGTCTCCAATCGGTTGAACAGCTCGGTATGGCTGACTCCATCTAATAGGAGGATGTAGACACGCTCCGGACGGCCACCGTCCCCGTCAAGGACCTCGCTGATCGGTTCGCCGTCCTGCCTGGCGAAATAGACATCCGGAGCGACCCCACGCTCCGAGCTGAGCCGGCCGGTCGCGTCCCGGCCGTCGATCGACGGGAAGCCCATGAGACGCGCGATCGTCGGCGCGATATCAATCTGACGGCAGAGCGCCTCAGTCGTCTCCCCTCGCCTGGCGCCCGGTCCACTAAACACGAGCGGCGCCCGCGACTGGATAACGTCAAGCGCCCCATGCTGGCCGGGCTGGCGGCCAAAGGTGTAGCTCAGCGGATTGTGGACCAGGTCAGGGCCGTCCGGGCTGTCGAAAAGCTGCGCGACGCGCTCGAAGGCGTACGGATAGGTGAGGTGGTCCGGGTCGACCCAGCGCTGGTTGGGGTCGTCGCCCGCGTGTCCGGAGAGGCGCGCGGCTTCCTCTTCCTCGGCGAGTGTTGCCAGCGCGCGGGCGTCCTGAAGGGCGATCGGGTTCACACCCAACTGCTCGACAACCCGGTACTGATAGCGGCCATCCGGAGCGATGGCGCGCTCGAAGCGGATCATCCCTCTCGCTGCCCAGGCTTCGTAGGCGCCCGCGCGGTAGGTGGCAACAAAGTCAGTGGCCGGCGCCGAGGCGGGATGCGTCAGAAGCTCCAGGATCGCGCGGTCCCCGGATTCCCACTGGTTCGGGTCGAGGCCCTGTCCGGACAGCCCTTCCGGCCAGGCCAAGCTAGACGCCGGCTCGGTCACGGAAATACTTCACATGAACTGGGGCGTTTGTAATGATCGGTACAATGAGGCGAGGCCACGCCACGATTCTGACCGGCGAAAGGGAGGCGTGGAAGCTCGACGATGAGCCGCACCTACACGACGCTACTCTGGGTCTTCCACATGGTGGGCGCACCGGCGCTGACCTTGCTCCTCGCCGTCGTCACCATTCCGCTCCTGCTTTCCAATCTGGAGGCCGGGCTGGTCCTCCTGCTCCTGCCAGGGATCCTTACCCTGACGCCGCTGATTGGGCT
This sequence comes from Dehalococcoidia bacterium, assembly GCA_009377665.1. Lineage (GTDB taxonomy): Bacteria > Chloroflexota > Dehalococcoidia > WHTO01 > WHTO01 > WHTO01. The sequence continues at coordinate 3,497 of WHTO01000168.1, forward strand.
CGTCCATCCTGGAGAGGCCACGCGCGACTCCTATTTCCAGGCCTTGATCTTCGCGGCCCTGCGCCTCGCCCTGCCGGTCGCGATCTTCGCGGTCTGGTTCGAGTTGCTCGACGAGAGCGCCCGCGAGACCGACGCGGCTATTCTCGCCGTGCTGGCTTTCAGCGCGCTGGCCAGCTTCATCGCCTGGCTTTGGAGCATGGACTTTGGCCTGGCCGTCTATCAGCACGTCGACACGGCGGTGCCACGCGTTTCGGCCAAGCGCGTCGAAATCAGTCCCGGTCTTGAGCGCGACCAGAGGCGCGAGATGCTGAGGGCCCGCGAGCGACACGGGCGGATTGGTCGGGCGCTTGACGCCACGCGCGTACCGTCGTCCAGGTCGAGCGTTTCTGAGCCGCGTGCAGAAGCCGCGATGGACACGGCCAACGGAAAGGCCAACGGAAGGAAGCGCCTGCTCACGAGGCTCAGCCGGGTCGCTTCCACCCCGGGGGCAACGCCGGTTAGTGGCCAACCACGACCTGCCGGCCCACAGGAGTCACCGCCCGAGCCGGGGGAGGTTGCCGACGGCAGCGCGCAGGACAGCCGGCCAGACGTCTTCACCGGTCGTGGCGACGCATAACGAGTGCCGCTCCCGTTCCTCGAAGCCCGCCTGAAGCAGCGGCTGGCCGAGCACGGCCGGCCCGAGCTGGGCGACGCCATAGAACGGGTCGGACTCACCGACGACGGCAAGACCGTCTATGTCCATCTGCAGACCAGGCCCGGTTGGCCCAAACGCCGGCCGGGTGAAGCCTATCTGCTGTGCCACGCCGACTACCCGGACATTCACGGGCTCGATGACTATCGCTGGTTGGTCCGAGAGTCCAGGCTGGAGATCGACGAGGAGATCCAGCGGATTATCCGCTGGCTGGCCCGTGAGTAGAATTGGACGGAGTGGGCCCGTAGCTCAGCGGCAGAGCAGTCGGCTCATAACCGATCGGTCACAGGTTCGATCCCTGTCGGGCCCACCACTCGGCCCGCCCGCCGGTTTGGCCGAGCCCGGCTTCGCCTGGTAGTCGTGGCCAGGCATCCTCGTCGTGGATTGGCGCCGCGTGCTCGTCCGTGCCCTCAGAAGTCCTGGAGGTAGCAATGGCCATCGACTTCAAGCTGGCGCCTGATGTCGAACAGGTGCGGCAGCGCGTGCGCTCCTTCATGGAGAGCCGCGTGCGGCCCGTCGAGGAGCGCCTGGTCGCCGAGGCCGCTGACCGTAGCGCCTATCGCCAGGAGATCGGTCGTTTGCGCGACCACGCCCGCGAGGAGGGTCTCTGGAACCCGCACCTCCCGGCTGAATGGGGTGGCATGGCCCTGGGTCCGGTGGCGATGGCCTTCGTCTCGGCCGAGGCAGGGCGCACGACGATCGGTCCCTACGTCCTAAACGCACAGGCCCCAGACGAAGGGAACATGCACACCCTGCTGCACCACGCCAACGACGAGCAGAAGGAGAAGTACCTCCGTCCGCTCGCCGAGGGCCGCTGCCGTTCCTGTTTTGCCATGACCGAGCCCGAGGTGGCGGGCTCCGACCCAACGTTGATCCAGACCAGCGCCATCCGTGATGGCGACGACTGGATCGTCAACGGCCACAAGTGGTTTATCTCGGGCGCCAGGGGTGCGCGCTTTGCCATCCTCGTCGCGAAGACAGATCCCGACGCCGATCCACCGCAGGCGCGGAACTCGGCCTTCCTCGTGGACCTGCCCTCGGAAGGTTGGGAGGTCGTGCGCGACATCGAGACGATGGCTGGACACGGCAACCACTGCGAGATCCGCATCACCGACCTCCGGGTGGCGTCGAGCCAGATGCTCAGCGAGCGCGGCCATGGCCACCTGCTCGGGCAGGCCCGCCTCGGCCCCGC
>WHTO01000169.1 GCA_009377665.1 Dehalococcoidia bacterium
AGGACCCCGAGTGGAAGGGCGCGTGGGGTGCCAACCCGCCATTCCACACGCCGACCTTCATCCTTACCCATCACCCGCGCCCGTCCGTCGAGATGGAGGGCGGAACGACGTTCCACTTCATCGATGCTTCGCCCGCCGAGGCGCTCGAGACGGCCCGCGAGGCCGCGGACGGCCAGGACGTACGTCTCGGCGGTGGCCCGACGATGATCCGCGAGTTCCTCGCCGCGGGGCTCGTCGACCACATGCACGTGGTCGTGGTCCCGATCCTGCTCGGCCGAGGCGTGCGCCTCTGGGACGGACTGGAGGGCCTCGAGCGGGACTACGAGGTCGAGGCCACCTCCTCGCCCAGCGGAGTCACGCACGTGACGTTCACCCGTGGTTGAGGACCAGCCCGCCGCCGTCGATCCGAGTTCACAAAGATCCACGCCGGATCCTGGGAAGGCCTTTCAGCCGAGTGATCCACGCCTTGACCGGCCGTGCAAGTCTGGTCCGATGGAGAGAGGCCGCCCGGCGTGACCTCGTTGCCGGTTGAGCGCGCGTCTGCCTGGGCAACTCAGCCGTCCGGCGACTCTCCCCCCGGGGACGATCGGAAGCGTGAAAGCAACGGCGGCCATTTCTCCTGCTTGATTGGGCGCGGCCTCTCAGGCCCTCGGCGTTCTGTCGCTTCCCATGCACACTCGCGCGATCACGGTCGAGCGACAGAGCTGCTGTCGCCGAGACGGTCTGGCGGCGCTCGCTGCTCCCTTGCGCGAGGAGGAAGCGCGCGGCTGAAGTCGCGCCGCCGCGCCTCCTCTTGAGGTGAGCCGAAGTTCAGCGGTTGCTCGGATCCGCAGGTGACCGAGCCGACTGCCCCGGCCTTCCAGGCAAGAGAGCAAGATCAGGATCAGCGTCGAGCAACCTGCTCTCGTCGGGGTAGAGCTTGGCGTAACGGAAGGTGATTCCCCCAGCGGCCCGCTCTTCCGCGGTCAGCGCATCCTTAAGTCCGACCGCTCCCTCCCCCTCGCGGACGATGATCAATAGCTCTTCGTCTGAGTTTCCGCGGGAGATCGACCCGGCTCGGACTCGCTTCGGTTCGGTGTAGCTCTCCAGGTGATAGCGCCGCGCTCCGAGCACCCCATCGTGGTAGGCGGACGCCCTTCCGGTCAGCGCGGCGACCGCTTCCAAGGACCGGACTTGTCCAAGACCAGGCAGCCGGATCTCGGCCCCGTGGATTGAGTAATCGGAGTGGAAGATGGCGTTTCGGAGCTCCCGGTCCCAGATCTGTCTGAGTGACAGGCCCATGGCGGATGGCGCCGCGTCCCTGGTTGCCGCGACCGGTTCCAGCGCAACAATCGGTCCGTGGAAGTCCTTCGCGACGATGACACCGGCCTATGGATTGTTGAGGCAACCGATGAGGAACGGACGCTCAAGCCTGACTACCTCTCTGCCCTTCCGCAGTACCTAACGGCCTTTGACTCGCTGGCTCGCGTCGCCAAGCAGGTGGATGAAGCGCAGTCAATCCTTGCCCTGCTCGGAGTCCGCGGGATGCAGGACGCAGGATGGGACCCCTACGAGACGACGATCCAGGGGGTCAAGGCTGCCACCCGTCTCCACAACGAGACCGACGATCGTCTAGGCGCCCGTCACCTTCAGCTCTGGATCTATGGGCACATCGTCGAGGCCTCGGTGCCGTATGAGCTACTTGGCAACTTGGCCCGGATCAGCGTTGGCGACCCGGCCACAATGAATCCGTTTCGGAATCTCGGGCCGCGGCCGAGCCCTGGCGAGAAGATCGCCGCGATCGCTGAGTGGGCTGACGCAGCCGGCAACGAAGCGATCGCGGATCAGTGACGCCTCGGCGCCTGCCTCGACCGTAAGCTCAAACGGATGAGCTCCCGGCACGCAGACGCCGAAATGGCCGCCGCAAGGCGCACGCGACCGAGACGCGAACGGTCGACCGCCCTGGGCGTTGTCCTAGAGCGGCGCAGCTACCCCGAGGTGAAGGATGGACACGTCGTGCCGCGCATGTTTCAGAGCTCGTGGGCCGTAGACGGATTGGTCGCCGTCCACACCGTGGGTACCGACCGATGCTCGTCGAAGTCAACAAGGAAGGCCGGGACGCGGGAGAAGCCGTACCGGCGCGTACGACGCGAGAGCAATGAGCAAATCGATGACATCGAGGCCTGCCTCAACGTTGTCGAGGACAAGTCGACGCGGCCGCTTCGCGAGCTGATCGCTGGCGCGCCGATTACCGCTGAACGCAAGGGAGCGGCGGCCCAGTTCCTGGGCGTACAGCTGTTTCGCGGACCCGCGTTCTTCGACCAGCACAATGAGCTGGGGGGGTCGCTGCTGAGCCAGCTGCAACCGCAGCATCTGAAGTCTGGCGTTCTCGCAGCCCACGATGGGCGATATGGAACGGGTCCGGGCAAAGATGATTGACGCGTACCGGAGTCCCACCAACCGCGGCTTCACCATGCTGACCAAGGCGATCAAGGTCGCCTCGATCTTCGGCCTGATGCGGTGGCAGATCGTGGTCTTCGACGAAGACCTGCTCGCCTATTCCGACCATCCGGTGGTTCTCTGGCCTGGCGACGTGAAGAGGTTTGATGCGCCGCCAAAGCGTCAAGCACTTGGGCCCCTGTCAGCCCTGGAGGTACGTGTGCCTCTATCTCCTAGCGTGGCGCTGGTGATGAACTGGGTCGACGAATCAGATCGAACCGCGGTGAGCCTGCCTCCCGCGGCGGCGGGCGAGCTCAACGCGCTCACCATCGGCCAAGCCGATCTCGAGTGGATGCACAAGCGAGGCAGGCAACCGCCGGTGGCGACAGGGCCGTTCCGACCGCTGTCGCATCTCCTCGACCCAGGGTTGGACCAGGCCAAGCTGCGCTCGACGAGACGCACGACTGCCGAGAGCTTCCTGCGCCGCCACAAGCACCGCACGCATGTTCAAGACGTGATGGTTGTCGTCGACGTTTCCGCAATCCCCGCGACGTAGACGCCCGCGCTTCCCCTTCGCGCGACAGGGGGGAGCGAGCCGCGGCCGTGTGCTCTCTCGAGAAGCCGCGACGCGACGGTGCTCTTGCCTTCAAGAGAACGCGGTCACGCCGGCTGCCGGCTCCTCCTCTTCGCGCGCAACGGAGAAGCGCGGCAGCCCGCTTGACCGATGCAGAGGCGGATCGATCTCGGCATGCACGAGACCCCGCAGACCTGACGCCACGGCAACTGGCGGTCTAAAGAACCTCGATGCCGACGAGGACCGCCGCAATGGCGACTGCACCCCAGAAGAGGACGGCGACAAGCACCGCGATGGCGATCACCAGCTGGTCCGCTCGGTCCTCGTGCGCTTCCGGCAAAGCGGCCTGCCAAGCTGCCCTAGTCCCGGCTCCAAGGCCCCACATGCCCGCCATTGAGCCGATCCAGATCGGCCACGCCGCCGGGTCCTCCGAGACGCCCGGGAGCGGACGCCCGAGATCGTCGGCACCGGTCGCGAGATACAGGCCCGTCCAGAGCCAGACCACGACGCACGCCAGGAATAGAACGCCGAGGAGGGCGCAGGCGCAAAACAAAGCGGCCTGCTTTGCGCGGCTTGGCGATTCCACCTGGGCGAATGTACCTCCCAGCGGGACCGGCGCGCGACACTCCGGCTCGGTCGGCGGGAGGGCCGAATGACGCCGTTCCACTCGCGCGAAGCGGGAACCTTCGGCAGTGGCCCTTGGGCTAGCGCTCAGGCGTGTCCCGAAACGAAGAATCAGGCGTCGACACGCCAGCCCAACTCCTCATGGCTCGCCTGCGGCAGGCCGCCGACCACCAGGTCGTACGCGTCCACGTTTGGCGAGAATGTTCGGATGCACTGCTTGCTTTTGCGTCGAACTAAGAGCAACCACCCGTGAGCATCACCCCGTCCGATCCTCGCCTCGCCGCGGAGAACGCGTTCCGGCACGCCCTTGAAGAGCGCCGCCACCAGATCCGCGATGCCGGTCTGAGGTTCGATCCGCGCTCGGAAACTCAGCTCGAGAAGGCGTACGACGAGGGGAACCTCCTCAGCGGACTATGTGAGGGAGTGGCGCGCTTCAAGCCGCCGGGTGACCCGGTCCGGCTTCAGGCGATGGCTCGGCTCATCAAGCGCGGCATCGATACTTGGGAGCACGTCCTCATTCGCCCGGGCGCACCGTGGGAGCGTTACGTGACGCCCGAAGCACGGCGCGGCGCCCGGGCGGCCATTGCTGAAGCCCAGAAGGTGGTTCCGTTCGTCTGAACCGCTCTCGCCGCGGCGGACGCGCATCCAGCCGGAGTGTCGCTCCCGCGCGAAGGCGGCACCGCGCAGGCGGTCGGCCAGAGGGCGGAGGCGCTCCCGGTTCGGACGAACAGCATCTACGGCCCAAGCGCCGCGCTCGCGGGGATCATCGGCGCCCGCCGCGCATGGACGATGTCGATGATCTCGGCGTTGTCGATCCCCTGCAAGTAGATCGAGGTCACGCCGAGGTTCGCATGGCCCAGCTGGCGTTGGATCACATTGAGCGGGACACCCTCGCGCGCCATCTCGACGGCATGGGCGTGGCGCAGCTGATGCGGGGCGATTCGTCGCCTCACCCCGGCCTCGACCGCCAGCCGGCGCATCTGGGTGCGCACGCCGGCACTCGTCCAGGGACGCCCGGCGGTGGCGCCGTTTATCACGCAGAAGAGCGGGCCGACCGGTAGCCCCACGCGATACTCAAGCCACGGGTGCAGGCGCTGCCATCCCCAATCGTCCATGCCGACCTCACGCCGCTTGCCACCCTTGCCGTGGCGGACGAGCAGCGAGCCGCGTCTGGGCTCGAGGTCTGCCTCGGCGAGCATCAGCGCCTCTGAGATGCGTAGGCCAGCCCGCCACAGCACCGCGATCAGGCCACGCATTCGCAGGCCGTGCGGGCGCTCGCGCGCAGCCCGCATCACGGCGACGATCTCCTCGACGCGGGGCGGGTCGGCCGGATAGCGCCGGCCCTTGTTCGGCGGGATGCGGCCGACGTGGTACCCCGGGATCGTCGCGGGGGAACGAGTCCGGCCGGTCACGTCGAGCTGGATGGTGGGGGTCATGGCTCCTCCTCTTGAGTGGACGAGCCGAGGCTCTTAGGTGAGCGGGATCGGTCAACCCGCCTGCTCGCTTGCGTGGAAGCGGGTATCTGGCCAGCCCTGGCTGGGCTGCGCTCCCGGCGCTTGCAGACCGCAGTTGCTTGGAGGACGCTGATGCCGGACACCACCTGCCACATGTCGATCTCGCTGGATGGCTTCGTCGCCGGGCCGGACCAGAGCCGGGAGAATCCGCTGGGGAAGCGCGGCAGGGAGGTCCATAGCTGGCACCTCGGCGACGAGCGCGCGAACGACGCCGAC
>WHTO01000170.1 GCA_009377665.1 Dehalococcoidia bacterium
TTGGGCGATGCCGAGGACTTCACTTCGGGCAGCGGCGGCACGCAACGGTGCCGATTCGTCACTAGGAGCAAGCCGGCGATTTCCTCCTCGTTGAACGCTTGCCGCCGCAGACGACCGGCAATCGACAGGAGGCCGGCGTTCCGCTGCCCTTCCGGAATTGTCCAATCGTCCGTCTCCGACGTGCTGGCCGGGCCGGTCTTCGTCTCCGTCAGGCGGGCCAGCATCCAGTCGGGAAGATCGGCGAGTGGTACATCTGCCGGATGGGCGCCGGCATCCCATTCGTACTCTTTCCCGGTTTTTGGGTGGATGCTGGGCGGAGCGACAACGTAGGCGCCGTCTGCTTTGACATCGAGGCCGGGACCGAGTCGGTCGGCGCCGCTCTTGATGTAAAAGCCGGGATGTCGGAAGTAGTAGTGCGTCCCGCCGTCTTGCCGACCGGAGAGGGCACGAACCGTCTCCGGCAGGTCGCCGTGTTCGGCCTCGAGGTCTCTTAGCGTTTCGTCGCCGCCGTTGCGCGGGTCCGATTCAATGACGACGATATTGGAGAGTTCCCCGGTGGCGATGCCGACGTTCGCGCGGGGCTCTTCGTCCCACCAAGTTCGGATCGTTGCCGTGTCCGTCGTAGCGTCTTTAAAGCCGTGACTGCCCTTCAATGGGACTTTGGCGCGGGGCGCCAGTCGGAAGGGGCGCCAGCCACGGCCGGCGTAAGTGAGGGCCGCCAGAAGGTTGAGGGTGGACGTTGTCGCGTTCATCGGTCCGCCCCCCCGCGCACGCGCTCCGGCCGAAGGTGCGAGATGGCGTGCTTAAAGATGAGGCGCGGCCCGCACTCGCCGCCTAGTTCAATCGCGGACTGGTCGAAGGCGAGGAGTTCGCCGACCAGTTGAGTCCCGTTGACCAACTTGACGACAAGGGAGCGGCCAAGGTGTTCGTCGAGCCAATACGCATGGTCGAAGGGGAGCCCGTAGTGTCGATCCCGTGAGGAGCCGTTAATGCTTCCCTTTGGGAAGTGTGGTATAGTGCCCGTAAGAACTTTGGAAGCCGCTTGCCGCGTTGGATTGGTCACCCGTGACGCGGCGGCGGGTTTCGTGTCGTTCAGCATCGGATCTTCTCCGTCGATGCAATCTCCGGAAAAGGTGACGCCGCGCCGTTTTGGGGATCGACACCGATCGATCGGTCGGGTATGATCACCAGGAGCGGCGCCGCCTCTTTGCCAATCACTCCCCTGTACCTGCCTGAGAAACGAGCACAGGAGCGTGATCCCGGGGCGGCGTTTTGCTGTCTGCCTCTAGAGCGCCAGCGCGGCGAAGGCCCTCGACTAAAAGGAGGGCCGCTTGCTGGCGCGGATGCCGATATTCCTTTCTCGACAACTGGTAGAGCGCGTCGGCCACGTCGCTTGGTAGCGGGATATGGACGGCTCGCTGCAGTTCCTGCATTGTGGGCGCCTCCTGCTAGGTACTCTAGCGAAGGCGGTCACGACGAAACTGTAATTTTCTATACTCATTCCATTCGCGCTCCAGATCTTGCCGGAACCATCCGGCACGCTGTTTCAACTTGTCGATGGCCCCTGGCTCAACCACGAGGACCTCACTCAGCGCAACGGTGCTGACTTTTCGCCCCTCGGCGGATAGCGTCTGAATCGCCGATCGTAGTCGTTGCTGAGCGGCCTCCCGGGTCTCTTTCTTGGCGCCTGGTACCTGGGCGTTCTCGAACCTCAGCAGGTCCCAACCCCGGAGGGTGATCTCTCGATCGGCTGGATCGTAGGGATGCAGGTTTTCGACGTTGAACTGGGTGCGCCACTCGGCCGGGAGCCAGCGGGCGATGATATAGGCTTGCGAACGGTGGCAACGGACCCAGCGGACCCAGGTCTGGACGTGCAGGTCCCCGCCGTCAGGCAACGGGAGCCACCAGGGCAACCACGGCACTTTGTCAGCGGTTGGCGTTGGCACGACGATACCCAGGTTCTCGACCCGGTAGTCTGCCCAGCGCGGGCCAACCACGGCGGCTGTCACCGAAGAGAAAATCGCCGGCTGTGACGCGGGCAACCCATAGCGCCATTTCAGCACGTCGGATGCTCGGTCGTGCCGGTCCTGTTCTGTCGGCTTCAATCCGCGTGGGATTGCCATGTGTTATCGTTCCTCTCCCGCGTCACCAGCGCGGGATCGCCGGGTGTAGGAGGTCCAGTCCTCACCCGGAAGCGGCGGCTGAGGGATAGCCTCAGGCCGCCGCACGCGCCTCACGCGGCTCGAAGCTCGTCATGACCTTCTCGAGGTCGGCTTTGAGAACGTAGGTTTTCCGGTCAAGCGGGCGCTTGAACGTCGGGAGCCGGTGCCGCCGGATCAGGTTCCAGATGGTGGCCCGACTCCGACCCATGTACTCGGCCGCCTGATCGACCGATAGATACTCTTCCGTCATCGAAGCACCTCCACTCTAAGTGTACCCCGATTAGCTATGAACTGTCTACGAGTTTGTGCTAACTCGCCCATTTTAGAACATTTGTCTATTGACAAAGTGTCCACGTAGTGTATAATAAGAGTACGAAGAAATGGCCGGGCGGCTCCTGCAAGAAACACCCGGCCAAAGAGGAGAAGGACCCATGACAAGCACCAACTCCCGCGTCAATCGTAGCACACGCGAAGACCGCGCACAGGCCCTTATCGCCGCCGGCGCCGTCGCCCTCCTGCCGGGCACCGGCACCGCGATTGTCCGGGGCACGGGCAAGGCTGAGTACATCGTCAGCAAGGGGCAGGACGCCGTTATTTGCACCTGCCCGGACTTCACCAAGCGCGGGACCTACTGCAAGCACATCCTCGCCGTGCAGACCCTCTGCACTCTCTACCGCGAGTGCTCCCGGATTGCCCGCGAAACCGGCCGCGTCCGGCTCCCCTACCTTCTCGGTCTGGCCCTACGGGGCCGGGCCACCCTCGCGGCCACCAGCGCCCCCACGGTCGAGGACTTCGATACACCGCGCGATCCCGCGAACTGCAGCGGCTGCGGGAAGTACATCGGCGCCACCGCCGGCACTCTCAACCCGCTGTGCCTCGACTGCGGTAACCGCTGGCTGTTTGGGGTGGCAGCATGAGCGCCCCCGCTCTGCCCGCTGAAGTCGCCAGGCTGCTGCGGGACGCCCGCGATTGGAACGCCTACGCCGCCCGGCTGAACGCCAAAGCCATCGCCGCCGGCGTGGTCGACGCGGCTACCGTCGAGGCCAACCGGGAGCGCAGCGCGGCCGCCACGGCTGCCCTGATTGCCCGCCACGCCAGAAGACGGGGCGCATGATCATGCGCCAGCTTCACAACCTGCGCCCGATGGGGGAGCGTGTCCCCCATCGCGGCCTCTATCTCTTGCACTTTGACCGGGACCTCGGCCATGCCCGGCACTATCTCGGCTACGCCGGCGACATTCCCGCCCGCCTGACCGCGCACGCCGCTGGGGCCGGCGCCCGGTTGACGCAAGTCGCCCGGGAGCGCGGTATCGGCTGGACACTGGCCGCGACCTGGCCGAACGGCGCCCGGACCGACGAACGGCGCTTGAAGCGCAACGGCGCCAGTACCCGCCTTTGCCCACTCTGCCCACGCCGAAGGAGACCCTCGCCTCGGCCGTGACCGGGGCCAGCACCTCGCCCGGTCCAGTGCGGCCGGGCCACCATTTCACCCAGGAGAGCGCAGAATGGATACCCCCACCTGGCCGGGCCTGCCGATGATGATCCAGATCACGACCAACCACGACCAAAGGCCCGTCGTAAAGGCCACCTACGACCCCGACAGTATCATGGCCCTCGAACCGGGCGTCTTCGTCATCACCCTCGAACTGCACCAGGTCAAAGAGTCTTCGGAACCGAACGCCAAGCGGTACGGCGTCGCGCTGGCTACCATCTGGGAAATGAAACCGCCGGCACCCGCCAACCCAACCACCCAGGAGGAAACGAAATGAACCCCTACGACCTATTCGAGAGTCGCACCGACCTGGAAGGCTTCGAGGAGCACATCAGCGACTTGGTTGAGTCCATCATGTTCAGCCGGCCCAGCCATCAGGCCTTTTACGAAGCGTGGGACGAGACCGGCACCCGATGGGTACACAACACTGGTTCCCCGGTCTCGCGGTTGGCGCATGCCGGATTCGCCCTGCAAAGGGACGCGGTGAAGGTCGCGATCAACCTGGCCGTGTTGGCGACCTTGCACCTCGCCAGAGCGGACGGTTGGGAAGAGGATGACGCGAAGGAGGCAGACCGGCAACCTGAACCGGACAGCGCCGCCTAGTTGGTATGATCGCCCCGGACCGGCCACTGTACGGCCGGTCCGGGGCTTTTGGAGGGATGACTATGAGCCACCAGTACCTTTGCGAGAACTGCGGGCAACCCTACGCCAAGTGTGGCCGGCAGGTTGTTGCGTATGATGAGCAAACCGGCCAGCTACTCGGCACCGGACAACGGGTCACGTTGGCTGAGACTGTGGCGAAGGCCGGCGTGCTCGATGCGATGATCAACGACGCGACCGCCCCCGACACTGTCGTGTTCGTCTTGGCCCTCTGCAAGGCAGATCAGCCCCACGAGTGGGGGCACTGTGACGGGTGCGACCAATGAGTCACCAACGCCGGTGCCTACTCTGCGGGACACCCTACGGACCATGCGAGCCGGGCACCTTCGACGCGCTGGCCACCCAGGGGAATGGGAGCGTTGCTCAGACGCACCGATTCATTCAGGAGGCCTGTCAACAGGATAATGATCACCCGGCTACCCTGTGCTCGGACGCTTGCTGGAATCGCCTACACGCCGGCCGGGCGGCCGAGCGCCGCGGGACCAACTGAGAGGGAGTGACCTGGTGCTTCTCTACGCTCGAACACCGCGAGGCCGCTGGCATTTCGTCATTCCCACCGAGGAGAACACGGGACAGGTTTTGTGCGGTCGCGCACCGACAGGCGGGCACTTCGACCACTGGAGCGAGACCGGCCCGGATGACGATCGCCCGTCGTGCGGTTCGTGTCGAAACGCGATGCTGGCCAACATGCTGGCAACGATCGATGATGTCCACGCGGACCTCCCGCGTCACACCCGTGCCCAGCTTGCCCGCGCCAAGCCACGACTGCGCATCGTTCCCCGTCAGGCAGTTAGACTTCCCACGGCCACCTTCTCTGCCCGCCTCGCTTGGGGCGGGCTTTTCTGTGTCCAAAAACGTCGCCCTTCCCGCACGATGCCGGCCTGCTGGGATCGCCGCTGTCCGCCCTTCGGG
>WHTO01000171.1 GCA_009377665.1 Dehalococcoidia bacterium
TGTGGAAGCCGGCGATGATCTCAGACTCGGCCTCGGCGATGTCGGCGGGCGTGCGGTTCAGCTCCGCCGTCGCGGCAATGGCGTAGATCAGGACGGGCAGGGGTAGCAGGAACCCCAACCAGACGTAATCGATCTGGAAGGCGACGAGGCCGGGGATCGACATCGTGCCCGCGAACAGGACCGGCGCCAGCAGTGCCAGGACTAGCGGGATCTCGTAACTCACCGCCATCGCGATGACGCGCATGGCGCCGAGCAGCGCGTACTTGTTGTTCGATGCCCAGCCCGCAATGAAGATCGCGATCGATGCGATGGACGAGAGCGCCAGCAGGTAGAGGACGCCAACGTTAAGGTCGGCGTAGACCATGTCCGGCGCCCAGGCGAAGACGGCGAAGGTGAGCATCGCGGGGATGAACACGAGGATGGGCGGCAGGTTGAACAGCTTTGAGTCGGCCGCCGAAGGCTGCAGGACTTCCTTCTGGATTAGCTTGATCGCGTCGGCGACCGGCTGGAAGAGACCGAAGGGCCCGACACGGTTCGGGCCTCGTCGCACCTGGATGCGGCCGATGATACGACGCTCCAGCCACACATTGACCAGCGCGCCGAGCCCGACGAACGACAGAATACCCGTGGCGCCGATGACCGCCGCGACGACGTAGACGACTTCGTCGGCCGTGTTGTCGCGCAGGAAGTCGTACAGCTCCCTGAAGGGGTCGAGGTCGTACCAGGCGCCGACGAGTGCCGTCATCGGTCGATCTCTCCCACGTTGATGTCGAGGCTACCCAGCGTCACGATCGCGTCTGCGAGGGGACGCCCGACGGTCATTTCTTTGAGGGCGCTGAGGTTGATGAACGAAGGCGACCGCACGTGCCAGCGATACGGCGCAGGTCCGCCATCGCTCGCCAGGTAGAAGCCCAGCTCACCCTTCGGCGACTCGATGCGCACGTAGGCCTCGCCGGGCTCCGGCTTCAGGGCAAGCGGCACGGGCACGCCGACCGGGCCGCCCGGCAGTTGTGCCAGGGCCTGCTTGATGATCGCCACGCTCTGGCGCATCTCCTCGATCCGCACAATGAAGCGATCGAAACAGTCGCCGTTGTAGCCAATGGGGATATCGAAGTCGAACCGATCGTAGACACAGTAGGGGTCGGCCTTGCGCACGTCCCAGGCGATGCCGCAGCCACGCAGGATGGGACCGCTCATCGATGCGTTGATCGCGAGCTCGGGCGAGAGGACGCCGACGTCGCGAGCTCGGGCGAGGAGGATTTCGTTGTCCAGCAGCATCGCTTCGTACTCGCTGATGCGGTCGGGCATCTCGTCGATCAGCTTCGTTATCGCGGGGTACCACTCGTCCGGCACGTCAAAGGCGACGCCGCCGATACGCATGTAGTTCGTCGTCAGGCGAGCGCCACAGGTCATCTCGAAAAGGTCGAGAATCTTCTCGCGCTCGCGGAACATGTACATGAGGGGTGTCTGCCAGGCGCCGCAGTCGTTCACGAAAGTGCCGTTTGCCATGCAGTGCGAGGCGATGCGCTGCAGCTCGGCGAAAATCACGCGCAGGTAGGAGGCGCGCTCCGGCACCTCGATGCCGGCGAGTTTCTCGGCGGACAGGCAGTAACCGAGGTTACCGGTCATCGCCGCGAGGTAGTCCATCCGGTCGGTGAACGGGATGTTCTGCGTGTAGGTGCGCTCTTCGGCGAGCTTCTCCATGCTGCGGTGCAGATAGCCGAGGACCATTTCGGCGTCGATGATCCGCTCGCCGTCCAGCGTCACCTTGATGCGGAAGACGCCGTGGGTCGATGGGTGCTGCGGGCCGATGTTGACTATGTAGGGAGGGGTCTGGAGCTCGCTCACGCCTGCTCCTCCCCATCGGGGGCTTCGGCAGACTCAGCGGCTTCGCTGGTGTCGGGTCCTGTCTCGGCGCTCGCGTCCTCCGCAGGCACGCTGCCGCCTTCGGACGTCGTCCCCGATTCTCGGCGAGCCAGGACGCCTGCAACGCGCGATGCCGGGTCGCGGGTCTCGTTAGAGCCGCCGCCCCCTGTGCCCAGCTGGCCGCCGGCAAGCTCCTGCGCCGCTAACTGACCAGGAAGCGGGGCCACTAACCTCGGCACCGCGGGCGCTCTCGGGCCGCCATCTGCTGCCAGGTTGGGGTAACCGCGGTCGCCGGGCGGGAACTCGAAGGGGAAGCGCTGCAGGCCGGGCTTGTAGCCGCCGGGCAGGGCGAGGAAGTCTTTGCGCAGCGGGTGGCCTGGGAAGCCCTCCCAGAGGAAGATACGCTTCAGGTTGGGGTGACCGGTGAATCCGATGCCCATGAGGTCGTAGACTTCGCGCTCCTGGAGGTGGGCGCCTGCCCAGACGCCGGACACGGAGGGGACGACGGGGTCTTCGTGCGACTCTGTGCGCGCCTCCAGCACGAGCATGTGGTTGCGGGCCAGCGACGAGAGCACGTAGATGACGTCGAAGTGCTCGATCCAGTCGATGCCGAGCAGGGTGTTGAGGTACTTGCAGTCCAACTCCTCGTCATCGCGGAGGAAGCGGGCGATTTCGACCAGTTGGTCGGGCCGTACTGTCACCGAATGCTGGGTTGCTTCGATTACTGCGTCTGGGAAGGCGCTACTGATGCGTTCGGCAACATCGGTGCCGGGGATGACGGCTGTCGTCATCGCCACTCCAGACCGCCCTTGCGCCAGTCATACAGATAACCAAGCACAAGGATTGCAAGGAAAACCATCACCGCCACGAAGCCCGGCACCAGGACATCTCCGAATGAGACGGCCCAGGCGTAGAGGAAAATCACTTCGACATCAAAGACGACGAAGACCAGCGCCACGAGGTAGTAGCGGAAGTTGAACTGGACCCAGCTATCGCCTTCGGTCTCCACGCCGCACTCGTAGGTGTCGGACTTGACCGCGTCGGGCGCCTCAGGCCGGAGGTTCAGCTTTCGGAGGAGAAAAGAGATCGAAAGCGGCAGCGACGGGAAGAGGACCGCGAAGGCGAGGAGAATGGCGATGTAACCGTACTCGTTTAGCACACCGTCCTCCTACTTTCTGCAGATTGTGAAACACGTCCCTAACGCCGCGACTATAGCACTGGGCACTTATTGGAACAAGGCAAAGTGCGGGTCTCTTAGATTCGATTCTCAGGCTTCTTCTATGGATGTTGGCCGGCATGCTCTATCCTTGCGGCCACACATGAATATCGTTTCCAGGGTACCCGGCAACCGGTGGGAGATGCTTCTACGATGAATCAACCGCTAACTGAAATCTTCAAATACAACCGCTGGGCAAACCTGACGCTGCTCGAGGCCTGCAGCGGACTCTCAGACGAGGTGCTGGCCTCCAGGCCGCCCGGCATCTCCGGCGCCGTCCGGGAGCTCCTCACGCACCTCGTTGGGTCACAGCAGACGTTCCTCCTGCGCATGCTGGGACGTCAGCACGAGGGGGAATGGACGCGCGAGAGCGCCTGGCCCGGCTTCGACGCGCTCATAGACGTCGCGGCGCGGACGAGCGATGAGCTCATTGCCATCGCGTCGGTGTTGGACGACGACACCGAAGTCGACCTGCCATACGCGGGCAAGGTGTTTCGCTTTCCGAAGAGCTTCTTCCTGGTGCATGCGAGTTCCCACGGCGCCGAGCTGCGCGCCGAGATCAAGATCGCGCTCGCGCAACTCGGCCGCCAGACGCCGGACCTCGATGGCTGGCAGTACAGCGTGGCAGCCGGTTACGGCCAGGAAGTCGATCTGTAACCTCAAGACACTCTGGCCTTCGGCGGGCGATCCGAGCCGGCAACCCCTCCCCAAACCCCCTCCGCGATTTCCGGGAGGGGGCTCTTCGTGGGCGTTCCGCTAGGTCTCGTCGTCCAGCGAATCGAGGTACGCCTGGCCAAGCTCCGATAGCTCGTAGCCGGTGCCCAGGCTGATCGTCAGGCCCAGGCCTTTCAGCTTGCGGACGTTCGTTTTGAAGTCGAGCCGCTCCTGACCGCCCTGCGGCGCGAGGTATCGCGAC
This sequence comes from Dehalococcoidia bacterium, assembly GCA_009377665.1. Taxonomy (GTDB): domain Bacteria; phylum Chloroflexota; class Dehalococcoidia; order WHTO01; family WHTO01; genus WHTO01. The sequence goes on from WHTO01000171.1 coordinate 3,999, forward strand.
CCGACCGCGGGGTTCTCTTCGATCAGTCTCAGTGTCAGCAGCGTCCACCGCCCCAACTTCGACGCTCGGTCGAGGCGGTCGATGCGAGTCCTGACTTCATCGAGGCTCAACTCGGGCTTCGCGGGCGCTTCGGGCAAGTAATGGAACTGCACCCGATAGAGCAGTGTGTCGGGCGTAACGGCGGCGCCCGTGTGGCTGCGCGCGTATTCGATGAGCGCCGCAGCGTCCGGTTGGCCAACTTCGCGCGCGTCGGCATCGGTGATGTCGGCGACGCGCACCGTGCGCACGTCATCGATCTCGAGCGCCCCGCCGAAGCTCGTCGCATAAACACGACCCTGCCGGACGTGGGCGTACTTCCAGAGTCGCCATGTAATCGTTATGTCGCCGGAGACGATGTGTTCGTGGTCGATGGCGGTGAAAAGGAGCACTTGTGGGGTTCCTCAGCGGCTATTCCCTGTAACGACTGCTAGAATAATAAGAGTTAGCAGGACGGACGGCCGCCTTTCCGACACGTCGGAGGGGAGGAAAGTCCGAGCTCCAGCGGGCAGGGTGCTGGGTAACACCCAGGCGTGGCGACGCGATGGAAAGTGCCACAGAAACTAAACCGCTGGTATTGAGATGGGGGACACCCCCAAACCCCCGCTAAAGGGGCGCAAGGGGGCCTCTAACCCAATCCCAGCAAGGGTGAAAAGGTGCGGTAAGAGCGCACCGGCGGGCGGGTGACCGTCCGGCCGGGCAAACCCCACCCGGAGCAAGACCATGTAGGAGGACAATGAGCGCCCGGCTCGTCCTCGGGTTGGTCGCACGAGGCGTCGAGTAATCGGCGTCCCAGATGGATGGCCGTCGGTCCCTCCCAGCAATGGGATGGATGCACAGAACTCGGCTTACAGTCTTGCTGGCTAGACGGGCGTCCGCTTCGGTGGACGCCCGTTCTTATTGCTCCAACGCCTCCCCGCCGCGCTAGAATCGCTCAACTTGCTCCCGGATGGAGGCCGTATGCCGAACAATGTCATCCGATTCGTTGTGAATGGCCCCGATCTTGCCGCGCTGCGCCAGTTCTACGAGACCGTCTTCGGGTGGACGTTGTACCAGGTCCAGCCCGACTTCCTCGTCCTCGAGACATACCCTCACAGCCACGACGAGTCCGGCAACGACATCAATCCGCCCGTCGTACTCGACGTCAGTCATG
>WHTO01000172.1 GCA_009377665.1 Dehalococcoidia bacterium
TGTTCGGTGAACTTATTGCCGTCAAACCGAGCCTTCGGGAACGCCTCCTTGTACCAGCCCGCATCGAAGATCTGTTGAGAATCACGGCTGTGCTTCACGGCCAGCTCGTCGGAATAGCTGATGCAGATGAACCGTCTCGATGGATCCATGCCGATGCACCAGGCCGGGAATGCGACAGACGTCGCGAACGATTTCAGGCTCCTCGGACAGAGACAGAGGATGAGTCGCCGGTTCAGACCCTGCTCGACCTCCATAAGCCGCGCCGACATCAGATCGAGATGCCAATTCGGCGCGAACTCGCGCCCGGGATTGACGGTCTCGTACGCCTTCATCATGAAGGACGAGAAGTCCCCCCACAACAAGGCCTTAAGGGCAGCCTTTTCATCGCTCAAGGTCGTTGTTCTCCTTTGCGTCACCGAGCGCTTCCGCCAGCACCTTGTCGCGGTAACGGGCCAGGATCGCCTTATCCGCTGCGGTCAGATCACTGTCGTTGACGGGTACGGGGTCGTCGGCGAACAATTTGAGGACCAGATTGGCGAGCAGCGTCATCGCCTTCGTATCGCCGTTGATTGCCTTGGCAGCGAGGGCCTTCACGAAGGCCCGCTGCTTCGAGACCTTGCTGGCGGCCCCGCCCTCCTTGATAATCACCTTCTCCTTGAGCTCCTCTAGGAGGTCCGTCTTGAGGTTATTCGTGCCTTTGGGCCGGCCCCCGGGGTTACCGGACTGCCCCTTCTTGAACTGCCCACCCTTAGGCGGTTTGCCATAGCCGACCTCGTAGTCGTTCCTGACCATGTCAGCCCTCCGTCTCGGGCCGCGAGGCCGTGGGCGCCGGCAGCAAGGGGACCGGCGAGCGGCGCATGAATTCCGTGTCGGCGAAGCTGAGCCCGGTCTGGGCGTGCCGCGCCGTGCCGCCGGTAAAGCGCTCCCAACGGCGGATCGCGACGTCGACGTAGAGTGGGTCGAGCTCGATGCCGCTACAGCGCCGGTCGGTCTGCTCCGCGGCGATGATGGTGGTCCCCGACCCCATGAACGGGTCGAGGACCAGCCCGTTGGGCCTGGAGCAGTCCCGCATGGCGTCCGCCACCAGCGCCACTGGCTTCACGGTGGGGTGCAGGGCAAGATCGGCCCGTCTCTCGGGGTTCAGGGTGTTCACCCCCTCGTACTGCCAGACATTGGTGCGATTGCGCCCGTACTTGCCGAGCCTGACATTGTTGATGTGCGCGGCGTCGCCATTCCGGTAGACGGCGACCAGCTCGTGCTGCGAGCGGTAGAGCGACCCCATGCCGCCGTTGGTCTTGACCCAGGCGCAGAGGTTCAGCTGGGACGCGTAGTGCCGGTCGCAGGCCGCCTGCAGCGTGGGGAGGTGTCGCCAGTCCATGAACAGGTAGTGGACCGAGCCGTTGACGCTGAACCGGACCAGCTGGCGCACCATGGCGTCCAGGAAGTCCTCGTACTGGGCTGGCGACATCTCGCCGGATGCCATGGGGAACTCGCGGTGGTGGATGGCGCCGGCGCCGGTGGCGTTGCCGTCGATCCGCACGTTGTAGGGCGGGTCGGTGATCACCATCTGGGCGCGCTCGTCGCGGAACATGGCTTCATATGCTGCGGGCTCACGGGCGTCGCCGCAGAACAGCCGGTGCTCGTCGAGCAGCCAGAAGTCGCCCGCGACCGTAACCGGGGGCGCGTTGTCATTGGTGGGGAGGCTATCGGCGGGGGAGAGCCCGACCGGTCCCTCCTGCCCAGCGCTGATCGTGTCGATCTCCGGGATCTCGAACCCGGTCAGCTCGACACTGAAGTCCACCTCGAGCAGGTCTTTCAACTCCTCGGCGAGGGCTGCCTCGTCCCACGCGGCAAGCTCGGCAAGCCGGTTATCGGCGAGGCGGTAGGCCCTGATCTGGGGGTCGGACAGGTGGTGGAGCCGCAGCACCGGCACTTCGCGAAGCCCGAGCTTCTTCGCCGCCATCAGCCGGGCCTCGCCGGCAATCACCGTGCCATCTGCGGTCGCGACGACCGGGACTGTGAAGCCGAATTCGGTGATGCTCTCGCCGATCTGGCTGATCTGCTTCTTGGAGTGCGTCCTCGCCTGGCGCCGGTAGCTGTGCAGCGTGTCTGGCGACACGTACTCGACGCGGTCGTACAGCCGCTCGGGCAGCAGTAGGTTGTGCCCTGCGCCCGGGCGGAGTTCGCCTCTGACTTTATCGGGGTCTTCGTCCTTCGCGCCCACCGGCGACCTCCCTCTCAGGCTGTCGTCGGCCGCCCATAAAACCTGAGGGCGAACAGACGACAGCGGTTAAACCGCCGTCATCTCCTCGCCCTCCTTGGCGCTCGGAAAATTACGTTTTCAAAACCTACATATTGCGGCTACGGCGAAAAGTCAACCCCATATGTAGCCCGATGCAGCGCTCCAACGGGAAGTCAGGGCTCTTCCGCGAGCAGCCGGCTCGCCGGTACGTCCAGCGCAACGGCCAGCCGTGCCAGCACCAGGACCGTCGGATTGCGGACGCCCCGCTCGACCCCGCTGACATAGGTCCGGTGCAGCCCGCACTCGAAGGCCAGCGCTTCCTGCGAGAGACCCTTGTCCTCGCGCAGCCGTTTCAGGTTGAGCCCCACCCGGCGCCGGATATCCATGCCGGCAGTGGGCTCGATTGATGACTTTCGATCTACAGACTATGAGTCTCATTTTGGTGGACTTCCTGCCGTGGGGAAGCGACCTGTTAGGGCGCCGCTGGGGGAGCAGGAGAGGAAAGATGAGACAGCACACGACGCCGCTTCTGGTGGCGGGGACGGAGGAAGGGGCCACGGCCGAGGCGCTTGAGCGCCTGCAGTTCGGAAAGGGCAATGGCGATGCCGTCTCGTATCTGGAAGGATGGCTGCAGCGCCTGGTCCAGCGGCATCCGGGGCTGTTGCCGATCGAGGAGGTTGAGCCGGCCTACACCCCTGTCGTCCCGGTCTGCATGGAGCTGCCGACGGCGAGAGGCCTGATCGACAACTTCTTCGTCACCCCGACCGGCAACCTGGTGTTTGCGGAGTGCAAGCTCTGGCGGAATCCGGAGATGCGACGCCAGGTGGTGGCCCAGGTCATGGACTATGCCCAGAGCCTCACGGCGCTGAACTACGCCGCGCTGGAGGAGGCGGTGCGCCGCGGCGTCCTGCCGGACGGCTCAAGACCCACCGGTTCGCTATACGATCGCGTCGCGCGGGACGCCCAGCTCGACGAGGCGGGGTTCATCGATGCGGTGTCGAGGAACCTGCGGCTGGGGCGGGGGCTGTTTTTCATCGTCGGTGACGGGATCCGCGAGGAGACCGAGATGCTCGTCGATCACCTGCAGGGCCACGCGGGCATCCACTTCGCCCTGGCGCTGACTGAACTGGCGCTCTACCGGTTGCCCGGCGGAAACCAGCTCCTGGTGCAGCCCCGGCTGATCGCGCGGACTGTCAACATCGAGCGCGGCATCGTGCGGCTGGAGGACAGCCGGCTCTCAGTTATCCCCGCGGACACGCCTGCGGCCGCCGCCGCTCAGCGCCAGTCGCTCAGCGCCGAGGAGTTCTACGAGCAGATGCGCCAGCTGGACCAGGCGCTGCCCGACCGGATCCGGGCGTTCCTCGCGCGCATTGAGCCGCTCGGCGTGGCGCCAGAGTTCAGGCGGACGATGATCCTGCGCTGGCAGGCTGTCGATGGAACAAGAATCAACATCGGTTATGTCGACATAGGCGGTAGGGTCTGGACGGATCTGGCGCGCTGGCCAGGCGCCTCGCCCCCCTGCTCGGATCTGACGCAGGATTATGTCCGGGAAGTGGCGGCGCTCATCGGCGGCGAAATCCGGCGTGCGTCCAGCGATCCCGAGGTCATGTCCGTGGTGGTCAACGGGACCGCGCCCGAAATCAACCTGATGCTGCAGCACCAGGACAGCTGGATCGCCGCCATGGAAACGCTCGCGAGCGCGATCAACGGCAGGATCGAGGACGCTGCATCCTGAGGCCGGAGACGTCAGTCCTGGTGCTGTCATGCCGCTGCAACAAGCGATTCCGTGGAGAATCGACGTTTCCTGCACGACTCATGCTAGTGGATCGAATCTAACGCCTGGTGCCCCCGTTTGACGGCGGCGATGATCCTGTCGGGGCGGCGGTCCATATGGATGGCATTGGCTGGGTATCCTGTTCCGCGAGGAAGCGGTTGATGGTGGCCTGCAGATCGACGACGGAATGGAAGACGCCGCGCTTGATGCGTCGCTTCGACAGCCTGGCGACGAAGCCCCTCGTCGGCGTTGAGCCATGAGCACGATGTTGGCGTGAAGAGGAGGGTGACCGGGAGCAAACGCAGGAGGAGCAAAAGGAGCCCAAACGCCGGCGGCGCAAGCGTGATATCAGGCCGGGCATGTAGATGCGATACGTAGGCGCTCCCTCACGAGCTGTCCGCTGCGGGAGCCGTTATGGGCAATAAAACCCAATTTTTACTCGACACGAAAACCTAATTTTGACACAACTTGATAACCTAAACGGAACCCAGCGTCAAAACCTAGAATCCGCACAACATCATAACCGAAAGGCGGCACGGAACGTATGGCCACTCCCTCCGAGAAACTGGCCCGGTCCCTTGAGGTCCTGAAACGCCTCCAGGAGCAGGGCGCCGTCGCCATTCGCACGGGCGATCTGACCCGTGTTCATCGCGAGCGCTTGCTCAGGAACGGCTTTTTGCTGGAGGTCATGAAGGGCTGGTATATCCCCTCGGGCCCCGACGAAGCCGCCGGCGAAAGCACGGCCTGGTACGCCTCTTTCTGGGATTTCTGCGCCGCCTATCTTCAGGAACGGTTTGGAGAAGTCTGGTGTCTGTCTCCCGAACAATCCCTGCTGCTCCATGTAGGCAACCGGACCGTCCCGCCCCAGCTTCTCGTTCGGGCCCCCAAAGGCGGCAACAAGCCCGTCTCCCTGCCGCACAACACGTCCGTCCTCGACGTGCGGGCCAGCCTGCCTGGGAAGAAGGATATCGTTGTGCTGGAGGGCTTGCGGCTGTTTTCACTTCCGGCCGCGCTCGTGGCCTGTTCCGCCAGCTTCTTTGCCTACAATCCCACAGATGCGCGGGCCGCTCTATCGATGGTACGAGATGCTTCCGATGTGCTGGCGCGGCTGCTGGAGGGCGGCCACAGCACCGTGGCCGGCCGGCTCGCCGGGGCGTTTCGCAACATCG
>WHTO01000173.1 GCA_009377665.1 Dehalococcoidia bacterium
CGGGCCGATGATCAGGTTGAAGTTGAAGGCCATGTGAAGCCCGTCCAGCGTGGCGCCTCCGTAGTAGCCGGCCACTTCTTCTGCGGCGCCGTAGACCTCGCCGACGAGCAGGCGCTCGGCGTACTCGTCGATAACGGCGCGCATATCACGCACGGCATCGAAGACGTCGGGGTAGTTGCGGTTGTTGACCTGGAGGAAGCGCTCAGACTCGCGCATCCCCGGATTCCAGTCGTGATGGGGCGGGTTATCGGCAAGGTCGGGGTGCTTGAGGACCATGTTGACGACGTCGATGCGGAAGCCATCGACCCCGCGCTCAAGCCAGAAGCGCAGCACGTCATGCATCGCGGCGACGACGTCGGGGTTGCGCCAGTTCAGGTCGGGCTGCTCGGGCAGAAACGAGTGCAGGTAGTACTGGCCAGTGGCCTCGTCCAGCGTCCATGCCGGGCCACCGAACTGCGACCACCAGTTGTTGGGCAGGGAGCCTTCGGGCTTGGCGTCCCGCCAGAAGTACCAGTCGCGTTTGGCCGAATCCCTCGAAGAGCGCGACTCCTGGAACCAGGGATGCTGGTCGGAGGTGTGGTTGGGTACGAAGTCCAGCAGAATGCGAATGCCCCTCTCGTGGCATTCGTTGATCAACCGATCCATGTCCGCCAGGTCACCGAAGTCAGGATGGACGTCTTGGTAGTCGGAGATGTCGTAGCCGAAGTCCTTCATTGGCGATGGAAAGGTCGGCGAAAGCCAGATGGCATCGACCCCGAGCGACTTGTCGCTGCCGTCGTTCAGGTAGTCGAGGCGCGAGATGATGCCCTCCAGGTCACCGATGCCATCGCCGTTGCTGTCCTGGAAGCTCCGCGGATAAATCTGGTAGATCACGGCCCGCCGCCACCACTCCCGCGCCGTCCAGTCGTCTGCCGGCGGCTGCTTAACTGGATCGAGGCGCTCGTCCGTCGCCACTCTTGTCCACCTCGCTCGCTTAATCGAAGAGGCCGCCTGCACGGCGGCCTCCAATCAATGCTATTCGCTCGTGATGGTCAGCCGGCGCCCCCGGCCAGCATCATCTGGAACGTCGGGTTCATCCGCTCGCGTCGCTCGGGCATACCGGCGACCTCGAGGCGGTGCATATACTCGTTCACCCGTCGCTTCCCGACCGCCATGCTGCGCTGGATGCCCTCGTCGATCTTGTCGCCCAGCAGGATCAGGAGCGCCTCGTTGGTCGGATCCATGTCCATTGCCTCGATGGGCCGCGCCAGATCAGCCTCGAAGAGATCGAAATACGAGTGGAGCTCTTCGCGTCGCCAGGGCTGGGTCTCCAACACGTACTTCAAATGCATGATGCCGAAGGCGATATGACGCGATTCGTCCTGCGCACACATGCGGAAGATGCGCTGGTCGACCTCACTCTGTCCGATGTATTCACCCATCCGGAAGAGGCTCTGCACGAACCCCTCGGCCAGGACATGCATCAGCGCGGACATTTCGGTAAAGTCCTTGGCGTTGATCAGCGCCCGAAGGCCGTTCTCATCAGTTTGCTGGCGCAGTCCCCCGCCGTTAGCGAAGGCACGTTTGCGGAAGACGTCGAGGTGTCGCGCTTCATCCATGATCTGGCTGGCCAGGAACAGCTTGGACTCGTAGTACTCCGGGCTGATCTTCGGCAGCCACTGACCCGGTACGTCACCGGCGATGAACTCGACTTCCGTGAGAAACGTGCAGTACTGACACATCGCCTGCTCGATGTCGTCCGGCAGCGGTGGCAACTCCTCCCAAGGAATGTCGGTAGCCGAGCTCCACTGGCGCTGGACAGCCTCCTCATAGAGCAGGGTTGCGTTCTTGGACCACACGTCGGCCTTCTCCTGGTAGGCGACCCCCTTCCGCGGCGCCTCCGGACGTTGGCCAACCCCACGCGGCGCCATGCCGAAGTTGCTGGTTGTCTCCAGCGGATCCCCATAAGGGGCAACATTGATGTCGTCGAGCGTTAAACCGCGACGTCCTGGCGTCGCACGCGTGTCCGGAAGGGACAAGTCCAGCCAGCTCAGGTCGGCGGTGGGAGGCTCCATCTCGCCACGTAGCTTTTCAAGGGTTTCCGGTGCGATGGCCATGCTGTCCCCTTTCGCCGCTCTTCTTCAAAGTGCGTCGATCGTAGCAAAAGCTGCGACGTTGTCTGCTGTTTCCGCGAACCGGATACTAGCCGGCAGTTTCGCCGGCCGGGCAGCCGCGGAGCTCTACCGTTACGGCGTTGGAGGTCGTGATGTTGCCGGCGTCGTCAGTGGCTTCAATGTGATAGACGATCGGGCCATCTCTGGTCAGAGGAGGTATCGCGCCTTCCCAGCGGTCGCCGTTGATATCCATCTCGGCCCTTTCCTCCTCATCGCTGCCGACCGTGTAGACAAGGAAGGCGGATGTTATGCCTGAAGGGTCTGCAATTGCCGCCGAGACGCGAAAGGCGGTGGGCTGTGGCTCGCAACCGGCGCGGAAGATGTGCAGGGCGCCCGTCTCCTCGTCCTGGGGGATGTTCAGCCGTTCGTCGCTGATGGTTGGACCGCTACCCGGCACCACGAGCTCGACAAAAATCTCTGATTCCTCGCCGCCGCTGCTGACCAGGTTCAGGCGGCCTGAATGAAGCCCCTCACCCAAAAGGTCGCGCGAAACCGATACCGCGATCGCAACCGTCTCACCGGACGCGATCGATCCGCCGTCGGGGTTTGCACCGATCCAGGGATCATCAGTTTCGAGAGTCCAGGTCAACGTGTCGCCGACATTGGTAGAAAGCGTTACCACCCGCTCCGTCTGGTTCACACCGAAGTCGAGGTCCGATGCGCTCACGGTCAGTGGAGGCTCACCTGGCTCCTGCGCCGCCGCAGTATCGGCGACGACGGCCTCCGGCTGCGAGCTACCGCCGTCTCCTCTCAGGACGAACAAAAGCCCGGCAAGCCCAAGCAGGCCAACGATCGCGAGGCTGCCCAGCAGCGAGTAGAACAGCGTACGGCTCTCGTGGTGACCGGTGTGTTCAGGGTCATAGCTATAGGTGTAGGCCTGCCCGCCGTTGCTGGTCTCCACACCTTGGAGGGGCACACGCGCCGCCTGGAATCGTGGAGCTTGACGGGCAATCGGAATTTCAACCGGCGGCACCGCTGGCCCATCGACGGCCACGCCACGAATTATTGGTTCGAATCGGCCGGTCGGGGATATGATCGGCACGCGGTTTCCACGCAGGCGTGGCCCTTCGCTTCTTTCGCCGTGGCGGGTACGTCGCTCGGCAAGGATCGGCAGCGCCGGGGCCAGCAAGGCCGAACGCAGGCCCGGGGGTGGAGAGACCGGTTGCAGGCTACGATAGAGTTCGATTCCAGAGCCAAAGCGTGTGCCTGTCTGTGTGCAGGCGCTGCAGGTTTCGATGTGGTCGCCGAGCCTGCGTCGGGTTTCTTCAGTTATGCGCATGCGGTCGCTATCGGCGAGCGTGATGTCGAGGTCTCGGCACCAGCGCCTTCCCCGCTCAGCGATGACCACGGCCAGCACAGCCGATTCCACCGACCGTTCCATTCGTGCGATGGCCGACTCTACTGCCGACGTGCTGAGGCCAAGTACATGCGCAATCTCGGACGTATCGAGGCGCTGCCGCAACCACAAATCCAGCAGGGCGTACTGCCGGCGATCGAGGCTGGAAACCACCTGCCAGGTGAGGATCGCCATGCCTGATCCGAGGTCGTCACCCCCCGCCGGCTGTAGGCTGCTGCGACAGAAAGTATCGCTGACCGGGGCGTTGAGGATGATCGGGTCGGCCGAGAGCCCACCATGGCTTCGCAACCGATCCGTCGCCTTCTCAAGCGTGACTGCGAAGGCAACGGCCCGCAGGCTCTGTCGCCCGTTCAAGGCTTCTGCGTTGTGGGCGAGGCCAGCGACTACGCCAGTCAGCAAATCGCGGGCTGCGTCGGTGTCGCGAAGCAGCCGCGCGGTGAAGTCGAAGAGGCCGGGAAGCTGGCGCCGAATCAGCTCGGAGAAGGCTTCGCTATCGCCACTTGCTGCAAGTTCTCGTAGTTCACGATCCATGATTCCGACGGGCATAACGCTGCTCAGCTAGCTTAGGCGCGGGTAGCCTTAGGATCGCCGGCATCTAAACAGAGGGACCCCGCGGTGGATTGCTATACTCTAGCTTGCCGCGCAACTGGCCGCACACGCGTCGCGCGCGCAAATTAATGGACGAAACCTACTTATCTGTCTCGGGACGACTCCTCGCCGTCCTCCTCCTCGTAGCCGCCAACGGCTTCTTTGTCGCCGCTGAATTCGGATTGGTCACCGTTCGACGCACCCGCGTCCATCAGCTGGCCGCCGAAGGGCAGCCGACGGCCCGCCTGCTGCGGGACGCGGTAAATCATGTCGACACCTACATCGCGGCTTGCCAGCTGGGGATTACGATGGCCAGCCTCGCTCTTGGTTGGATCGGTGAGCCAGCACTGGCGGTTCTGCTCGAACCCGCGACCACCTCACTACCCGGCTGGCTGGGCCCCCTTGCCAGCCATGGCGCGGCCGTCGCTCTTTCCTTCGCCATCATCACCGCCCTCCACGTGGTCATAGGCGAGCTTTCCCCGAAGGGTGTAGCCCTTCAGTTCTCGGAACGTACGGCCTTCTGGGTGATCTGGCCGCTCCACACCTTCTTGATGATCTTCAGGCCGCTGATCTGGCTCTTCAACCAGGCCGGCTGGCTGGTACTCAAGCCCTTCGGCATCACTCCAGGTGGCGAGCACGTAATCCATTCGGCCGAGGAACTCAAGCTCCTCGTCCAGGAAAGTGGCGAGGCGGGCCTCTTCCTTGCTGGAGAGGAGGAGATTATCGGCCGCGTTTTGGAGTTCTCCCAGCTTGCCGCCCATCAGGTCATGATTCCGCGCACGGAACTGGTCGCCCTGCCCTTGACGGCGACCCTCGATGAGGTCATGCAGGAGATTTCCCACAAAGGACACAGCCGCTATCCCGTTTACGACCAATCGCTCGATAACGTGATCGGCGTCGTCCACGCCAAGGACGTCATCCTCGCGCTCCACAGCAATGGGGGCCAACCCTTCACTATGAAGCGAATCATGCGGGAACCCGTCATCGTGCCAGAGACGCTAAAACTGGCCGATGTCCTGAGGCAGATGAAGGCCCGCGGCACCCAGATGGCCGTTGCCATCGATGAATTTGGCGGCACGGCTGG
>WHTO01000174.1 GCA_009377665.1 Dehalococcoidia bacterium
CTGTGGAGCAGGAGGGCCTGGCCCAGGCGATAGCAGCCTGGGACATGGTGCTGACGCGGTACGGGTATCAGATCGAGCGGCTACCGGCGAGGCCGCGGAAGGACCTGACGCTGACGGGCGAGTCCGTGCAGCAGGCGGTACAGCCGCCCATGCTGCAGGACCTGGGCTGCCTGCTGGCGAAGGCGGAGAAGCTGCGGCTGGAGGGCGACTACTTGGGGGCCGCCACCTTGGTCGAGCCCTGCGTCTAATTTGTCGCTATGAGCAGCTAGCGCCACCCCGCCGGAGCCTCCCCCCGGCTGTTTGCAAAAAACTGGCGCGGGGGCCTCGGGTTCTGCACAAGGCCAGAGAGGCAGAGGGTCTGCATAGAACTTCACGGGGCGAAGATGTGGGCGGGCAAGGTTATGCCGTGCTCCTGGAACTTGTGGACATTCTTGGGGCGGAGGCCGGTCGCGCGGAGTGCTCCGAGGATCTTACCCCCCTCGGTCACGCCGGTCTGCTCAAAGAGGAAGATGTCCTGAAGGGTGACCGTCTCGCCCTCCATGCCCTGGACCTCCGTGACGTGGGTGACCCGGCGGCTGCCGTCCTGCAGGCGGGACTGCTGGATGATGAGCTGAACTGCGCCCGCGATCTGCTTGCGGATGGCGGACAAGGGCAGGTCCATCCCCGCCATCATCATCAGTACCTCGAGGCGGCTGATGCACTCCCTCGGGTTGTTGGAGTGGAGGGTGGTCAATGAACCGTCGTGGCCCGTGTTCATGGCCTGGATCATATCCAGGGCCTCACCGCCTCGGCACTCCCCGATCACGACGCGGTCGGGACGCATTCGGAGGGTGTTGATCACCAGGTCCCGGATGGTGACGGCGCCCTTGCCTTCGATGTTCGGTTTCCGGGTCTCGAGTCGGACCCAGTGGACCTGGTCCAGCTGCAGCTCGGCCGCGTCCTCGACCGTGATGATCCGCTCGTCCTCAGGAATGAAGGAGGACAGGACGTTGAGCAGCGTGGTCTTACCGGAGCCGGTCCCTCCCGAAACAACAATATTGAAGCGGCCGACCACGCAGGCCCGGAGGAAATCGGCCAGCTCCGGCGTCAGGCTGCCCCATTTCACCAGGTCATCGACAGTGATCTTGTACGTGGGGAACTTCCTGATGGTGATGGTGGAACCATCAAGGGCGAGCGGCGGGATGATGGCGTTGACGCGCGAACCGTCATTGAGCCTGGCGTCGACCAAGGGGGAGCTTTCGTCACAGCGGCGGCCCAACGGGGAGATGATGCGCTCGATGATCCTGCGGACGTGGGCGTCGTCGTCGAACTCCACCTGCGTCAGCTGCAGCTTCCCCGTGCGCTCCACGAAAATCCTGTGCGGCCCGTTGACCATGACCTCGGAGACGGTCGGGTCATCGAGCAACACCTGAATCGGTCCAAGGCCGACGATCTCCGCCATGATAGCGTCGAGGAGTGCCTGGCGCGGCTCTTTTGGGACGAGAATGTCTTCCTCGATCAGGATCTGCTCGAAGAGATAGGACACGATCTCCCGGACCTTGTCCGCGTCGTTGACGTCCAGCTTGGGGTCCAGCTGTTTGATCAGCCGGCCCTGGATCACACCCTTAAGCGAGGTGAGCCGTTCCTTGGGCGTCTGGCCAGCATCGCCCGTCGGCCCCTGAGTAACGCGTGGCACCGCGGGCCCGCGTTCTGCCGGCGGCTTTGCGGGCCCGCCGACACGTGGGGTAGCCCCAACGCGATGCGCCCCATTCCCGGTCGCACGTTCGGCCCTTCTGGTCAGCGACATTCCGTCTCCTGGTCGCGTTCGCAACTTTACATATCGGATTATACAAGCTCCTAAATATCGTCTTCTGGCCCAGGAAAGCCAAGTAGTCGGCGAAGCTTTCAGCCAGGGCTCCATGCGCGCCTCCGTCATCTCACGCGATGCCTGGGCGCTGTATCTCGACATCGGCGCCGTCGCACTGCTGGCCTCGGCGCTCTCCAGTACGACCGGACAGGCGGCCGGGATCGCCCTCGCCCGAACCTAAGTACCTTGTTTCATAAATAGGAGCACGTATTCCCCCGAGCGAATAGCGTCAAAATACGTTACTGAACTTGTAAAACAGCGTACTAAGCCATTCAATACCGAGCGATTCTTGTTCAACGTGTAACAGCGGTAACCCGCCGGCGCTCTCCATGGACGGGCTGCCGTGGTGCGGGGGGGCGAATCACCAAGGCCGAGCTACCGCTCTAGTGACATTCCTTGACGCTGAACTGGCCGGCAGCGACTTGCCTCCGCACGCACAGGCCCATCAATCGCCGACGAGATCCATCGGATAACCCCGTCGCGGGCTGGCCACTGAGGGAACTTTTGGCGACCCCGATGGGATTCGAACCAGTTCGATCGCGCGTTTACCGGCTTAGACTTCAATGACATCAGGCACGAGGATGTCATTCCCGGTGTCTGGCGGCGATCCATCGCGGTGGGCGCCCAACACGCGAGAGCGGGGGACAAGCCCCCGCGCTACGACGGACCGCCGCCTGCCGAAGCTCAGCATGGCTACGACCCGCGCAACCTCGGGTCCAGCACGTCCCGCAATGCGTCTCCGAACACAGCAAACGAGTACACCACCAACGACAGGGCCACCCCGGGGAAGATCGTGAGCCACGGTGCGGCCTCCAGATAGCCCCGGGCGCCGAACCTGCAGCATGCCGCCCCAGGAGGGATGCGGCGGCGGCACGCCAAGCCCCAGAAAGCTGAGACTCGCCTCGGCCACAATGGCTCTACCGAGGTAGGCCGTGGCCAGCACGAACACAGGCGCGAGGGAATTCGGGAGTATGTGGACCAGGATGATTCGCCACGTCTTCGCCCCCATCGCCCGGGCCGCCTGAACCTATACCTCCTCCCTGACCGATAGGGCACTGCCGCGGGAGAGGCGGAGCATGCGTGGCGTGAAGCCTATGGCGATGGCGAGCGCGACGGCCTCCAGCGACGGCCGCAGGCCGACGGTCATAAGGAGCGATAAGCAGCAACGGGGAATCCGAGAAGAGCGCCGACAACACGCTGGACGACGATGTCAAATTTACCGCCTAGACTAACTACGCCAGATGTGCAGGAGCGTCTGTTCACACCGCTTGGGATGGCCGCGAGCAGCCTGCCCCTGACGGCTGAACACTTACCGGGCGCACCGGGAACGGATCGGGACCGGGACTGCTCGGGCGCCGTGTCCCAGTCACCCAGTCACCCCTCAGCCAGCAACTCGTCTGCCTCGTCCTCGCCTCGTCGGGCCTCGTCGAACAGCGCGTCGAGGAGCGCGGCCGCCACCGATGGTGTTATCCCGCGCTCAGTGCCCGGTCCAGCCAATGGCTTAGCCCATTGCGGGTCACGTCTTACCGGCACACGGTAGGCCGTCCAGCTTCTGAAGGAGGAAAATTGAGACATGTCTCTAAACGCAGGTTCACAGGAGCTTGGGCCATGACGGAGTCGCTACGGCATTTTGCCAGGCTTGCCTGCTGTCCTTCGGGAGTGCGGGCGCGCACACCAGCCACGCGATCGGCTTCCTGGACGAGCTCCGTCCCCTCGGCGTTCATCGCGAGGCGAAAGCCCCGGTAGCCGCGGGCCTTGTTGGCCAGAAAGTCCAGGAAGTCCCACTGCGGCATGAAAGCGACGTAGGGGCAGCGCACCCGCAGCCGGCGGAAGTCCGCAAACGTGATCGGCGTACCCGCCATCTCCACCGTGACGTGCGTCATCTTCGTGTGGGGCAGCCGCAGGAACTCCTCGATCCAGCCGAGCTCGTGCAGGAGCTCCAGTGTGGAAGGGTGAATCGTGTCGCCCCAAAAGTCGCGCAGGAAGTCCCCGTGCTTCTCCAGGATCAGCACGTCGACCCCCTGGCGGGCCAGCAGCAGCCCCGCCACGATTCCCGCCGGACCGCCGCCGACGATGCAACACGTCGTCTCTTCTCTTCGCACGACTCCGTTCCCCCTCGGCCCGGCGCCTCACGCTCTCAGGCGCAGATGTGGATTGGTCGCTGACACGCGCGCGAGGCGCAGCAGCGTGTGTGCGAGGATCGTGGCGGCGGTGCGGGTGAGCAGGCCCCAGACGGTCTTGGTGCGGCACCGCGCCAGGCCCAGCGTCTCTGTCAGTTCGCCGATGGTGGTCTCCACGCTGTTGCGCAGGGCGGCGACGGGGCGCCGGACGGCGGCGGGCAGCGCGCGCCGCTCTACCTCGCGGGTCGCGCCATGCACAAACACCAGAGGCGTAACGGAATCGCCGATGTCGCGTACAGCCAATGCCACTCCATCGGACAGGACGACATGGGTATTCGCGTGCGGCCATTTCATAGCATCCGCCCTTGCGAACTAAAATCATTCTTGAATCCTGGGTCAGCAGCGAGTCAGGTATCGAGCGCAGAAAGTCTGCGGCAACGACAACCAGCAGGATCATCGTGACTTGCTCCTAACCGCCGCTCGCTCCTGCCACATCTCGTTTTCGGATCAACCAAAAGGCCGAGCCCATCAACAGAAGCGTGTATATCGCAAGAATCAGGAAGGTCTGAAGTAGCGGTGGACCACCCATCGCTGGCATTCCGAAAGAGGAACCTCCCGCCCATGCCATTATGTTGCGGACCAGCAAGAAGTCCGCTACGTCCTGGAACCAGTTGAAGAGACCCGAGAGTAGGCCGACAATGATCTGCTCGGCGAACAGATAGCTGAGTCCAACCGCCATTCCGATTGCCGAGGATCTGGCAAACACGGTGACAAACCCGGTGAGCGCCATGTAAGGGAGAAGGGATGACCAGGTCTTGCCGAACGCGATGCTTGCATCGGCCCAGCTAGTGGATGATCCAGCATAGCCTGAGGGGCTGGCCACTAGGGAGCCGGCTACGACGCTACTGAGCGCGGCCACGCCGGCTCCAATCATCAGCGCGCCTGCGGCAACAACCGAAAGCATCAGAAACTTTCCTGCCACATAGGAAATCCTCCCAGTTCCTCGAACCAGTGCAGTGCGCAGTGTCCCCAGACCGTACTCGATGCCTACCACTGATGCGGTGAGAATGGCCAACAGCATCAGGCCGAAGGTCTGAACGGTGCTCAATGTGTTGACGATACTCCCCGGCAATGTGAAATCATCGTACATTGCCGTCAAT
>WHTO01000175.1 GCA_009377665.1 Dehalococcoidia bacterium
CGCCCTCGACCGCTGGCTGCACATCTACAATCATCACCGTCGACACACAGCCATCGGAGGCTTCCCTCCCATCAGCCGTGTCACCAACCTCCCGGGAAAGTACACCTAGAGCATCGGGGCGTCCCATTTCGCCGGCGACTTCCCGCCGAAAATCCACGTCGGCCCCGAGTGCCGCTGGTGGTCCCAAAGGCGACCCTGGCCATGGACGTCATTGCCCGCGTGCCCGAGGCGATCGAGGGGGTCAGCGGACCCAGTCGTGGGGGCCGTCCGCGGGGTTCCAGCCCCAGAAGCGGGCGACATTGCCGCCATCCACTCGCAGGTCAAAGCCCGTGATCATGCCGGCCTCGTCGTCGCAGGTCAGGAAGGCGACGGCCTTCCCGTATTCGCTGGGCTTTGGCAGCCTGCGCAGTGGCGTCATCCGGCCGCGCTCCTCGAGGATGGCAGCCATATCGGCGATTCCGGTCGGCATCAGCCACTCCACGCCCCACCTTTCCGCTCTGTCGCGGCCCTCGTAGACGTCGGTGGCCGTGGGTGTCAGGCTGTTGACGCGGATGCGGTGCTCCGAGAGCTCCATGGCGATTGAGCGGGTGAAGTTGAGCAGGCCGCTCTTGCTGGTGGCGTAACCGATGTTGCCTGGACTCCCCCCGTGGGCTTCGGTCGAGGCGATGTTGATGATTGAACCGCCCCGGCCCTGTTCGATCATCTGCAGGGCGGCATGCTTGCTGAAAAGAAGAGCCCCACCAAGAATGATGTCCACCTGGGCCCGGAACTCATCGATGGGCATGCCCAGGAGGCCCTTGCGATTCTGCTTGACGGCGCCGTTGACCAGGATGTCGACACTTCCGAACGCCTCCACGGCCGAGCCGATCGTCCTCTTGACCTGCTCCTCGTCAGTGACGTCACAGACCACGCCGATGGCTTCACCGCCGGAACGCTTGATGCTCTCGGCGCAGCCATTTACAAAATCCTCCCGGGCGTCGACGGCGACCAGGCGCGCCCCCTCCGCGGCCAGCTCCTCCGCGATCCCACCCATGATGTTTGGGCTGGTGCCCGTAACAACAGCGACCTTGCCTTCCAGTTTCACAATCTCTCCTCTCGCACAGTCCCCCGGAATTCCAAGGGTCAACAGAGCGTGCGGCATGGCTTGCCGCGTGCTCCCACTTCTCCACCCAGGTATTGAGAGTCGCCGTCCAGCCCTGAGTCAGGGCCTAAAAATCGCGAAGCACTTGCTTGAGTTGAAGATGTAGGTCTGGATCAGCGCGTGCTCGTCCGGCTTGCGTCCCAGCTCGTCCATGGCGCCGGCCAGAGGGAACCAGTTCATTAGCTCCTGCTGGCCGCTCTCCTCTATCGATTCAAGCGTTGTATCGCGCCACACCTGGTAGTCACCTGCGGCCAGCGCGTCAGAGAGACGCTTGTCTGCCTCCACATCCGGGTAGATCCAGTGGTTCTTGGCAGTAAGAAAGGCATGAGACCAGCTCGACGAAGCTACCAGCGCCACCCGCCAGGGACTGTTCTTGAATGCCCGGGCCGTGGCTGCTCCGAGATCGAAACAGCGCCAGGGCATCGGGGACGGCGGGTCGAGATCGCCCTCGGCGACAGGCTTCGAAAGATCGGGCAGGCCGCCCTTCTGGGCAATCACGCGGCGTCCGTAATCGTTGATCTGGATAGGAAGGATGGGATAGTTCCAGCCCGCCTTGCGGTCATAGTCCATATACATGGCAGCGTTGAGAAACGCGTGGCCCAGCCCGTGGTGAAGGGGCTTGTAGGCGTAAGCGACGTCAAATCCCTGCTCAATCAAGCTGGACGCCAGGTACTTGCCGGCTGCCTTGTGGCCCTGGTAGCTGAAGACTTTGTCCTCGGGGTCGCCCCAGACGTTAGTCCCGAGGAAGCCCATGTGCTTGAAAGGCTGCGCCTCGTGCTTCTCGTAGGCCAGCACGCAAAACGCCGGGATGCAATCCTCCTTGAAGTTCTCGTACTGGTCGTCACCCCAGATCAGAACGAAGTCAGGCTTGAATTCGTCAATCGCCGCCCTCGCCTTCTTGAACTGCTCAAGCAGGTCCGTCCGATGCTTTGCGGCAGCGGTCTTGCCGTTGTCCGTTCCCCACTCGGCCCGCATTTGGGGTGGCCAGTTCTCTGGGTTCTTGTATTCGTCAGGCAGGCCGGGGTCCTTGAGCGTCTTCATGAGCGCGGCCGCCATGGTTTCGTCCTTGACACCCAACCCCGGGTAGTGGGACAGTCCGACGCCCAGAATTTCTCCCATTGCTCTCCCCTTCCTTGAACTGAATTGCTTGTGTAGCGAAGTTAAGCCAAGCGCTGATCCGAGGCTACCCGGGCTCAGAGAATGATGCCAATCCCCGGGTTTGCCCCTGCCAGACACTGCCCGCGGCGGTGCTTTAAGAGCTGACCCCCGTCAATTCCTTCCCTGGCCGACCGTCGGTGGAGGCGACTTGCTCTGGTTCTCTCTTTTGTTCGGTCGCCTCCCAATCCTCATGGGGAACGCCTTGCAAGAGGGAGCTCCAGCGCCGCCAGAAGGCTCTCATCTGAAGCTCGTCGGTGGTCTTGGGGTCACGCTGCATCCCCCTTGAGATGTCGGACCAAGCCACAGCATCCGCATTGAACCCAGACTGGCACGACTCGAGTGCTTCAACGTCATCCGGTGTTGCAAACCCCCCGGGCCCCAGGAAGGTCAGGAAGCTGTCCAGACGCGTCGCCAGCCGCTTCGCTGTCTCATCCTTCGGCGCCAGCTCCCACGCCGTCACCTCCATGTTGTCGGGCGCCAGAGGCCAGAACTGGCGAACGGTGATAGCCATCACGTCGTTGATGATGAGATTGGGGAAGATCAGGAGGTTGCGTATCTCGTTGGTCATCATCCGGCCGCGCTCTTGACCGTGGCGCGCCCAGATCCGGTTGCGGACGCTCTCAATTTCTGGCTTCATATCTTCACCGAACAGGGGGTGCCAGACGGCGATGGGTCGGCCATAGGGCGCGGGGGATTGAATCACGGCGTGGCCGTTTCCAAGAGAACGAGCTCCGCCGCCCATCATCGCCCCGCTCATGTCCACGCCCAGGTCGGCGATGTACTGCCAGTAAGTCTCATGGGTAGGCAGCCCGTGGTAACCGTCTATGCTGTTTTCGGCCAACAGCTTCCAGTTGGCTTTAATCGCGTACTTGTTCGTCCCCGGAATGATGCGCATGCCCTCTTCGGACTGGTCGACGACCAGGTCGAGGTAATCTGCCGCTCCGGCCAGATAGTCGACCAGATCCTCTATCAGCGGATCGAAGGCAACGAAGTAGAAACCACGGTACTGCGCGAGGCGTTCGACCGGCTTGAGGCCCATCTCTTCCCTCTCGAAACCGGAACCGTAGCCAGCCTCGTCGGGGACTCCGATGAGGGCGCCCTTATTGTCGAACGTCCAGGCGTGATAGAAGCACTGGAACACCTTGGCGGTACCCTGATCGGCCCGGCAGATCAGGGCGCCGCGGTGCGTGCAGGTGTTGTAGAAGGCGCGGTATTCGCCGTCGTTTCCGCGGATGAAGATCAATGGCCTATCGGCGATCACTCGTCTCCGGTATTCGCCAGGGCCGGCGAGCTCGGATTCATGTCCGAGATACAACCAGCACTTGTCGAAGATTCGCTTCCGCTCGAGTTGCAAAACCTCATTGGAGGTCATGCTCAAACGGTTGACGCGGAAGATGCCAGCGTCTCGGTCGTCGACGATCATTTGCCCGGTACCCATTTTGCCCTCCAACTCGTGTGCGCCAGCCCTCATCGGGCTGCGCTTGTCTGCCTGCACAGTGGCCGGATTATACCATACCCCAGTCCTTATTGACCCACAAGTCAGGCGTCTGTACCTTTGCCCTTGGTCAGCGATCGATTGTTAAACAATTGTTAAACGGCCCGCCGGACTCGGCGATTTGAGGGGGGATAAAATGAGGATTTCCAGAAGACCGGCGCTGTCAACGCTGGCCGCGCTTCTTTTGATCGCAGCGGTCGTCGGATGTGGGGATGACGACGACGGCGAGGAAGAGACGGCGGCAACCGCCGAAGAAAGTGAAGCCACCCAATCCGAGAGCGGAGCTGAGGCTGAAGTCACGACCGAAGCTACTGAAAGCGAGACAACTGCTGCCGAGACAGAAACGGGACCGGGCTCGGCCGGGATAGAAAGCAATCCGCGGGAGGTTGGCGGCTTCTTTACCCTGGACGACGGGATCGCGGTGTTCACCGAGCGTCCCGCGGACGAGGACCGAACCGGGGTTACCGAGAACGCAATCAAGATCGGCAAGCAAACGCCTTGCACGGGACCCCTGGCCGCGATCAGTTTCACGGCCCAGGTCCAGGTCCTGTTCGATGCAGTAAACGAAGCCGGTGGCATTCACGGCCGCCAGTTGGAGCTCGTTGAAGGCTGCCACGATGGGTCACCGGCCCAGGGCACGCAGGCAGTGCGGCAGTTGGTTGAGCAGGAACAGGTCTTTGCCCTGTCGTTGGGCCAGTCTTCGCCGGTTGAAGGTGCCGTGGCGGAGTTCACAGTCGCGGCCGGCGTCCCGACCGTGTTTTCGCTGATGCCGGCCGCGATGTTCGGCGAACCCACGGAACCGCTTAGAGTCAGCGGACTTCCTCCCAACATCTCGATAGGTCGGGCCCTGGGCGAGTACGCGCGTTCCGAAAAGCCCGATGCCAGGATCGCCATCATCTACGCGAACGACGACTTCGGAAGGTCGATCCTGCCACCATTTGAACTACTTGCCGAGGAGACGGAGGTAGAGATCGTCATTACCGCCTCCTTCGATCCGACGCAGGTCGACCTCTCTCCGCAGGTGCAGCAGGCTGTCGACGAGGATCCCGACTTCATTGTGATCGAGGCGCAGGCGCCACACGCCCTGCAGGCCCTCGGTGTCCTTCGCAATCAGATCGGCAGCGACATTCCCGTGATGATAGGAGTCGCCTTCCCGTCGATCCCGGCCGGACAGGAGGACGCCGACGGTGTGGTCTCGGTGATCCATGTCTCCAGCCCGCTGGTGGACGAGCCCGCTGTTCTCGCCGCAAAGGAGCTGATGGAGAGCAATGGTCTTGAATTCAACAATCTGGCGCTGGTGGCTATCGGGCCTCTCTTCATCTGTTCCA
>WHTO01000176.1 GCA_009377665.1 Dehalococcoidia bacterium
GCGGCGCCGGAGCGGGTCAAGGCATGTTTTTACCGGACCGCCGCCGGCGCGGAAATTGACCTCGTGCTGGAACTGCCGGGCGGCAAGTTGTGGGCGATCGAGATCAAGCGCGGCCTCGCACCGAAGCTCGAGAAGGGCTTCCACCATGCGCGCGAGGACCTGAAGCCGGAGCGCTCGTTCGTCGTGTACTCCGGCGACGATCGATACCCTAAAGGCGCGGGAATCGAGGTGATCGGTGTTGCTGAACTGGCGTCGCTTATCGCGGGGACATAACTGTCGATCGCCGTCCGACTATCTGAATGCGTGTCGAACCACATGCCTCGCTCCGTCGGCCCAATTTCGCATTGTGTTGGAGGAAGCAGGGAAGCTTGAGCTTTCGTAGAGTTTGACTCCAAGAGTTCAAAATCGCGTTCTAGCCTGCGGCCGAGGATGATGCGAACGCTGTCGCCCTCGCACCGTCTCCCAGAATGCCCCCTTGAATTCGCCATTTAAGCCTCTGATATATCGTGCAGAGCTGTAACCGGATTACGCCTTGTTTCCGTAATCCGGTTACGATATGATGTGCCGAGCTCTGGAGGGACCCATGGCAGATCGCACAGCGGCCCGTCGGGTCAAGAAGTACCGGGAGATTCAAAGGGAGAACCGCGGCATCAGGCGCGTAGAGGTCCAGGTGCCCTCCGTTGCTGCCAAAGACGTGAAGGGGCTGGGGCGGAGGCTCCAGGACGCCTTCAGGAAGGCAGCGGCGGCCGAGAGGCCGATCAGGTCCGTGCTGGCCACCGTCAACGCTCCCCGCCCATATCCCATCAGCGCCGGAGAGCTTGTTCACTGCCTGGTGACGGACCATCCGGATCCAAAGTGGCGCCCCCACGTCGAGGCCTTCTTCGACGAGGTCTCCGCAGAGGCGATCCACGACATCGTCCTCGCTGGCGTGGTCAGCTTCGAGGACCTCTACAGGGCGGCGCGCAATTGGAGGGCGACCGATGGCAGGAACGTCGGCTGGATCAACGAGATGGCCGACCTCCGACTGGCAAGGCCTGCTGCGTGACGCGATCCGCCTGCTCGACACGCTGAAGGAGCCGCCGAAGTGGACCTTCGGCGGCGGCACGGCGCTTGCGGTCTTCTACGAGCACCGCATCAGTTACGACATCGATATCTTCCTCCCGAACGCCGATGCCGTCACCGACCTGTCCCCGGCCAGGAACCCGGCGACGAAGGCCCTCCTGGGTGAGCATGGCTACCAGTTCCCCGGCAACTACCTGAAGCTGGAACTGGACAGGGGAGAGATCGACTTCATCCTCGGCGGCAGGCGCACGGCCGAGCCGACGCATCCGTGGGAGTTCGATGGGCGCACGATTCTAATCGAGACCCCCTGGGAGGCGGCCATCAAGAAGGTCTTCTACAGGTCGTCGACCTTCAAGGTGCGCGACGTCTTTGACCTGGCCGCCGTCATCGACCGCGACGGCGAGAGGCTTAAGTCATGCCTTCCCGAAGTGGAGGACAAGCTCGACAGGCTGCTGGATCGCATCGACGCCCTGATCCCCGTTTACGAGGAGCGGGCGAAGGCGGATATCAATCCGACCGAGCAGGGCCGCAAGTACATGACCCGGGAGGCCATCGACTCGGTGGTGGCCTTCGTCCGCGAGTGGCGGCGCGAACTTCGTCCGGCATGCTGACCGCTGTCCGCCGCCGCAGATTGCGCGGGGCTTGTCTACAACAGCACTAGACGTTGTGATGGTCGTGCATAGCTGTTCGAATTCCTGGGGACAGGGCGCACGTTCAAGTATGATTCGCTTCGAGCAGGTCAACCGCGAGGTCCTCACGGAGGACATGTCAGAGATGCTCCGCAACAACCCGCCCGACGTCGTCTACTCGGCCTTTCGCGATGCCTTCTTCCAAAGCGCCATCCGCATGTTCCAGCGCGACAACGAGATGCGCAACATCGTGCTGACGGACGCCGACGCACGGGACAAGGCGACCCGCCACTTCTTCAACAGGGCTCTGCGAGAGGTGAGGACGGACTGACGGTTTATCCGCTTCGTTTCTAGTTTAACGGAGTGGCTCCAGCTGACCGGGTCATCGACCACGTTTACTTACGAGGAAGTTCACACGTTGCCTATCACCATTCACATCCCACGAGATGGCGCCGAAGATCTGAACGTTTCACTGGCTGGCAGCGAGATTCTCTTTGTTTTGGGAGCGAACGGCTCGGGAAAATCGAGACTGAT
Source organism: Dehalococcoidia bacterium (assembly GCA_009377665.1). Classification (GTDB taxonomy): domain Bacteria; phylum Chloroflexota; class Dehalococcoidia; order WHTO01; family WHTO01; genus WHTO01. The sequence continues at coordinate 2,226 of WHTO01000176.1, forward strand.
GCATCGTCTCTATGTTAAGCATGAACAGGTTGCACGGCGGATTTTGGCTCATCGGCAAACATGGTTTGAATCTGGGGCCTTGACCCAAGGAACATCCCACCATGAACCGCCCCTATGACTTTGTCTCCGCCGAGAGCCATCCTCGCACGGATGAATCCCTCGCCCCGGATGCCGTCAAGATCCCCGGCGTCACGGCGCATACCTCGCGCATCGTCGCGGCCCTGACCGGCTGCCAGGTCGGCGAGGCCGAATTCATCGACGCGATCTATGAACCAACCGACGACGACCTCGCCTGGCTGACCGGACGACGCCATCGCTTCTGCGGGTGGGTGCGCCATCGCCTCCACCTGCCGCGCTGGAAGGGGCGCCCGGTCGTGCTCTTCCTCTACGGGCCCTGCTATAACATCGCCGAAGACGACGGCGATGTCTGGTACCGCTGCCCGTCCTTGCCCTTGGGCGGCGGGAGGGCGGCAAAGCCCCGGAAACCGGCACGGACGGTGTTCAGTCCGCCGTGGCGCAGCTTCACGCGCTCGGCCTCGATGATGTGCATGATGGCCTGCAGGTTGTCGGCCGGCGTCGGATAGCGGTCGACGGCGATGCAGCAGTCGATGTCATCCCAGGTGAAGTAGACCGCCACCGCGCCGTCCTTCGGCTCCATCATCATGAGGGTGACGTTGCTCGAGACCAGCAGGTTCACGATGTCCTTGCCGCTGTCCTTGGCGAAGGAGCGCAGGGCGTTGGTGACGTTCCGCATGGCGCCGTCCAGGCCGGTGCGGAATTGGCTGCGGGTGGTCCGCGGCGTCCTCGGGAAGCCGTGCGGCCAGTGCAGTGGGTAGGCTTCGGTCATGGCCGCAGTCCTCCGCAGAGTGGGACACTTGCCCCTGGAAACCCGCGGAAACCCGTGGTGGCTTCGAGTGTCCCACTCTCTCCTAAGTCATTGCGATTTATAGGAAGTTGTATGCCGCCCCTGGGCACCACTTCTTCCGGAAATGCCTGGAACTTCAGATAGTTGATAGAAACCAGGTTGTTGCGCCCCACCATACTGGGTAACAATGGTGGGAAACATGCTGCTTCGCGTAGTTCGTCCGATGAGGCGTAGAGAGTCCTCGATCCCCTACTTTGTCCAGCGCATCCCAGCCGACGTGAAGCCACACGCGGCGGGTCTGACGCTTTGCATTCCAGTCGGCGAGGAGATCGTTCCGGTGGCCATCTCCGGGAAGACTCAAGCCGTAAAGGTGTCGCTGCGGACGCACGATCTTGGTGAAGCCAAGGCCCGCCAAGCGACCGTCGCAGCCCACCTGGAGAGGGTGTGGTCGGGGCACCATCAGGGCCCCCGAGTGCTGACGAACAAGGAAGCCGTTGCGCTCGCTGGTGAGATTTACCGCAGCTTCACGGAAGCCCTCGAAGAGGAGCCTGGCGCGGCCAGCGTATGGCGCGACGCGCTGGAGGCGAACAGTAGGGCCTTCGCCGGCCGTTTCGGCCGCGGCGCGCTCATGATCGGCGAGGCGGCACGGCGCAAGGGCAGCCTGGAGGAGCGCTTCGGCGAGTTCGCTGATGCCGTGCTGTCCTGGAAGGGGCTCTTCGTCGACGCTGAAAGCAGGCAGAAGGTACTTGAGCACGTGGCAACAGCCATGGACGCAGCGACCAGTAAGGTGCTGCGGAACGCGGAGGGGACTATAGCCCTGACCCGGCTGCAGTGCGTTTCCCCAAGTGGGAAGACAAGAAGACGACAGCGTCGGCCGGCTCTCGGCCGTCCTCACAGGCGTCCATAACGGGCCTGTTCGAGGGCTGGTGGAAAGAGGTCTCCGCCGGGGAGAAGCGGAGCGAGTCGACCAGGGAGGCCTACGAGCGCTCGGTGAAGAAACTGGTCGGGTTCCTCGGTCACGATGACGCCAGCCAGGTCGCGCCGGAGGACGTGGTCGCCTTCAAGGACGCACGCCTCGCTGAGATCAACCCCCCGTACCGGAAAGCCGGTTTTGAAGCCAGGATCATGACAAGTGCAGTGGAAATCGTCCAATCCCCCTCCGCGGAAAACGCGGAGGGGGATCATTCTTTCAAAGCAGATCTCAATACCTCCATGATTTCCATTTGCAGACCGCATTTCAGAGGGCGAGGGCAGCCTCCATGCGCCCGTGCTCGAAAGCGGGCGCACAGACCGAGAGTGCATTGCCCGTGATCCCACGGGCCCGCAACGCCGCTCTCCAGGACTCGGCGAGATGGCGGGCCATTGCGCGGACGCGATTCCGCGCCTCGCCCGGATCGAGGTCGAAGAAGGGGGCGGCGTCGAGAGCCGCCTCAATCGAGGGATCGGATCCGTGGATCGGACTGATCGCAGTCTCCATCTGGGGATGTCTGCGGGGTTGAGGATTGACGTCGAAGAGTGGCGACAGGCGCCAGCGGTTGTCGCGTACGTAGAGCAGCCCGTGATTCTTGAGGTGGTCGTCGGTGTTTGTCACCAAGATACCGAAGACCATGCGCGTCCAGAGCTCCCGGATATCGCGCGCGGCATCCACCGAGATCTCACGTAGCGCGTCGGCGATCTCGGTGTAGGTGCCAGTGGATGAGCCGACCTTACCAAGCACTGTGCGCGCCGAGATGTAGGGAATCCGCCCCCCGGCGCGGCGATCGAAGCGACGTATCAGGGCGACGGGCATGTCGCTTGCGGCCAGCTCCAGGCGGGCCTCGGGGACCCAGAGCCCTGCACCGCGAGCGAGATCCAAGGTGGCGACCTCCAGCCGCTCCACCGGCCAGGTGTCGTCGATCGAAGTGAACTTCGCGATCCAGAGGTCGTGCCCGTCCACCACGTTGGCCTTGGGACGCGCGCCACCGAGCGATCCTGCCGCGCCGGCGAGCTCCCGCGCCTCGGCCTCCGCGCCCTCGGGA
>WHTO01000177.1 GCA_009377665.1 Dehalococcoidia bacterium
CTCGCTTCACCGGTAACCTCGATCGGACTGCCTGAACTTCCTTCCTCTGGACTATCGAGAACGATCGACGGATCGGATTCATCGACGGGCGAGGGATTGGGCTCGCAAACGTCCTCGATTACGCCGGCTGTCTGTTCGGGCTCGGGGGTCGTCGTAGCTGTCGCTTCGGCCGTAGCCGTCGCCGAGGCCGTGGCCTGTTCGGTGGCGGTTGTCGTGGGGTTGAGGATGTTGCCGTCCTCGTCGTCGTCGTTGCAGGCAATAAGCAAGCTGGCGGCGAGGCATACCGCCGCGAGCGGTGAAAGCCAGTTCAGCAAGGGTACCTCCGGGCGTCAACCGACGCCCATCAAGACAAACGTCTAGCCGATCGTCGCGGTTCCGTCCAGCCGCAGACGATCGAGGCAGTTCTCGCTATCCCAGTGAGTTGATCTTTGCCGCCATTTCGGTGTCGTTATTCGTGACGCCGCCTTCGCTGTGAGTGACGAGCGTCAGATTCACCTTGTTGTACGAGATCTCGATGTCCGGATGGTGATCGGCCTTTTCGGCCAGCAGTGCCACCTGGTTGACGAAGCCCATGGATTGGACAAAGTCCTTGAACTTGTAGGACTTCTTTATCCCGGACTCGTCACCGTCCCAACCGGCGAGCTTACCCAGGGCGTCTCGGATCTCGGAGCTGCTCAGTTTGGCCATCTAGATTCTCCTTATGGTCAGGCGAGGTGATTGCGGAAGAAGGCAATCGTCCGTTGCCAGGATTTCTCAGCCGCCTCTTCGTGGTACATTTCGGGCCGCGTCTGATTGAAGAAGCTGTGGTGCGCGCCTTCGTACACGTGGAGTTCGACATCCTTGCCCGCCGCCCGCAGGTCGTCGGCGAGTTTCTTGCCGCGTCCCGTCGTTTCGGGGTCGAGCTCGGCGTAGTGAGCAAGGACAGGGGCAGTGATGCCCTCGGGCTTGAACTCCGCATACCGCGGGGCGCCGTAATAGGTCACGCAGGCGTCCATCGGGTAGAGCGAGGCAAGGTAGAGCGACAACCCGCCGCCCATGCAGAAGCCCACGCTTCCCACCTTCTTCGGCGAAACGCCCGCGTCCTGCTTCAGGTGTTGCACGGCGCCTTCAAGGTCTCGCGCCGCCTGATCCAACTGCATCTCCATGGCGAGCTTGCGGCCTTCGTCCGGCTCCGTCGCGACCTGGCCGTGGTACATATCGGGGGCAAGGGCCACGAACCCTTCGCCCGCGAAGCGATCTGCGATGCGTTTAATGTCGTCGTTTAGTCCCCAGAACTCTTGCAGGACTATGACGGCGGGGCCGGGCTCCGGCGGTTTTGCGAGATAACCTGAAGCCTCTTTGCCATTGCTGGGGAAGCTCACCATGTCTCCGGCCATCGATCCTCTCCTTCCATTATTTGCCCGTGTAGTCTGGTTGACGCTTTTCGGCGAAGGCCGCGGGCCCTTCGCGGGCATCATCGGTCGAGCGGAGGGTGCGGGACATCAGCAGCTCGAAGCGCAGAGCCTCGTCCAGGGGCATCTGCAGTGAGCGAACGGCCGATTCCTTGGTACCACGCATCGTTAACGGCGGCAGTTGAAGCAGCCGGCCAACGACTCGTTGTACTTCACCTTCGAGTTCATCTCGCCGGCTTCGTAGGCTCGCCGGGCGTCGATATTGTCGCCGAGGAGCAGCATCTCCATAGCGACGGCCCACGGGATCTGCCGCGGAAGTCGCCAGGTCGCGCCTTCGCTGGGGAAGACGCCGCGCTTAATCTCGGGTAGTCCGAAGACGGCGTCGTCGCTGGCGATGCGGATGTCGCAGGCGAGGGCCAGCGTGACTCCGCCACCGAGGCAATAGCCATAAATGGCAGCGATGACAGGCTTGTTGACCTGCAGGCCGCGTTCGAGCATCGGCAGGCGCTGACTGTTGTAGAAATTAGCCCGCTTCGGCGAGCGAGTGATCGTCTTCTTCACGTCCATGCCGGCGCTGAAGGCGCGGTCACCTGCACCGCGGACGACGGCGATCCAGATGTCGTTGTTGTCGCGGACCTCCTGCCAGGCCGTGGACAGCTCGCGGATCGTCTCTGGATCCATGGCGTTAAGCGCCTCGGGCCGGTTAAGGGTGAGGTAGGCTACTTTGTCGCGGATGTCGAAATCAAGTCCCATCAGGAAGCGAGCAGTGAATCAATCTCGTCGAGGATGGCCTGGACCTCCCCGGCGGTATTGAAGAAGTGTGGCGAGATACGTATGCCGGAGCCGGGCCGGTAATCGTGGAAGAAGCGCTTCTCGAGAAGCCGGTCCGAGATTTCCTTGCAGCGTGGCAGATCGATGGTGACATGTCCCCCTCGTCGCGAGTCGTCTGTCGGCGTCCGCAGGGTGAAGTCTCTATCCAGCGCCCAATCGAGGATCGGCCGTGTTAGTTGCAGCGAGTTGCTGAGGATCGCCTGGAGGCCGACTTCTTCAATGATCCGATAGCCCTCGCGCGCCGCATAGAAGCCGGGCATAGCGGGCGTGCCGCCGAGAAAGCGTGTGATGCCGGGCGCGTATTCGATCGGCGCGGGAGTGAAGGCGAAGGGGTCCTCGTGTGAGATCCAGCCGCAGGCGGCTGGCTCAAGCTTCGTTATCAAATCGGGGCGGACGTAGAGGTAGCCCGCGCCTGAGCCGCCGCAGAGCCACTTAACGGAGCCACCAGTGAGGAAGTCAATGTCCCACGCGGCGACGTCGATCGGCATGCTGCCGACCGACTGATAGGCGTCGACCAGGACGTAGGCGCCGACTTCGTGGGCGCGGCGGGTTATGGCTTCGACGTCGACGATCTGGGACGAGCGATAAAGCACGTGGGATACCGAGACGAGAAGTGTTTCGTCATCGATGGCCTCGAGTACCTGCTCGAGCGGGAAGATATGCCGGTCTTCAGCTTCGATACGCTGGACTCGCGCACCGTACCTCTGCCAGGCGTTCCAGAAGTAGTCAACAGTAGGAAATTCGTTGCTGCTGTGGATCACCTTGTTGCGAGGCGGCTTCCAATCGAAGCAGGAGGCGACGATAGCCAGCGTCGAGGACACGCTGTGATGCATAAGGACGCTGCCGGAGGGGGCACCGATCAGGCGGCCCAGAAGATCGCCGACCTCCTGAACCATCGGCAGCCAATCGTGCCAGGCGGCCACGCCCTCGGTTTCCCAGAGCGTCGCGTAGTCATCGAGGGCGTTATGGACTGAACGCGGCATTGCTCCGAGGGAGTTGTTGATGAGGTAAGTGCTCGTCGCGAGTATTGGGAACTGATCCCTGTAAGAGAGAAGCGAATTCCTGGTTTCGGTCGTCATTGGTTTCGTAATTCTAATCCTCGCTGGTTAGCTGGCCGCGCCGCGGATAGCCCTCAACGATGATGTCGGGGCCGCATTTGTTGACGCTGACTCGATCCAGCCGCCAGGCGGCGGACATCGTGGCCGCACCGGCTCCAACCACCGCACCGCGGCCTTCCCCGCCGATGATCAGCGGCGCGATGACGGCGTAAACCTTGTCGACGAGGCCAGCGTCGAAGAATGACCCGTGCAGCCGGCCGCCACCTTCGACCAGGACATGCAAGGCGCCGCGAGCGTTGAGCACATTCAGCGCCGCGGCGGGATCGACACCTCCGTTGCTACCCGCTGAGACGACTTCGACATCGCTCACCATAGATATCTCGCTGCGCCACTCTTGAGATGAAGCATCTGAGGTGATGACAAGGGGCCGTCCGCGGCCCGCGAAGACCGCCGCGGCCGTGCTGATGCGACCTCGGCCATCGAGTACGACGCGGAGAGGTTGGTGGGCCGACAGCTTGCCGTTGGGGCGGGCTGTTAGCTGTGGGTTATCAACCACGACCGTCTCGGACCCGACCACGATCCCGTCGACGCGGCTTCGGCGTTCGTGGGCGGCGACACGTGATTCGTCGCTGCTAACCCAGCGCGAATCGCCGCTCGTCGCGGCGATCTTGCCGTCGAGGCTGACGGCGAACTTGGCCGTCACGAAGGGCCGGCTCGTCTTCCGTTGATGCGAATATGGTTCGAGCAGTTCCCTTGCCTCGGCTTCATGGAGCCCGGCCTCTACATGGATACCGGCGGCCGTGAGGATGGCCCTGGCCCTGCCCTCGGTGCGGGGATCGGGATCATCCATGGCGTAGAAGACGCGAGTGACGCCGGCTTCGATCAGCGCGTCGGTGCAGGGGCCCGTGCGTCCGCTGACCGCGCACGGTTCCAGGCTGACATAGACGTCGGCGCCCTTGGCCAGCTCGCCAGCCTGCTCCAGGGCGGCGACTTCGGCGTGTGGAGTCCCCGGACCCTCGTGGAACCCTTCACCGACTACACGCCCATCGCGCACGACGACTGCTCCGACCCACGGATTGGGGCTTGTGCGCGCCACGTTCGCGCGGGCGAGCTCGAGCGCCCGCGCCATGAAGTCCATCTCTATGTCTGGAAGTCCTGGTGGATGCGGCTGGCCGTCGGCTCGACCTGACCCTGGTACTTGCTGCCGAGCTCCTTCGAGCCATAGGGGCGCTCGACCGCTGTGCTGAGACGCGCGAAGGAGAGCTGGCCGATCTTCATGCCGTAGTACAGGGTGATGGGAAGGTTGGCGACGTTGGATAACTCCATCGTCAAGTGGCCATCCCAACCGGGGTCGACGTAGCCGGCCGTGGCATGGACGAGCAGCCCGAGCCTGCCCAGGGAGCTCTTCCCCTCGACCCGGGCGACGATGTCGTCGGGCAGGGCGACCCGCTCGATGGTGTTGCCGAGGACGAATTCGCCGGGGTGAAGAATGAAAGCCTGGTCCTCTTCGACCTCGACGAGCTCGGTGAGGTCGTCCATTGGCTTGCGCACGTCGATGTAGGGTTGGCGGGAGTTACGGAAGACGCGGAAGCGCCGGTCGAGGCGGATATCGATGCTGGCTGGCTGCACATCATTGAGGTCAAACGGCTCGACCTTGATTCGGCCCCCGGCCAGCTCTTCCTTGATCGTCTTGTCACTTAGAACCATTGGCTACGGTTCACTTTCGCTCGTCTTACTGCGAGATGCCCCACGCCTCTCCTCTTCGTTGAG